>DATLBY010000183.1:0-4190 GCA_035526665.1 Bryobacteraceae bacterium
GCTGCATGCCCAGAAGATGGAACACGTGGCAATGCTGGAGCGCAGCGTTGCGGAACGTACACAGCAACTGGCGGAGACAAATAGCGACCTGCGGCGCGTCAACGAAGATCTGGAGCAGTTTGCCTATTCGGCCAGTCACGATCTGCAGGAGCCGCTACGCAACGTGACCGCCTACGGCGAGCTCTTCAGGAAGGTTTATGAAGGAAAGATCGACGCGCAGGCGGATGAATTCCTCGGCTACATGGTCAACAGCGCCAAGCGCATGGAAACGTTGCTGAAAGATCTCCGCATCTATACAAATGCGACTTTGGCGTCTGAGCCTACCTCGACAGTGCATGCAGAGATAGTCCTGCGGAGAACGCTCATGGCGCTCGATGGCTCCATCCGGGAAACCGGCGCTACCATCACGTTTGACCCTTTACCGACGCTGGAGATTCGAGAGGTCCACCTGCAGCAGTTGTTTCAGAATTTAATCGGCAATGCGATGAAATACCGGAAAGGGGACCAGCCTCCGGTTGTTCATGTCGCGGCGGAGAAGCAGGGCGGCGACTGGGTATTCTCCGTGACGGATAATGGCATCGGCATCGCCCCCCGCCATTTCAAGCGGATCTTCGGGGTCTTCCAACGCTTGCACACGGCCGAGAAATATTCGGGAACGGGGATTGGGCTGGCGATCTGCCAGAAAGTTGTGGAGCGCTACGGCGGCCGCATCTGGGTGGAGTCGCAATTGGGCCAGGGAACCACGTTCCATTTTGCGCTCCCAAGCCGCGATCTCCTCACCTGATCGGAAACCTGTCGCGGCACGGATTCGGAATACCGTGTCCAGCGCCTTCCCTGCCCGATGGCGTCTCAATTGCCGCCGGCTCCGGCGGTACCCTATAATGTAAAGACTGCCTCAGTAGTGGTCGCAGTACGTTCGGACGCAATCCTCAGAACAGTCACATGTTTGATAACTTATCGGAAAAGCTGCAGCGTGTCTTCAAAACCATGCGCGGCGAGGGAAAGCTCACGGCGGAGAACATGGAAACCGCCCTGCGCGAAATCCGTGTCGCCCTGCTCGAAGCCGACGTCCATTTCCGTGTAGTCAAGCAACTGATTGAAAACGTGCGACAAAAGGCCATGGGCGTCGAGGTGTTGACCGCGCTCTCTCCCGCCCAGCAGGTGATCAAAATCGTCCGCGACGAGCTGATCCGCATTCTTGGCACTCATCAGTCGAAGCTGCGATTCGCCAATGAGCCTCCGAGCGCCATCCTGATCGTGGGTCTACAGGGCTCCGGTAAGACCACCAGCACCGGAAAGCTCGCCCGCTATCTGGCTAAAAACGGGCACAACCCGCTGGTTGTCTCCGTGGACGTGTACCGCCCGGCGGCGCGCAAGCAGTTGAGCGTCATCGCGAAAGAGATCAAAGTCCCAATTTACGAGGGCTCTCCCGAAGAGACCAAGCCTGCTGATCTGGCACGCTCGGCGCGCAAAGAGGCCGTGCAAAGCGGGAAGGATGTTTTGCTGATCGACACCGCCGGACGCCTCCACATTGACGAACAACTGATGGCGGAGCTGCAGGAGCTGAAAACACTGCTGTCGCCGTCCGAGGTCTTATTTGTCGCCGATGCGATGACCGGTCAGGACGCGGTAAAGTCGGCCGAGGAGTTCCACAAGCAGCTGGGGATTACCGGCGTAATCCTCACGAAAATGGACGGCGATGCGCGCGGGGGCGCCGCCCTTTCCATCCGTACGGTCACCGATCAGCCGCTGAAATTCGTCGGTCTGGGAGAGAAGTTCGACGCGCTGGAGCCGTTTCATCCCGACCGCGTAGCCTCGCGCATCCTGGGCATGGGCGACGTGCTGTCGCTGATTGAAAAGGTTGAAGAGACCATCGATCAGAAACAGGCCGAGAAGATGCAGCGCAAGCTCCTCGACAACGAGTTCACGCTGGAGGATTTCCGCGATCAACTGCGCCAGTTGAGGAAGTTGGGCCCGCTCGAAGGACTGCTCGGCATGATGCCGCAGCTCGGTCCGCTGAAGGGATTGAAAGACGTGAAGGTGGATGAGAACGAGATCACGCGAGTGGTCGCGATCATCGACTCGATGACGGCAAAAGAGCGCGTCAACCATATGATTATCAACGGTGCGCGCCGCCGCCGGATCGCCAAGGGCAGCGGCGCCACCGTGCAGGAAGTAAATCAGTTGCTGAAGCAGTACACCCAGGCCCGCAAGATGATGAAAACCTTCTCCGGCGGCCTTCTTGGCAAGAAGATGCCAAATCTGTCAAACTTTAAGATGCCAGGCATGTTCGGGGGCTGAAGCAACCGTTTGCCATGAGAAACTTTAGGAGCAAGATATGTTAATGATTCGTATGGCGCGGTTCGGCGCCAAGAAAAAGCCCACGTACCGCCTGGTAGTGATCGAGAAAGAACGGGCGCGGAATAGCAGGGCAGTGGAAGTGGTGGGGCATTATAATCCCGTATCCAAGCCGAAAGAGATTCATTTGAAGCATGATCGTATTGACCACTGGGTGAAGGCCGGCGCTCAGCCGTCCGACACCGTGGCCCGGTTGATCAAAAACAATCCGGCGCCCGCCGAGCAGCCGGCAGCCTGAAGCGCCCAGCCTGTTCCGGCTCTGGCAAATTAGGAGGACTTACACATGGCAGCCATGAAGACACTGGTGGAAGATATCGCCAAAGCTCTGGTAGACATCCCCGAGGAAGTTGCCGTGAAAGAACTCGACGGAGAACAGGTGACGGTGCTCGAATTGCGAGTAGCGGCCAGTGATCTGGGCAAAGTAATTGGGAAGCAGGGCAGAACGGCCAGGTCGATCCGCACGCTGCTGGGAGCGGCCGGGATGAAGTTAAATCGCCGGTTCACGCTCGAGATTCTCGAGTAGGTTCGCTGTGCAATCGGCGTGGGTGACGCTAGCGCGGTTGACACGAGCGCGGGGCATCCGCGGTGAGATCAGCGGCAACCCGTTTGGATGCGATGCCGAACGGTTCGGGGAAATCGGTCCGGTTCATCTCTTTGCACCCGATGAAAGCAGATCCTCGACGGCGGAGATAGAGGAAGTTTGGGAGCATCAGGGTTTTCTGGTGTTCAAGTTTTGCGGAATCGATACTCGAACCGAGGCAGAGGAGCTGCAAGGTTGGGAAGTACGGATCCCGATGGAGCAGCGAAGGCCCGTTCCGAAGGGCGAGTATTATCAGTCGGATCTGGTAGGTTTTGAAGTGGTGGAACGAACCGGCCGGACGGTAGGGCGCGTCACCGGATGGCGGGATTTCGGCGGCCCGGGACTGCTGGCAGTGGAGCATGTCGGGTCGGAAATATTGATTCCCTTCGCCAAGGCGATCTGTACGGATATCGATTTAGAGGCTCGGCGGATTACAGTGGATCTGCCGGAAGGGCTCACGGATATAAAATGAAGTTTCATGTGCTCACGATCTTCCCGGAATTTTTCCGGGGGCCGTTCGAGCACGGTGTGGTAGCGAAAGCATGTGCCGCCGGGTCGGTGTCGATCCAGGTGCACGATCTGCGGAGTTGGACGCAGGATCGCCACAAGACGGTGGACGACAGGCCGTTTGGTGGAGGTGAGGGCATGCTGCTGAAGCCTGAGCCGATCTTTCAAGCGGTCGAGAGTATCTGGCCGGAGCGGCCGGCCGGAGCAAAAGTGGTCCTGCTATCGGCCCAGGGTGCGTTGTTCGACCAGCGGGTCGCCCGTGAGTTGAGCGAGGCTGGCGAGTTGCTGTTGATCTGTGGGCGCTATGAAGGCGTCGATGAGCGAGTGGCCGGCGAGTTGGCGGATATGGAGCTCTCGGTCGGGAATTATGTATTGAGCGGGGGCGAACTGGCGGCCGCCGTGGTGGTGGATGCGGTGGCGAGGCTGCAGCCTGGAGTTTTAGGCAACGAGGCATCCACCGTGTGGGAATCGTTCAGCGAGGACGGCCATGGGGCTCGCCTGCTGGATTGTCCGCAATACACCAGGCCTGCCGAGTTTCGCGGGAGCCGCGTTCCGGAGATCCTTCTCAGCGGGAATCATGAGGAGATCCGGAAGTGGCGCAGGAAAGCAGCGGAGGAGAAGACGGCTCGTATGCGGCCGGACCTCCTGGAAAGTCCGCAGTAGGCGATTACGAGTCGAAGGAAAAAGAAATGCAAAACGCGGCAGTAACGAAAGTACTTAGCAAGAACAAGCGGGAGACTGCACA
>DATLBY010000184.1:0-6735 GCA_035526665.1 Bryobacteraceae bacterium
AGCCATTGGGCTAAAATTTCGGAATTGCTGCTTCTCGAAAGGTGGAAAGTATTTTCCATTTCCACCATCCTCTTTTTGTCAGAGTCCTGGGGAATAGCCCGGAGGAAGTGCAGCCACTCCTGCGTACTCCAGCTCTTGACCGGTAACTGCTCCAAACGAAGTCTGCCGCCGAGCCAATCCTTGACTTGATTGTCAATCTTCTCAAACGCGTCCGATTTTGCCCGAGGAGCGCTGGCCGGGATGCCGGGCTGGTTCACCCACTCCTCCACATTGATCCGCGCCGCCAGATCCGGATTGGTGTCCAGCAGATTCTTCTTTAAATAGTCCAGGAAGTCGGCCGTAATCACGCTGCGAAAGCCATACTGTTCGAAGTAGCTCCGCAGGAAGGGGTCGAATCGATCCCGTCCGAAGACATTTTCCAGCTGCTTGAGAAACAGCATGCCCTTCACGTAAGGCACCTGCGTCATGGCGTCGTCGGGATCCCGGCCCTGCAAGTCGATGTGCAGGATCTGATCCTTGGGGGGCAAATGAGCCATTTCCTGATCTAATTCCTGGCGTGCAAGTACGGCCTCCATCTCCGATCTCGCGCCGCCGAACACCAGTTCCTGGATGCGCTCTTCAATGTAGACGGTGAACCCCTCATTGAGCCAAAAGTCCCGCCAGGTGGCATTCGTCACCAGGTTGCCCGACCAGGAATGGGCCAGCTCATGCGCCACCAGCGAGACCAGACTTTTATCGCCGGAGATCACCGTGGGAGTGGCGAACGTCAGCCGCGGATTCTCCATGCCGCCGAACGGGAAGCTGGGAGGCAGCACGAGAATGTCATAACGTCCCCATTTGTAGGGCCCGTACAGATCCTCCGTGACGCCAATCATCCTTTCCGTGTCGCTGAATTCTTTCGCCGCTTTCTCCACTACCGAAGGCTCGGCATATACGCCGGTGCGCTTGCTCATGGCGCGGAACTCCAGGTCGCCCACGGCCAAGGCGATGAGATACGAAGGGATCGGCCGCGCCATCTCGAAGGTGTATTCGCTGCGCCGGTCGGAGTCGAGATCATTCACGGCGCTCATAACTGCCCGGAGCTCCTTGGGCGTACGGATCCTGGCCGAGTACGTCAGACGTACGCCCGGCGTGTCTTGCAGCGGAATCCAGCTTCGTGCGTGGATGGCCTGCGATTGCGAGTAGAGGAAGGGGAATTTCTTTCCCGCAGTCTGCGCCGGCTCCATCCACTGAAGACCACTAGCCTCCGGACGGGTGGAGTAGGTTATGCGAACGCTATTCGCATTTAAGGGCAAGTCTACCGTTAGTGGAGCACCCAGAATCGGGTCGCTATTCCCGAGTTTGAATGAAGTTTTGGCAAAGGTGACAGCGTCGGAGGAGCTCTCGGCGTTTTCAATTACGAGATTCCTCGTATCCAGGATGACCGGCCCTTCTTTGGTGGGATCGATGCGGTCCACCGTAAGCGTGACCGTGCCTTTGAGAATTTTTTGCGGAAACAGGACGTCGAGGTCCAACTTCGCGTGCCTTACCCGGACTTTTTCCGGATTGGAATAGGAGTGATAATCTTTTCGGTCGTGCGCCATCTCCGCCTTATTCATATTGGGCCGGCTGCAGGATACATGGGTGCCGGCACATACCAAAGCCGCTATTAGAATACGCGCATTAGTCACGTTTTAATAATATGCTCACTGAGACGGAAAGGCCTTCAGCAAGACGGGATAGGGATTGATGGGGGTGCCCTCCCACCATTTCCTGTCCATCCCCAGAAGGAAGATAGCGAGATGAAGATGTGGAGTATTTGGGTTGGCATTTCCGGTAGTGCCTACGTATCCGACGCGGTCTCCCTGCTTTACGTGCATGCCTTCGGTGAGGCCTTCCACATAGCGGTCCAGGTGCGCGTAATAGTAGCAGTATCTCCCCGCATTATCGAACTCATAGATAGTCAGCCCCCCGGGCTTGCTGGTGAACAATTTTTGGATGACTCCGTTATCCATGGCGAGTACGGGCGTTCCGCGCGGAGCCAGAATGTCGCTGGCTTCATGTTTCCGCGTACCGTCGCGAGTCTGGTTGAACGTGTCCTGAATATCAGATACCCGCAGACCTGCAATGGGCAGAATCAAATGCCGCTCCATCAGCTCGCGGGAATCGACCACAGTGGATGCGATATCTCCGGCTGAGGCGGCGATGGGCGGCGGCTCGGGCAACGGCTTGGGTAAGTCAGACTCGCGTATGCGCGCCCGGCTCTGGGCGACCGGATAAGCCCCCACCCCCGGATCAACGGGGCCAGTTGCCCGGGTGGGCAGGGCCGATTGCCGGCCAAAATAAAAAGCGGCGCCCGCCGTGAGCACTAGCGCCCAAACGATGAGGAGTACCTTCCGCATTTCTCTACTCTTTGAGAATGGCCGAAGTTCCGGGAGTTACTAAGCCGGCCAACTCCTCGGCATCCCAGTTAGTCAATCGGATACAACCATGTGACTGAGTATGTCCAATTCCGGCGGGCTCCGGAGTTCCGTGAATTCCGTAATGTTCTTTGGAGAGATCGATCCAGACAGTGCCCACGGGGTTGTTCGGGCCGGCCGCAATTTTGGCTTTCGCCTGCTTGGCATCCGCATCCCAAAATAATTCCGGATTGTAGTGAAAGACCGGGTTTTTTGCCACGCCCCTGATTTTCCAGGTTCCCAGCGGAAGCGGATCGTGTTCACTTCCCATGGTGGCGGGGTATTGCGCGATCACCTTGCCGTCTTTGTCGAGCGCCGTTACTGTCATGTCGCCTTTGCTGACAACCACCGACCCTGCTTTCACGGGAATCGTGGTTGCCACGTTAGGCACCATAATCTCTTCGTCGACTTTAGTGAAGGAACTGCTCGCGTTGATTTTTTTCAGCAGCGCCGGGCTGACGTGGAATCGCTCACCCAAAGCTTCCAGCATAGAGGCATACCCAAGCGAAGGGAGCTTCGCCTTCTCCATCATCTCCTCGGGAAGCGGTGCATAGGGCCCATCAATATCAGCCTGGGTGATCTTATAGGGAACCAATGCGGACGCGGTGTCTGCGTTTAGTTTCTGCCAGGTGGGAATATCCACTTGCGGGCCAGGCGGCAGACCACGCGAGCTTTGGAATCCGGTAATCGCACGCCGGAAATTCAGCCCAAAGGCGCCGTCGATTTCCCCTACCGAGAAATTAGCCCGGTCCAGGAGGATTTGCGCCCGTATGACCGCAGCGCCCTGCGACTTCTCGCCAACCGGTTCCTGCAGACTTGCATCATTAATTGAAGCAGGATCAAAACTGACGGGAGGTGAAGCCCTGCGCGCCCGCGCCTGCGACTTCTTCGACTTTGGGGAAGGGGCGCGTCTTGCCCGGAAAGCGCCAAAGGATTCCTGTGGATTGCACAAGATAGATACAACAACCACAGCTACGGCATGCCTGAGCATGAGACCCTCCTACATATAGAAGGGCCTCTGCCCAAAACGTTTCCAAGCGGGACTAATCCTTGGCTGCGCCGCAGCGCCGTTTCAGAAGGTGAAGCCGACCAGAAACTGAGCCTGATCGCGTCCGCCGGTCAATGTATTCAGAAGAGATTGCGCGAAGTTCCCGCCGTTCCATCGGGTATACCGGATCTCCGGCGTTACACTGACTGCGCCCACACGAAACGCCACGCCACCGGACGCGACGAAACCGACCGAGTTCGCGTTTGTGCTCCCGGAGAACAGATAGGACGGCACACTGCCGAAGTTGGCGATGTGCTGCACGCTGACTCCGGCGCCTACCACCGGCGCAATCACGCCATGTCCAGCCGTGAACTTCGCCATGACAGGGAACTCCCACCAGTCAGAGTGGGTGCTCAAATTTGTGGAGCCTCCCAGCCCGAGACCCAGGGTTCGCCGGTTGTATAACGCGTCTCCCTCGATGGAGAAGCCCATGGGTAACCGGACGCCGACCGTCGGACCGATGGAATAGCTATGACCGAGAACATTGGAACTCACCGCGCCCAATGCACCAGCCGCATTATCAGTAACCGCCGTGCCGCCCCGGCCGCCGATGATGAGCGGGCTGGCGGCGAAGGACGAACTGACGGAAAACAAGAGCAGGAAAAGACTTGCACGCATATATGTCTCCAGCCGGCAGTGCGCCGGCGTGATTGTGACGTGCGCCAGTGTATTCGCGGTTTCAAGAGGTCAGAAGCATGAAGAGGATTTCATTATCGCGGGAGATTCCCCTACACTAGTGGAATGGACGAGCGCGCATACTTTACCGAGTCGCAGACAACCAAGCCCATCCCGTTGAATTGCCCGTACTGCCGCACGGCGGATACCTACGACCTACGCTGGATGGTGCGCACCAAGAAGGACCGCCTACCGCCCGGCGGCGACGAGCGGGACCGCGCCAGATTTCAGAAGTCTCAAAGCTACATGGTGTTGTTGGACGATAAAGTGGCCTGCAAAAATCTCCGCTGCCGGAAGCGGTTTGATATTTCCGGTGTTAAGACAATGGCCTACATCTAAGAAGAAATGGATGCCGATTAACGCAGATCAACGCCGATCGCTTAACAATTTCCACAGCACGTACCCGCTTACCGGAAATACGGCGGCAATGACAAAAGCCGCGTCATAGCGCTGCTGATCGAACAGTCTTCCGAATAGCGGCATCACCAACGCGACTACAGCGGACCAAGAGCCTGCACCCAGGCCCGCGATTAGTCCCGAGTGAGCCGGAGAGAAGACATCGCCGGCGTAAGCGATGCCGAAAATCACAAATCCGGCAGCGATGAACATCGCGAAGAATAGTTCGAACATCAGCAGAGCCGTGGGACCCGCTTGCGCGGTGAAAGCCAGCGGCAGACTCAACAGCATCAGCAACGCAAAGATGCTGTTGTAGGAGACGTGGCCGCGGCGCCGGAACCGGTCAGAGATCCAGCCCCAGAAGAAATATCCGATCTCCCAACCGAGCGGCGGTATCCACAAGAGCGTGCCTAAACCGGTCTGCGACATGCCGCGGACTTTGCTCAGGTAGAGCGCAGCGCTGTATATAACAAAAGCCAGCGGCAGCGCTCCCAGGGCATACGCCGACATGAAGGCCCAAAGTTTCGGATCGGAGATGCGCGGCGCGACACCATGCGAACTGGCGGCCGCGATTCCCCTGGGGGGAATTCCGCGGCTCACCAACAGCCAGATGGCAACCCAGAGCAATCCAATCACTCCGGTAAAAGCGAACGCAGCGCGCCACCCGAACATGGCGGCCAGCGGAGTCACGATGATGGGCGTCACAATGGCGCCCAACGACCCGCCGCTGTAGGAGACCGCGATGCCGCGCGAGCGCGAGGTTTCCGGCAGCGTCTGCACCGCTGTGCGGAGGCCGCCGGGAAAGGTCGCGCCCTCGCCGAATCCCAGCAGTGCGCGCGCCGCCGCGAAACTGAAGAATCCGCCGGCGAAGGCGTGGGCTGCCGAAGCTACTGTCCAGAAGGAGACGGCTGCCGTCATACCGCGTCGCAGGCCGACGCGGTCGAGCAGGATACCCCAGACCGGATTACCCGCCATGTACGCGATGGAGAAGGCCGAAATTATATAGCCGTACTGCTCGCCGCTCAGGCCCGTCTCGCGCAGGATGGTGGGCGCCAGCAGAGCCAGTGTATTGCGGTCGATGTAGCTGATCAGCGAAACCAGCATCATCGATACGGTAGGCGCCCAGCGAGTCAGCACACACCAGCCGAAGCGCGGAACGCGAGCACCGCATTAAGTCCGCCAAACGCGAATGAGTTGGATAATGCATACTCGCACTGCAGCGGCCGGGCCGTGTTGGGAACTACATCCAGATCACACGCGGGATCGGGCTCGTTGTAATTGGCCGTGGGTGGAATGATGCCATGGTGCAGAGCCAGCAGCGTTGCCGCGGCCTCCAGCGCGCCGGCCGCACCCAGGGCATGCCCGTGCATGGATTTCGTGGAACTGACCGCCAGGCGCCCGGCGTGAGTTCCGAACGCGGAACGGATCGCCGCCGTTTCGGTACTGTCATTCGAGGCGGTCCCAGTTCCATGCGCATTGATGTACCCCACGGCCTCCGGTGCGATAACCGCATCGCGCAGCGCCATGCGCATGGCGAGGGCAGCTCCATCGGCGGAAGGCTGCGTGATGTGATGCGCATCGGAAGACATGCCGAATCCAGCGATCTCCCCGTATATTCTCGCTCCGCGCGCGCTGGCTGCCTCCATGGTTTCCAGCACGGCCATGGCGGCGCCTTCGCCCAGGATCAGACCCTGCCGGTCGTTTGAAAACGGCCGGCAGGTATCGGGTGACACCACTCGCATCGCCTCCCAGGCCTTCAGGAATCCCATGCTGAACACCGCTTCTCCACCGCCCGCGACGGCTGCGTCCATCACTCCGTCGCGTACCATCCAGAACGCCTGTCCAATGGCATGGTTGGAAGACGAGCACGCCGTGGAAATGGAATACACCGGTCCGGTAATTCCGAAGTCCATGGAGATGTGACTCGCGCCTGAATTCGACATCACGCGCGGGATCATCATCGGGTTCACCCGGGGAAGACCTTTCTGATAGAGGTCCAGGAACGCTTCATCCATGCTGGTTTGCCCGCCCACACAAGAACCAGTGACCACTCCGCATCGCGGTCCTGAGGGAGTAAATCCGGCGTCGTGCGCCGCCTCCCGGGCCGCCACTAAAGAGAACTGGCAAAAGCGATCGATGAGACCAGCTTGCTTTTCCTCGAAATGGTCGGTGGCGCGA
>DATLBY010000185.1:0-7191 GCA_035526665.1 Bryobacteraceae bacterium
CGACGCCGGCCTCTGCCCAATACCGGCTCGCGATTGACGTCCACCCTTTGTTGATGTCACAGGCCACAATCTTTCCTTCCGCCGGCAGCGCCAGGGCCGTGCACAGCGAACTATATCCGGTAAAAACGCCGATTTCCAGCGTATTCACCGCACCCAGCAACTGAACCAGCATCTGCATGAACTGGCCCTGTTCCGCCGATATCTGCATACGCGCTTCGCTCAGCTGCGCCGTCTCTTCCCGGAGCCGCTTCAGAATCGGCGGCTCGCGCAGGGATACGTTGCGTATGTAGCTCGCGAGCTCTGGCGTCACAGCGATGTGTGAGTTGGACATGTACAATTCCCTTTATCCCGGTAAGCTGTGGCTAACCTTAGCGCATCGACCGGTCGTAGTTTTCCGCCCGGCCCGATGGCCACATCCGCCGCCGCGTGGGTTGGGCAATCTTTTCGAGTTCTTTCACAAACGCCTCATCCAGCGGCTGTTCCACCGCACGCAGGTTCTGTTCCACCTGGTCCGTGGTCGACATCCCATTCAGAGTGGAAGCGATGTTCGGGTGATTAATCGCAAATTGTAGAGCGACTGCCGTTGGTGAAACGCCCCTATCGTTGCAGAATGCAACTATTTTACGGCCGGTTTCGCGGATCTCGGGAAGCGCCGGATGCCACGGAGGCGGTCCGGCTGCAGTAAGCACCCCCATATGCAAGGGAGAAGCATTGATCATTCCTATGCCGCTCTGGACTGCGAAGGGCAGCAGCTCATGCTCCAGATCCGTATTCACAAGGTTGTAGCGGCAGTAGGACAGAATGCAATCCACAGGAGCCGCCGCAGCCACGTCCTGAAGCACTTCGAGCGCCAGGCCGGTGATGCCGATATGCCTCGCTTTCCCAGTCTCCTGAATCCGCCGGAGGGCCGGGATCGTTTCGTGGATGATCTGGCCGCGATCCCCGAATTCGACGTCATGAATCAGAAAAATATCCAGATAGTCAGTCTGCAGCCGGGCTAGGGATTCATCGATGCTTCGGGTGACCCGCGCGGCCGAAAAATCGAATGCCGCGACGTCGTAGCGAGCGCATTTGGTCGCGAGAATCACCTTTTGGCGCCGCCCCCGAAGCGCTTCCCCCAGCCGCGTTTCTGCTAAAGTGCGGCCGTAATAGGGAGCTACATCGAACAGATTGATGCCGCGGTCGATGGCGAGGTGGATGGCGCGGGTAGCTTCCGCGGGATCCAATGTTCCGTATTCGTCGCCCAGTGGCGCCGCGCCAAATCCCAAGGCGGCCACTCGCAATCCTGTGTTCCCGAGCGTGCGGTATTCCATGATTTCAGTGGTTGGTCAAGAAAAAAGAATACCACTGCCAATGGTGCGGCGATTCCCAAGCCTCCATTGCATTACTGGAAGCCGACGTACTGGACTTCTTCCTCCAGCGCAAACCCGAATCTGGAGGTCACGCGCGCCTTCAAGTCGAAGATAACTTCGCGGACCTGCTGGGCCGTCCCGTGTCCGGCGTTATAAATCAGATTGGCGTGATAATCCGCGACATGGATATCTCCGTTGCGGATTCCCTTTGCTCCCACGGCTTCGAGAAAGAAGGCAGAGGGGACTTTGCCCCCCTGAATCAGCTTGGGGGGAACCTGCTGCTGGACCGATGGCGGCAATTCGGCGAAGATCAGGTTTTTGAAAATACTGCCCGCGCACCGCATGGTGGGGGGATATTTCGCGTTGCGAATATCCAGAATCCCGGTCGCCTTCTGGCGCAGCGCGACGGAATCGGCCGCATCCAGACACAGTTCGGTGGAGAACACCACCCAGTGCTTATTGGTTTTGAAGATGCTCTCCCGGTAGCGGAACTTACAGTCCGTGTTGCTGATCTCGCGTGCGGCCAGGCCATCGAAGAAGCGTACTTTGGTGATGCTCTGGTCGATGGAGCGCCCGTATGCGCCCGCATTGCCGTAGACGGCGCCGCCGACCCATCCGGGGATGCCCGTCATGGTGTGGATTCCGCTGAGACCCAGATCGATAGTAAAGTCCACCAGATGCTGAAGCACGGCGCCGGCCTCCGCGGTAACCATGTTCCCCGTAGCTGAGAGGCGCGCTGCGGTGTAGCGGACCACCGCCCCGCGAAAACCGCCGTCGGCCACCACAAGATTGCTGCCGCCGCCGATGATGACCAGCGGGATATCGGATTCCCGGAGGATTTGAATGACCTGAGCAAAGGAATCCTCATCCGGTGCGTCGACGAGAAGGTCGGCTGGTCCGCCAATGCCGAATCGCGTGTGTTGCTTTAACTGCGCCTCCAGTTGGATCTCAATGTCCGGTATCCGGGATAAGCGGCCGGCGGCGCCGCTGAGGGTGAGCATTATTGGCAATTATAAGGCGGTCCGCGTTCGACTCAGGCGTAGCTGGCCGAAGTCCCTAGATTCTTGTGGCTGCGCTCGGCGGTGATTTTCTCCAGATAGCCGCTCTCGCGGAAGGCTTGCAGCGGGTCGCGCGGGAGCCGGTTGGAGGCCGCCCAGTCCTGAATCGCCGGCCGCACGTCGGTCGAGAATGCGTCTTTCAAACAGTTCTCAGCGTCAATTAGCCGGCAATGTTTCTGGTGACCGGCCAGGAGCTCGTGATCCACCAAAGCCGCCTTCGCATAGAGCTCCTGCGCGGTGGACACTGTCTGGATCATGGCTTCGATCTTGCCTTTCAAATTATGACTTTGGTCGATCATGTACGCGATGTCGGCGGGCGCGCCGGTTTCCCACTCGAACTGCCGGATTTCATGAAAAATGCGAAAAACCTGATAGGGATCGATCGATCCCATGGTGAGGTCGTCGTCGGCATAGCGGCGGTCGTTGAAATGAAATCCGCCCAGCATATCTTCGCTAAGCAGCCAAGCCACAATCTGCTCGATATTCTGGGCTTGATAGTGATGGCCGGTATCCACCAGAACCTTCGCCTGAGGGCCGGCGGCCCGCGCCAGCAGCAGCGCCATCCCCCAATCGGCGATATCGGTGTGATAGAAAGCGGGCTCGAAGGGTTTGTACTCGATCAAGAGGCGCTGCTCCGGGGTGAGGTGCGCGTGCGCGCCGGCCAGAGCCTCTTGAAACCACCGGCGCCGTGCCCGGATGTTTGCGGTGCCGGGATAATTGGATCCATCGGCAAACCACAAGGAAATATCGCGGCTGCTTAAAGCATTAGCGAGTTCAATACTTGCCGCGATATGCCGCGATGCCGCTTCCCTGACAGCCGGATCGGGATTCCCCAGCGAGCCGTGTTTATAGATTTGGTCCTGAAACAGATTCGGGTTGATGGACCCTGGGCGGACGCCGTATTTACCCGCCAGCCGCTGGACATCCGGGACGGAGGACACTCCATCCGGCGTGTCCCAAAGGACGTGAAGCGCTACGGTGGGGCAGGCGCCCGTCAGGCTGTGCACCATGGCTGCGTCACTGAACTTTTCCTCGATCGTGGATGCCGCCGCCGGCTGAACAAATTTGCCGAAGCGTGTTCCCGTGTTGGCAAAGCCCCATGACGGCAGCTCGATCCGAAAGCTATTGAGCGCGGAAAAAATGATGTCGCTCTGTTTTGTCGAAATCATCCCAACCCAAGGCTACCGCTGTCGCCCCATTGCTAACAAGCGGTGCTAGAATCAGCGGACGTCGGCAACTGAGCGCGCAATGAGCAACCTTCAAAGAGTCTGCTTCACCCTGCAAGTGCGGCCTGAGCGGTTGGAAGAGTACCGGCAGAGGCACGCAGCAGTCTGGCCTGAAATGCTGGATGCATTGCGAATTGCGGGCTGGCGCAACTATTCCCTTTTTTTGCGGGATGACGGTCTACTGATCGGCTATCTGGAGACCACCGACTTTGAGAGTGCAATTTCCGCTATGTCCGCTACCGAGGTGAACCGCCGCTGGCAGACTTGGATGGCGGAGTTTTTTGCAGGCAAGCCAGGGAAGCAGGCGGACGAGCAGATGGCGCCCATACCGGAAGTTTTTCATCTGCCGTAAAATTAAGTAAGCCGTACGAGAAACTAATGACTACCACAGAAGCTCTGCAATACAGATTTGTAAACTACCTTTGGGATGATGCGTTCGCCGGCAAGCTGTCGCCCGCGGAACGCCTTGTGTACCGGTCGAACCTGCTTGGTGCCGACCAGCGCATCACCAACACCGGAGGTGGCAACACGTCCGCCAAAATCAGGGAAAAGGATCCGCTGTCTGGCAGCGAAATAGAGATTCTCTGGGTGAAGGGCTCGGGCGGGGATCTGCGGACCAGCAAGTTGAGCAACTTTGCCTCGCTCTATCAGGATAAAGTTGTGGCGCTGCAGAAAATCTATGCGGCTGCCGGTGAGAAAGGGCCGAAGACGCCGGCGGAAGACCGGATGGTGTCCTTATATCCGCATTGCACCTTTAACCTAAACCCGCGGGCGTCGTCCATCGATACTCCACTGCATTCGTTCGTCCCGTCCAAACACGTGGACCACATGCATCCCAACTCCGTCATCTCGATTGCGGCGGCGAAGCGCTCGCGGGAGTTGACCAGCGAAATATTTGGCAGTGAAGTGGCATGGACTCCCTGGCTGCGGCCGGGTTTCGAGCTGGGGCTCGAGCTGGAGCGCATGTGCGAAACCAATCCGCGTATCTCCGGTATCGTGCTGGGGCAGCATGGTCTGATCAATTGGGCTGACGACGAAAAGGAATGCTATAACCTGACGCTGGGGTTGATCGAAAAGGCCGCCCGCTATATCGAGCAGAAAGACCGCGGGGAGCAGACCTTTGAAGGCTCTAAATACAGCTCAGTCTCGGAAGAGGAGCGGCGGCGGGTCCTCTGCGAAGTCCTGCCGTGGCTCAGGGGGCGGATCTCGGAAGTGAAGCGTTTCATTGCAACGGTCCAGTCGGATGCGGCCATTCTCCGCTTTGTAAATAGCAATGACGCGCCACGCCTTGCCGAGTTGGGCACATCCTGTCCGGATCATTTCCTGCGGACCAAGATCAAGCCGATGTACGTGGACTGGGATCCTCAGACAGGCGATCTGGAACTGCTCAAGAAAAAGCTGGCGGACGGGCTCGCCCAGTACCGGCGCGACTACGCCACTTATTACGAGGCATGCAAGCGCCCAGGTTCGCCCGCGATGCGCGACCCGAACCCGACGGTGATTCTGATTCCGGGTATCGGCATGATTGCCTGGGGCAAGGACAAGAGCGAATCGCGCGTCACGGCCGAATTTTATAACTGCGCGGTCGAGGTAATGCGTGGGGCGGAAGCCATCGACGAATACGTTGGGCTGCCGCAGCAGGAGGCATTCGACATCGAATATTGGGCGCTGGAGGAGGCGAAACTGCAGCGCATGCCCGCCGAAAAAGAGCTGGCGCGCAATGTGGTGCTGGTGGTTGGCGCCGGCAACGGGATCGGGCGGGCGGTCGCGCATAGGATTGCACGTGAGGGCGCCCATGTGGTGTGCGCCGACATGAGCGAGGAGGCGGCGCAGACTACCGCCAACGAGTTGACCCACACTCATGGAGTGGGTATCGGAGTGGCCGGGTCCGGAATTTCGGGCTGCGGACCCGCGATCGGCCTGCGGGTGAATATCACGGATCGAAAGAGCGTGAAAGAGATGCTGGAGGAGACGCTGCTTGCCTATGGCGGCATCGACAGCATTATCATCACTGCCGGAGTTTATGTTGCACCCGATAAGCTGGGCCATGTGACCGATGAGCAATGGCGATTCACATTCGATGTGAACGTGATGGGAAGCTACATTGTGGCCGATGAGGCGCGCGCGATCTGGGAGAGCCAGGGTCTGCGGGGCAGCTTGGTGATCACCACCAGCGTCAACGGCGTGGTAGCTAAGAAGGGCTCGCTCGCTTATGACGCGTCCAAAGCCGCCGCGAATCACCTGGTGCGGGGGCTGGCGGTGGAACTGGCGCCCAACATACGGGTAAACGCGCTGGCGCCGGCAACGGTGGTGGCCGGGTCCACCATGTTTCCGAAGGATCGCGTCATCGCCTCGCTGGTGAAGTACGGGATTTCCTTTGACGAGAGCGAATCCGCCGATAATTTGCGGGATAAGCTGGCAAGGTTTTATGCCCAGCGTACTCTTACCAAGGCTCCGATCACGCCGGAGGATCAGGCAGAGACCGCATTCTTCCTGGTCTCTCCGCGATCCAGCAAGATGACGGGCCAGGTGTTTTCGGTGGACGGCGGCTTGCAGGACGCGTTCCCACGCTAGGCGGCATTCCTACACCAGAGCTACTGGCGCTTCCCAATGTCCGGATTGCGAGGAGCGGAACAAAGCGTCAAGAACGGCCATATTCCATACGCCATCTTCGATGCTGCTGGGCACTTCAGCGTTTTCGCGGATGGCGCGCGAGAACAGATCGCCCTGAATCGTATATTGATCGCAGACGGGGAACTCTTCACGCCGGCGGCCGCCGCCAAACAGATCCGCGCCGGTGTCTACAAATAATTCGGTGGGGCGATCCGGCGGGGCGTTGAAAGGGATCGGCAGTTCTATTGAGGCCCGGGTTCCCATGATGTTCATTCGCTGATAGGGGACCAGCTGCGTGCTACAGGTGAAGATCGAATGGCCCCCGGGAAACTCGAGAATCGCCGAAGAGAGGCGATCCGTCCCCATCTCGGGGTCACGGTCGAGCAGGCCCAGCACGCGCCGGGGCTCCTGGCGAAAGAGAAAGCGCGACATGGTGATCGGGTAGCAGCCGATGTCCATGATGGCGCCTCCGCCGTAAGCCGGAACATTGCGGATGTTCCGTGGATCCCGATTGAAATAGCTGAACGCGCCGATAATGGAGCGAAGGTCCCCGAATTCTTCAGAGGCGGCGATTTCGCGCGCTCTGAGCCATTGCGGATGGCTATGAACCATGAAGGCTTCTCCGATCTTGACGCCGGTGCGATTGCGGACCCGGATCAACTCGAGCGATTCGGCGGCGGTGAGGCCGATCGGCTTTTCGCAGAGCACATGCTTGCCTGCTTCGGCCGCTCGAATGGACCAGGGCACGTGCAGGTGGTTCGGCAGTGGATTGTAGATCGCATCCACCGCGGGATCCGCGAGCAGCTCCTCATAAGACCCGTAGGCCTTGGCAATTCCGAGCGGCACGGCTGCCTGCCGGGCCTTGGACAAATCTCTGGAAGCGATGGCCGTAACTTCAGACCATGCGCCCCGCTGCATTGCAGGGATCACCTTCTTCACGGC
>DATLBY010000186.1:0-21796 GCA_035526665.1 Bryobacteraceae bacterium
TGATTGAAAAGACAAGGAAAGCCGGGGCAAAGGGCGCCAAGGTCTGCGGAGCGGGCGGGGGCGGATGCGTGTTCTTTCTGGTGGAACGCGGGGCGAAAGAGCGGGTCAGCGAGTTGATCCGGCAAGCGGGGGCGGAGGTGCTGCCGGTGACGGTTGCTCCCAAGGGTGTTCGCATGCAAACCGCGCAAGGGTAATAAGGGCAAATGGAACTGACGCTTCCACGCGACAAGGTAGGCCTGATTCTTAAGATCGGGCTGTACGTTTTTCTTGCATTTGCCGGAATCGTCCTGTTTCCAGCCCTTCTGCTGGGCGCGTCCTTCGGCTATCTGGTGGCAGCCGCGGGCGGCACCTTCGCTGCAGCGGCCGTTGCGAACGCCGTTACGGTCCGAGTGTTCGAGCGGGGCCGCCTGAGCAACATCGGACTCGGCTGGGTCTCGGGATCGGGCCGGAATCTCTCCCTTGGTCTGCTGGGCGGTATAGGCGCGGCCTCGATTGTTCTGCTGGTCCCCCTGGCGACCGGCATGGCAGACCTCCAGCCAGCCCCGGAGCAGGCCGGCGGCTTTCCCAGCCTGCTGTTCGTCTCCGTAGTGCTGCTGTTCGGAGCGGTCGGCGAGGAGATGTTATTCCGCGGCTACGCGTTCCAAATCCTGATGGGCTCGATGGGCCGGTTCGCCACGATTCTGCCGGTAGCGATTCTGTTCGCTCTGATGCATTCGAGCAATCAGAATGTCTCCAACCTAGGGCTGCTGAATACGTTCGGCTTTGGCATTGTTCTCGGGTACGCCGTAGCCCGTAGCGGCGATTTATGGCTACCCATAGGCATTCACTTCGGCTGGAACTGGACGCTTCCGCTGTTTGGAGTCAATCTAAGCGGGTTTAGAATGGGTGTAACAGGAGTTGTCCTGCACTGGAAGGTGGGCGAGCTCTGGAGTGGCGGCGGTTACGGGCCGGAAGCGAGCGTGCTTACGTCACTTGTGATCGTAGGCCTAATGATTTATCTGGTGAAAGCGCCCGTGAAACCGCAGCCGGGCCGCCTGACGTCCACAGAAGTGCAACCTGCCGCCCCGGAGTTCTGAATATGCCGCGATCCTGGTTCTTAATCCCGCTGCTATCCGTTTGCCTGGCCGCGGAGAGTAACAAGCTGACATTCGACCAGCGCGTCGAGATTGTCCGCGGGCTGATGGCGGAATATGCCACGGTAAAAGCGCCGCTTCCGCGAACCAAAAAGCCCCTCGAGTATGAAAGTAATGGGCGTTACGACAAGAAGCACTGGGATGAGATGGGAAAAGAGCTTGGCCCCGCGGCACGGGTGGGCGATCTGGTGCAGATCACCAAGGTAACGATCGAGGACGAGAAGATTCTGTTCGAGATCAACGGGGGCAACAGATCCAAGCGGAAGTGGTATCAAAATGTGGAGGTCGGGATGGGCAACAGCACGACGCCTATCCACTCCGGTCAAAACACGAACGCTCCCGCCGGCACCTATATCTCGCTTCTTTTTGGGAAGCCGGTCCCGCCAATGCAGGCGGCAGAGATCAAGAAGCTGCTGACGCCTATCCTGGATTTTGAAAAGAGGAGCGCGAGCGAGCAGGCCGTGGAATCGATGCCGCCCGAGATCAAAGAGGCGGTGAAGGAAAATCGCGCCATCGAGGGGATGGATCGAAGTCAGGTCATTCTGGCGCTGGGAAAACCTCGGATGAAAACGCGCGAAACCAAGGACGGAGCCGACCTGGAGGATTGGATTTACGGGAATCCTCCGGGAAAAATGGTTTTCGTTACCTTTGATGGGACGAAAGTGGTAAAAGTGAAGGAAACATACGCCGGACTGGGCGGCCAGACCGCGCCTCCACTGCCGGCGCGGTGAACTATAATCCCCAGAAACTGGGGTAGCCTCCCCACATCCACTCTATTGCTGTGACCGCAGCTCCCTGCTATATTCCAGCCAGCTACCTTTGCATGCCTATGAAGTTTCGATCCGCAATGCCTGTTTTGGCCGGCGCTACGCTGGTCTTCAGCTCGCTTGGATTTACCCAATCGACGCCTCCCAAGTCATTCATTGCAAAGGAGACCCTGATCACTCCCAAGGTAAAGCTCGGGTCTGAAAAAGACAAAGAGCTAAAACTGGGCGAGGACGAGACGGGCTGTAAAGACTCGGCGCTGCTGGCGCGAATTCCCGGATGCAGTATCATTCAGTGCGACACCAAGGAAAATGACACGGTGGAGATTCAGGTAGGCGCATCGCAGGAGGGGGTACCGCAAAAAGAGTCAATGGATGGCGCCGCAGAAACTCTCTATTATCTCTGTCCCAACCGCATTACGCCCGCGCAAATCGTAAAATTGGCCGATGCATCGCTGGTAAAGGCTGGCTATAAAACGATTTACCACGGCAAGGATGGCGACGACTTCCCTTTGCTGACCACCATGAAAGATGCCCAGTGGGTGCAGGTCTCCACCTACATGTACAACGACTTTGGGGCCTATATCCAGACAGCTATCCAGGTTCAGGCAGTGAATCACACGAATATAGAAGCGCTGCTCGAGGAAATGACGAAGACCGGCCGGGTGTCTCTCTTTGGCATCCGCTTCGAAAAGAATCAGTCGGACCTTCCGGCAGACTCAGATAAGATCCTGGCGGATGTTGTAGCCTTGCTGGTCCGGCAGCCCGAGTGGAAGATCCGTGTGGACGGCCACAGCGATCCATTGGATGAGAAGGCTCCGAGTATCGCTTTATCGCAAAGCCGGGCCTCCGCAGTGGCAGGCTGGCTACTGGAACATGGAATCGACAAATCGCGGGTATCCATTCAAGGTTACGGCGCCACAAAGCTGATGGGCGACAGCACCACGGAAGCAGGCCGCGAAAAAAACCGGCGAATTGAGTTGGTTAGGTTTTAGGAGCCAAGAATACGTAGCTGATTGACTACGCTCTTTACGCCTTTTACTTTTTTGGCCAGCTTTTCAGCTTGCGATTTCTCTTTTTCGCGCTTCACCGTGCCCCGGAGCTCGACAACTCCGTTGGTCACCTTTACTTCCACATCGCGGCCGCCCACTTCGCGGTCGCCGGCGAGCTTGACGCGCACCTGATCGTAGATCGCATCGTCCGACGTTGCCTTGTCGGCGGCAGCCAACGTGAAAGTCATCAGGATGAGCGCGAGAAACAGAGACAATATTCGCATACTATTCGGAGTTACCACCCATTATGGTACGCCAGTCCAGCTCGTTGAGGAACTCAGGACTTTCGCGCCAGTTGCTTCGCACCTTGACGAATAGCTGAAGGAAGATCTTCCTGTCGAACAGAACTTCCATCTCCTGCCGCGCCAGCGTACCAACTTTCTTCAACATTGCGCCCTTAGAGCCAATGATGATGGCCTTCTGGCCTTCCCGCTCCACATAGATGGCTGCGGAGATGCGGAGCAGGCTCTTCTTCTCTTCCCAATTCTCAATCACGACGGCGACCGAGTGGGGCACCTCCTGCCGGGTCTCCCGCAGGATCTTCTCGCGAATCAGTTCCGCGGCCATGAAGCGCTCGGGCTGATCGGTGATGTGGTCCGCCGGGAAGAAGGGAGGGCCCACAGGCAACTTGTTTAGAATAGCGGTCCGCAATTCATCGAGGCCCACCGCCTTCAAGGCTGAGACCGGCAGGTACTCCTCGAAATCGACATGCTTGCGGTATTCTTCGATCAATGGCAGCAGCTGAGCTTTTTCGTTCACCCGGTCAATCTTATTGAGGACAAGAAAAGTGGAGGTTTCCGCCTTCTTGATCATGTCCAGGACCTGTGAATCCTCCGTCTGAAACGGGCGGGCCGCGTCGACTACGTAGAGCAGTAAATCGCGATCTTCCAGCGCCGTGCGGACCTCCACCATCATCCTGCGGTTGAAGAGCGTGTCCGACCTGTGAATTCCCGGTGTGTCCAGGAAGACGACCTGCGCGCCGGGAGCGGTGAGGACCCCCTGAATCACGGTTCGCGTGGTCTGCGGCTGCGCGGCAACGATAGAGAGCTTGGCGCCCACCAGGGCATTGAGCAGCGTGGATTTTCCGGCGCTGGGACGGCCCAGAATAGAGACGAAGCCCGACACAAAATCCGGACTTTTACTCATGGGCGGGAGACTCCAGCTTTGAGAGGCGTACCTGCTCAACACGCAATGCGTTGGCGGCCAGCACTTCAATCCGGATACCGTCGCGCTCGACATGTTCGCCAGGCTGAGGAACGCGGCCAAGCCATTCGGTGACCAAACCTCCTATGGTGGTGGACTCGGGCTGCTCTTCCGGGCGGAATTCCAGCAGATCATGCAGGTGGTCTACATCGAAGCTACCGGAGACCGTGAAGCGGCCTTCCTGGTCTTTCTCCACATCGAGCGTGGGCTCGTGTTCATCGCGGATTTCGCCTACAATTTCCTCCACCATATCTTCCATCGTCGCGAGACCGGCAGTGTTCCCATACTCATCGATGACGACGGCCATGTGGGCGCCATCCTGCTGCATCTCCCGCAGGAGGTCGTTAACCGGCTTCGTTTCGGGCACCAGCCGGATAGGGCGGGTAACGTTGCTCACCTTTTGCATGGCGCGCTCGGCGTTTTCCAGTTCAAACATGTCGCGCACGTGAACAAATCCGGTGATGTGATCGATGGAACCCTGATAGACGGGAATCCGCGAAAACTGCTCGTGAATGACTAGCTGACGCAGATCTTCCAACGTAGCGTCCGCTGCGATCGATACAATATCGGGCCGCGGCGTCATTACTTCCCGGACCGTCTTGCTGCCAAAGGCGACGGCGGACTGAATCAGCTTGCGATCTTCCTCTTCGATGATTCCCTCCTCCGTGCCGGCTGAAATCAACGCCTCCAGATTTTCGGCCGGCGTAGAACCTTCCACGGCGGTCTGGTCCTCGTCCCCCAACTGCATTAGAGATTGGACAAATTTGAGTAGTGCCGTGATTGGTCTTACCAGGATAGTCATGCCAATCAGAATGGGAACCAAGACGGCCATCCAGCGGCAGGCGGTGTGGCGATAGAGGAGCTGCGGAATGACGTAAGCAGTTGCCATCATCGTCAACCAGGAGAAAACGGCGGCTTCCAAAAGTGTTTGCACCGACAGCCCGGCGCTATTCGAGGTCAGGGAAAGGAAGAAGATGCCGAGGAACGCCAGCATACTGTGCTTGATAACGGAGAAGGCCAGGGCTCCGTTATCGGCCTTTAGCCCAATCCGTTCTTCCAGAGTTTCCTTGAAGTACTCGAGGGACGGCAGCTCGCGCGTCCTCAGCCGTAAGGTCTCGAGGTAAAGCACCTGTGTCAGAGTTGCGAGAACCAAAAAAAAGACAGAGGCAAGTATCAGGGTGAGTAGGGCGATGATCATGCGTTCACCCGCTCAATCAGGGCCTGGGGGAGGCCAAGTTTTTTACGCCAGCGGCGCTCGCCGCGCGCCATTTCTCCTGAGTCGGACTCGTGATCCATTCCCATGAGATGCAGCACACCATGAAGCATCAGGATTTTGATTTCCGCCTCCAGGGAGTGACCGAATTCAGTCGCCTGGTCAGCCGCGCGATCCGCGGAGATTGCAATGTCGCCGAGAGGTCCCTCTGATTCGCCCGATGGAAACGACAGCACGTCGGTAGGATAATCGTGGCCCAAAAATTCACGGTTCAGCCGCTGCAACTCGGCATCCCGGGTGATGAGACAAGTAAACGCGCGTTCCTGCGCGACCATCCCAAACAAAACGTCTGCGAAGCCACGCAAGTCACGGCGGGCCAGCGTGCGCGGCGCCTGGCGGAATAAGAGCGAGATTTGCCGGAGTGGCATGGATTCGGGATTCAGGCGGTGGGAAATTCCAGCGTTCCATCCGGCAAGAGCGGGAGGAGATCGCTTCCGTCCACAGGAGATTCCGCCCCCTCGCTGGATGCTGCCGGTGTTTCGGGCGTGTCCGGGCCCAGTTTCAAATTGAGCTGCCGGTTCGCGCCGATCTGTTCGTTATAGCGTTCGTAAGCACGAACAATGCGCTGCACCAGGCTATGGCGTACGACGTCCTTCTCGTCAAAATAAACGAAGCTGATTCCTTCTACGCCGCGTAGCACATCGGTGACCTGGAGGAGTCCACTCTGACGGCCTGAGGGCAGATCTATCTGGGTCAAATCCCCAGTAACCACCATCTTGGAGTTGAACCCCTGGCGGGTGAGGATCATCTTCATCTGCTCGGGAGTGGTATTCTGCGCCTCATCCATAATGATGAAGCTGTCATTCAGGGTACGGCCGCGCATAAATGCTATGGGAGCAACCTCGATAACCGAGCGCTCAAGAAGCTTCTCTATTTTCTCCGCCTCGATCATCTCGTACAGCGCATCGTAGAGCGGACGAAGATAGGGATCGATTTTTTCCTGTAGAGTGCCGGGCAGAAAGCCCAGCTTTTCCCCGGCCTCCACCGCGGGGCGCGTGAGAATGATCCGGCTCACTTTTTTGTTCAGCAAGGCCGAAACAGCCATGGCGACAGCGAGGTAGGTCTTACCCGTGCCGGCAGGCCCGATGCCGAAGCTCAGATCATGACGTTCAATCGCATCGATGTAGCGGCGCTGGTTGATGGTCTTGGGGGCGAGGGTTTTTTTTCCGAAACTGCGCGATTTTCCGCTGACCACCAGGTTTCGCAGATTTACGGTTGGGTCACCGACCACCACGCGCAAAAAGCTGTTCAGATCGCCATTATTGAACACATGGCCTTCCGCCAGAAGAGTAGCGTAGTCGGTCAGAATGGCCTCGGCACGCAGGACCATGGCGTCTTCGCCTTCGATCTCAATGTGGTCGTGCGCGATCCGGGTCCGGACATTGAGGCCTGATTCCAGAAGCCGAATATTCTCATCACGCGTGCCAAACAGAGCTTCGATGCCGTTCGTAATCTGGACGCTAACTTTCATTCGTGAGAAGGGGGGACATGTACGGGCTCAGCAGGGGGATATGCGGTTTGCAACGAACCCGGTGCGACATCCGCTGGTGCGGACGCAGTGTAAACATCCACTGTCCAGTATATCAGAGCGTCTACCGGAAACCGGGCGGCTTGGAGTTTCCGAGGTATCCGAAATGAGCTGGAGCATTCCCATGTTCGACAATTTCCACGTTCATCGAAGCGGAATATGTTCTGGCCGCAATCGCGCTGGCCCCCGTCAAAAACAATGCGGCACGAGGAGTCGCTCTCCCCAAACCATTTCCTAAAACCTCCGAAATAAGACCCTGTTTTTCGCCCGTCATGGCCGTTTAGCTGGCTGACTCCCTCACTCGCCTAGCACTTGGCGAGGGTGATCGGGGAAGGATTGGCGCCAGCTTCAGGCGGCGGGCAACTTGCCGGATTCTCAGGCATTGTCTCTACCACCTGCACTTCCCTACCGATGTGGTCACATGGCCGGGATCCGTAAGTCTGGGCATACGCAAGCGTAAACTCAGCCCCGAGGAAGAAAATCTGGGCGGAATAGTAGACCCACACCAGGAGGATCACCAGTGATCCCGCAGCGCCATACGTGGACGAGATACCGGCGCGCCCCAAGTAGATGCCGATCAGTAGCTTGCCCAAGGTAAACAGCAGAGAGGTAATGGCGCCACCGAGCCAGACATCGGACCAGTTAATAAGAAGATCCGGCAGCATTTTGTACATTAAAGAAAATAAAAAGGCAATAACCAAGAAGGAGAAGAGGAAATTTGCCGCCTGCAGAAGCCATTCCGGTGTGGGCAGATGTTCCCCAAAGGCGCCGCCCAAGGCCGAAAGTGCGGCGTTTAGCGCTAGCGACACCAACAAAAGAAAGCCGACTCCCAGCACTACACCGAAGGCCATCGTCCGATCCCGGAGCGTGGAAACAATGCTTCTCCAGCTGCTCCCGGTTCTTTTGGTGGGGACGCACCAAATCGTATTTAATGCGTCCCGCAATTCCGCAACTACGGAGGACGCGCCAAAAAAAAGAGTCATCAATCCAAGGAACGTGGCGAGGGCCCCGGCCGCCGGGCGGTGCGCACCCTTCAGCATGGCTTGGATGGCTTCTGCTCCCTCTCGCCCTACCAAATCCTGGATTTGCCAGACGATTTGGCCTTCCGCGGCCTGCCTGCCAAAAAAGAATCCGGCGACGGCAATGACGACAACGAGTAGCGGCGCGATGGACAACATAGAATAGAAGGCAAGAGAAGCTCCCAGCCGCGGCACTTTGTGATCAAACCAATTGGTCACAGTAGCGGTGAGTAACGCTTTGATTTGGACCCATTGAAGTTTCGAAGCCCGGCGTACCTCCTGCCGGGCGGTGGAGCCCTTCTCAATACCTGTTGTTTCAATGCGGGGGGCTGCTGATATCGGGACCGGCATGACGCACCTGTACAAAAGGACGCCAAAGTCAATCAGTAGTTTCATCTACCGGGTAAGCCGCTAACCGCTGGATGCGAAACATTTCACATCTCCGAGAGTCTAAGTAACAGATATTTCGGCCCAGCGCCGCCTGTATCAGGCTGGCCTCTCAATTGGTTCGCGCGATCTGCGCTGAAGTTTCTCACAGTTAGCGGACCCTAGCGAGGGTGACGAAGAATCCGAGATCACCTGATTGGGGTGGTGTGTGCCTGAATTACTTTTCCGAGGGGGAGATTTGCATCCAGAGCGTTTGTTCCGCAGCTTTTTTATGGGAGGCTTTGAATGCTCGTCGCACTGTCTGAAAACCGGCAAGCGGCTTGATTTGATTGGCGCAACAGACCACGACCGGTATGCGCCGCTGGATTACCGGCGGCTCCAGGAGCTAGGGATAAAAACCGCTCGCGACGGCCTCCGGTGGCACCTGATTGAGCCGCGGCCGTATCACTATGATTTTTCTTCCGTGATTCCGATGATTCAGGCGGCCCAGGAAACAAGAACTCAGGTTATCTGGGATATTTGCCACTATGGCTGGCCCATGGACCTGGATGTATTTGCGCCGGAGTTTGTGAATCGCTTTACTTCATTATCCCGGGAATTTACCCGTGTGCTTACGCAGGAAAGCGATGAAGTACCGTATCTAGCGCCGATAAATGAAATTTCGTTCCTGGCGTGGGCAGGCGGCGACGTGGGCTACATCAATCCTTTTGCGCGGGGCCGCGGAAATGAATTAAAGGTTCAAATGGTGCGCGCCACGATTGAAGCAATTGAGGGAATCTGGGACGTGTGTCCGCAGGCGCGAATCGCCTCGATTGATCCACTGATACATATTATTCCGAGACCGGGGGAGCCGGCGGAGGAGATTGCAGAGGCGGCGGCGTATAACCGGGTGCAATTTGAAGCCTGGGACATGCTGGCAGGGAGGTTATCGCCGGAACTCGGGGGGAAAGAGAAATATCTGGATATTATCGGCGTGAATTTTTACGACCGTAATGAGTGGTTCCATTACGGCCCTCCGGTATCGCGCTCGGAGCCGGAATACCGGCCGTTCCGCGAATTGCTGCAGGACGCCTACGATCGCTACCGCCGTCCTTTATTCGTAGCCGAGACCGGCATTGAGGACGAGGCGCGGCCGGAATGGCTGGCCTACATCAGCGAAGAGGTGGTTGGCGCCTTGCAGAACGGCGTCCATATAGAAGGCCTGTGTCTCTACCCGGTTTTAAACCATCCCGGCTGGGATGATGACCGCCATTGCTACAACGGACTTTGGGATTACGCGGACGAGCGGGGGGGGCGTGAGCGTTATGAGCCGCTTGCCCAGGAAGTGATGCTCCAATCCGCCAGAATCCAGCGTGTGCTGGCGGGCGAGGCGGCCAGCGTGGATCGCGTGGGAGTTACTGTTTAAAAACTTAAAACGACGCACTGAGGAGAATCATTGTGAACTTTCATATCAATAACATTTTGACGGCCAGCGCAGACGACGTGCTTTGCTTATCGCACCTGCGATGGGGTTTTGTCTATCAGCGTCCGCAACATCTTCTCAGTAGATTCGCCCGCGACCGGAGAGTTTTCTTCGTGGAAGAACCGGTAACAACGGAAGGCGCGCCGCGCATGGAACTGCGCAAATGCCCGGAAAGCGGCGTGAATATTGTGGTTCCGCAGATTCCTGCGAATCTGAGCCCGGAAACCACCGCGACGATTCAAAAACTTCTGCTGAATAATTTAATTAAGGATCAGCATATCGATGACTATCTGCTCTGGTACTACACGCCGATGGCGTTGCAATTTTCCCGGCACCTGACACCGAAGCTGACAGTTTTCGACGTCATGGATGAGCTCTCGGCTTTCAAGGGCGCTCCCCAAGACATGAAGGATCGAGAGGCAGAGTTGCTTCGCCGCGCGGATATCGTATTTACAGGCGGGCAGAGTTTATATGAAGCCAAGAAGGGCAGGCATGACGACCTGCACCCGTTTCCGAGCAGCGTTGATACGGCTCATTTCGGCTCCGCCCGGACGATTACCGTAGAACCGGAAGACCAGGCCGTCATTCCGCATCCGAGAATCGGGTACTGCGGTGTGATCGACGAACGCATGGATCTAGCGTTAATTGACAGTATTGCCGCGGCACGGCCTGATTGGCACATCGTCATGGTGGGACCGGTGGTAAAGGTTGACCCTGAAACCCTACCGCACCGGGCTAATATTCATTTTCTGGGCGGCAAGACTTATAAGGAACTGCCGCAATATCTGGCAGGATGGGACGTAGCGATGCTTCCCTTCGCGCACAATGAATCCACCCGATTTATTAGTCCCACGAAAACTCCGGAGTACCTGGCCGCGGGCCTGCCGGTAGTCTCGACATCCATTACCGATGTGGTTCGACCGTACGGGGTGCAGAAACTCGTGCGGATCGCAGACACCGTGGATGACTTCGTCACCGCTATCCAAGGCGTGATGGAAGAGGAGGTCCATGATGCCGCCTGGCGGGCGCGAGTGGACGCCATGCTGGCGCATAACTCCTGGGACATCACGTGGCGCAGGATGCGGAACCTGATCCATAGTAAACTGGCGCGCACGCAAAAGCCGCAGCAGATTGGAGCCATGGATCAGGGAGCGATTCCGGTGCGGACCGTGGTTTTGGGCGATTGAAGCGTAAGCGCGGCCAACAGGTTCAGTAACAAAGGGTGATAGAGAAAGGTTCTGACTATGTTCGATTACCTCATTGTGGGAGCGGGTTACGCCGGCAGTGTGATCGCGGAGCGTCTGGCGCGGAAGTTCAATAAGAAGGTCCTGCTATGCGACCGCCGTCCGCACATAGGAGGCAATGCATACGATCATTACAACGCAGAAGGGATTCTGGTGCACAAGTACGGCCCGCATATTTTCCATACCAATTCGGCGGACGTATTCGAGTACCTGTCCCAATTCACAAAGTGGCGCAACTACGAGCATCGCGTGCTGGCGAGCGTGGATGGCAAACTGGTCCCCATCCCAATTAACCTGGACACGGTAAACAAGCTATATAACCTCAACCTTACTTCAGACGAGTTGGAAGGCTTCTTTGAAGCGCGCGCAGAGAAGAAAGACCAGATCCGTACTTCAGAAGATGTAGTGGTGGGCCGCGTAGGCCGTGAGCTGTACGAAAAAATGTTCCGCGGATACACGCGCAAGCAGTGGGGATTGGATCCGTCCGAGCTGGATTCGTCGGTGATCGCCAGAATACCGGTCCGAACCAACAGAGACGACCGCTACTTTACGGACACGTATCAGGCTATGCCGCTCCATGGGTATACACGCATGTTTGAAAATATGCTGGATCACCCGAACATCAAGATCATGTTGAATACCGACTATCGGGATATCGAGAGAATCGTCCCGTTTCAGGAGATGGTGTACTCGGGACCAGTGGATGAGTTTTTCGACTGCAGATTCGGAAAATTGCCTTACCGCTCGCTGGAGTTCGAGCATGTCACAGTGGACAGGGAAGTCTTCCAGGAGGCTCCCGTGGTGAACTATCCACAGGAGCACGCCTATACCCGGATCACTGAGTTCAAGTACCTGACTGGCCAGCAGCATCAAAAAACCAGTGTGGTTTACGAATATCCCAAGGCCGAAGGCGATCCGTACTATCCAGTACCGCGTCCGGACAATGCGGTGCTGTACAAGAAGTACCAAGCGCTGGCTGAGTCGACCCCCAAAGTGCACTTCGTAGGCCGCTTGGCCACCTACAAGTACTACAACATGGACCAAGTGGTAGCGCAGGCGCTGACGCTGGTGGCAAAACTGCAGGGCACGCAGCGGCTGGAGTTGACACGTGAGCCGGAGCGGCCGGCGGCTCCCGTTCTGATTCCCGCGGTTAGCTGACGTTTGCCATCGAGTCGACACCGGCTCCCAAGATCTGCCGGTAGAATTTTGCCAGCGGCTCACTTTTTTGAGCGAGCGCTCCTGCCCTCGCTTCGATACCAGCCGAGCGCTCCGGGAGCCATGCCCGCCGCTGCGATTTGCTGAATCCGCCGACGGTGCGTAGCGCGGCGCCAGCGACGAGAGCATCCGCCTCGCGGGACTGGATCCCCGCCAGCCGTAGCGCCTGTGAAGCTGCCTGCAACAACGGAATCATGGCTGACGCCGCCAGGTCGAGACCCGCAAGGTAAAGAGTCTTCCCTCCCCGGTTGACCTGAACGGAGCGCGTACCCGCACGATCCACCAGCACTTTCATCGCGCTGATGGCAGCCGTATGGCCTTCCATCAGTACGCGGCTGCCATCAACGTGGTCAATGAAGTTGAATGAACCCGTTGCAGCTCCTCGGGCATGCAGCGGATCCAGGATCGCACTATCGCGTGACGAGTCGACAAGAATCACACGGCGGTTTTTCCACGGGAATTTTACGCCTGCAAGATGCTTCACCGTCGTCTCGGCCGCTGTGTCCGGCACGCTGATAATAATAATATCCGCAGTCCAAAGGTCCTCGTACGAGGCAACGGCCCAGCCGCCGCCAATGACGTTGACGGTGCGGCTGGAAACCCTCAGAGAACCAGACAGAACCGGGCCGAGGTGGTTCCGCAGATTGGGCAGGCGCGCGAGGGCGGTGCGGCTAACGGCTCCCGCGCACACCAGGGCTGCTTGCGGTAGTCTCTTCATATATTCCACGTGACCGGATAGCCTTCAAACGATCCCGAAGCTGTGCGGCCTTTTCGAACTCGAAGTGTTTGGCGGCTTCGCGCATCTGCTGCTCCAACTCGGCCAGGTATTTGTCGCGATCCTCCGGAGTCATTTCTTCCGTCGGGCTCTCAGGCTCGATCGGGACGGTAACATAATCCGCTTCCGCAATGGCAACCAGGCTCATATCGATGGGCTTGATAATCGACTGCGGAGTAATGTGATTTTCCACATTGTAGGCAACCTGGATGCTGCGCCGCCGGTTGGTCTCGCCGATGGCCCGCTTCATGCTATCCGTCATCACGTCAGCGTAAAGGATAGCGCGGCCGTTCACATTGCGCGCCGCCCGGCCGATTGTCTGGATCAGGGATCCGCCGGATCGCAGGAATCCTTCCTTATCCGCATCCAGTATGGCGACCAGCGATACCTCGGGCAGATCCAGCCCTTCGCGCAGGAGATTCACTCCGATCAAGGCGTCATATTCGCCGCGGCGAAGATCCCGCAGAATCTTAATCCGGTCGAGGGTGCTGACTTCCGAGTGCAGGTAGGCACAGCGGACCCCCACTTCGGTGTAATATTCCGCCAGATCCTCAGACATGCGTTTGGTGAGAGTAGTGACCAGCACCCGTTCATTTCGTTCCGTGCGAAGCCGGATCTCATTCAACAGATCGTCCACTTGTCCCTTGATCGGCCGGATGTCGATCTCGGGATCCACCAGACCAGTGGGCCGGATGATCTGCTCCACCACCTCACCCGCGGACTTGGTGAGTTCGTAGGGGCCGGGAGTCGCTGACACATACACCAACTGATTCACGCGATTCTCAAACTCCTCGAAGGTGAGCGGCCGGTTATCCTTGGCGCTGGGAAGACGGAATCCAAAGGACACCAGCGTCTCTTTTCGCGAACGGTCGCCGTGGTACATGGCCTGCAACTGAGGCATGGTCTGATGGCTCTCATCGATAAAGATCAGAGCATCATGCGGTAAATAGTCCAGTAGCGTGGGCGGCGCTTCGCCCGGGAGGCGGCCGGAGAAATGCCGGGAATAGTTTTCGATTCCATGGCAGTAGCCGATCTGCTTGATCATCTCAAGATCGAACATGGTGCGCTGATACAGACGCTGGGCTTCAATCAGCTTTCCCTGGCTTTCCAGCTCCTTGTGCCACCACTGAAGTTCCAGCTCAATGCTGCGCATGGCTTGTTCGCGGCTTGCGGGCGTGGCCACATAGTGCGTTTTCGGATAAATCGGCAGCCGCAGATAGGTTTGGCGGATCTGGCCCAGGAGCGGATCGATTTGTGACAAACTCTCGATCTCGTCGCCAAACAGCTCAATCCGGTAGGCGTAATCGTCGTAGGTGGGATAAACCTCTATCACATCTCCGCGGACACGAAAGGTGCCGCGTACGAAATCATGATCGCTGCGCGCGTACAGCACTTCCACCAGCCTGGCCGTCAGTTCCTTGCGCGAGATCCGCTGCCCCTTCTCCAGCATGATGAGCATGCCGTAGTACGCTTCGGGCGAACCTAACCCGTAGATGCAGCTGACGCTGGCCACGATAATGCAGTCACGGCGCTCGAAGAGCGACCGGGTGGCCGAAAGCCGCAGTTTATCCAGCTCCTCATTGATCGTGGATTCTTTCTCGATGTAGACGTCGCCGGCTGGGATGTATGCCTCGGGCTGGTAATAGTCGTAATAGCTGACGAAGTACTCGACGGCATTGCGAGGAAAGAAAGTTTTGAATTCGTGATACAGCTGGGCGGCCAAAAGTTTGTTGTGCGCCAGCACGAGCGAAGGTCGTCCGGAGGTTTCAATCACCTTGGCCATGGTGAAAGTCTTTCCCGAACCCGTAACCCCCAACAGCACCTGGTGTTTCTCCCCTTCCTTTACGCCCTGCAGCAACTGCTGGATGGCGGTCTCCTGGTCGCCCCGGGGACGATAGGTAAGCGCCAGTTCAAAGCCCATCTCTCCAGTATCGACCCTATGCAATGAAACACCGCTCCGAAGCCGACTGCGGCCGGTGATGTCAAGCGCATGGCGAAATGAGAAACTAAGAAGATCATGCATCGCCGGACCCTGATACAGACGTTGCTGGGAGTTTCCGTTTCCGGCCCTTTCCGATTTGAACTTGCGGCCCAGGAGGAAATTCCGAAGCTGGCCTTGGCCGCGGCGGACGCTGCCTCCGAGGCGATTCCCCGCTTTCTCGCGCCGGCGGAATTCGCGGCGTTCCGGCATCTTGGAACCATTCTGATGCCTGCTTCCGAGGTGATGCCCGGAGCAGCGGAGGCCGAGGCGGCTGAATTTCTGGATTTTCTGTTGTTCCAATCCGATCGCGAAACCCAGACGTTGTACCGCAGAGGAATTGAGAAGCTTCAAAAGGATGCGATGGCACAGGGCCGGAAGAGTTTCGTCAGCATGACGGACGCAGAGGCGGCCCCGCTGCTGGCGCCGCTGCAAAATCCGTGGACGTACGAAGGCCCGGCAGAGCCGTACGCAAAATTTCTGCAGGCTGCGAAACTTGCCTTTTGGCAGGCGACATTGAACTCGCGCCAGTGGGCGACCGCATCCGCGGGCAGGACGCGACGCGGCGCGGGTCTGGACACCTACTGGCTCCCAATCGAATAACGACACACTATGCAATCCGATCACGACGTTTTAATTATCGGTTCCGGCGCTTCGGGTGGCATGGCCGCGCACACCCTAACGAAGCTTGGAATCAAGTGCCTGATGCTGGATGCGGGTCCGGCTGTCGATTTTGATCGGCATAGAGTTCTGAAGCCTGTTTATGAGCTTCCGTACCGCGGCTTTGGCCGTCCCGGACGCTTTCCTCACGTTACACAAGCGAATGAATTTAACGCAAATGTCTGGGCGGACGAGAAACAGAATCCTTATACTTACGATCCGAAGGACCCATACTACTGGGTGCGAATCCGTCTGATCGGCGGCAAAACATTAATGTGGGGCCGCGCCTCGTGGCGCTTAAGCGACTACGAATTTAAGAATAAGGATCATGACGGCTTCGGAGATAACTGGCCCATCGAGTACAAGGATCTTGCAGCCTATTACGACCGTGTAGAGCCGATGTTTCGAGTGGCCGGACGCAAGGAAGGGTTCCGGCAACTACCTGATGGCATATTCCTGGAGGACGCTTCGGGAGACAGCCTGAGTGTCCAGCGCTTCATTCAATCCGCCAAACGCATGGCGGTGCCCACAACCAAGGCGCGCCGTGCTACCGGGCAACTCGCCAGCTCAGTGAACCTGTTGCTGCCCGATGCGCTCACGACTGGAAATTTGACAATTGTTCCGAATGCGATCGTGCGTGAGCTCACCTTCGACAAGAATACAGGTTTGGCCGACGGGGCAAATTTTGTCGATCGCAGGTCGAGCCAGGAGCGGCACGTGAAGGCGCGAGTCGTCATGGTAGGGGCGTCTGCCCTGGAGTCCAACCGGCTGCTGCTCAATTCAGGCGTTCACAATCCCGTTCTGGGGCACTATATCTTCGATCAGATCTATGTGAAAAACGTGATCCAGTGCATTGTGCCGGAGGCACGGGGCGGAAAGGCTCCGCGCAACCTAATGGGCGGAGGCGGCTACATTCCGCGGTTTCGCAACCTGGACACAAAGCAGAAGAACTTTATCCGCGGCTATTCCTACGACTTCGGGAGCGGCGGCACGCCTCATCCCTCTTATTTCCCGCTGTACGGCGCCGCCCTTCAGAAAGAACTAGCGGCAGTCGCCGGGTCGGGCTTCTCCATGACGACGATGGGCGAGGTGCTGCCGCGCGTCGAAAATTTTGTGCGAATTAACAAAGAGGTGGCCGACGCGTGGGGCATTCCGGCACTGCACATCCAGCATCGCTACACGGAGAACGAGCGCAACATGGCGGTCGATTCCATGCACGTAGCCGAGGAGCTCTGCCACGGCGCCGGCTTCGAGGTATTGGCAAAACACTCGCAAATGGTGCCGCCGGGAGAGAGCATCCATGAACTCGGCGGCTGCCGGATGGGCGTCAGTGCGAAGACGTCAGTGGTAAACAAATTCAATCAGAGCCACGACGTGAAAAATGTATTTGTGATCGACGGCAGCTCGTTCGTTTCAGGCGGCTCGCAGAACCCGACACTCACCATTCTGGCGCTAGCAATGCGGGCGTCCGAATATCTGGCGGAAGAGATGCGGAAAGGTACGGTTTGAGGCTGATTTTTCTAGCGTCGCTGTTCACTATAGCTTGGGCGGCCGAGGCTCCGGTTCAGCCGATTCCCTATAGCCACAAGCAGCATCTGGCGCTGGGATTGAAATGCAACGACTGCCACACAAATCCGGACCCGGGCGAGCTGATGGGAATTCCCGCCTCATCCAAGTGCATGACGTGTCACTCCACCATCAAGAAGGACAGCCCCGAGATTCAGAAGCTGGCGGCGTCCGCGCGGGACAAAAAGCCCATCCATTGGGTTCGCGTGTACCAGATTCCGAGCTATGTGTTTTTCAGTCATCGGGCGCATCTGGAGGCGGGCGCCAAATGCGAGACCTGCCACGGCAAGGTGAGCGAGCGCGAGCGATTGTTCCGCGAAACCGATATCTCCATGGGCGGCTGCATGAGCTGTCATCGCGAACATAAAGCCAGCTTCGACTGCAGCTATTGCCACGAACTGCAGAAATGAGGCGGGGTGCAGATTATTTGGCCGCCGGCGAATCCAGGTAATGCGCCTCGCCCACCTCACGCAGCCGCGAAGCTGCGCTTTCGGCCGTGATGTCACGTTGCGGACTGCCTAACATTTCGTAGCCGACCATGAATTTTCGAACCGTGGCGGAGCGGAGCAGCGGCGGATAAAAGTGAGCATGCATGTGGAAACTGTCATGCGGGGTTCCGTCGGAGGGACGCTGATGGAAGCCCATTGTGTAGGGAAACGAGACTTCGAAGACGTTGTCATAGCGCGTCGTCACTCGTTTTAGAATGTCCGACAGCTGGTCCCGCTCCGGGCCGGATAATTGATCCAGTCCCGTGACATGCCGCTTGGGAATTACCAATATTTCAAACGGCCAGACGGCCCAAAAAGGCACTAGGGCAGCGAAGCTATCGTTCTCACAGACTATGCGGCTGGCATCCCTGCTCTCCAACTGCTGGTAATGGCAGAGAAGACATTGCGCGTGCCCGGCGCGATAGGCATCAAAGGCGCGCAACTCTTTTCCCAGCTCATTCGGGATATTCTCATTTGCCCAGATCTGGCAATGCGGGTGGGGGTTGCTGGCGCCCATCATTTCGCCGCGGTTCTCAAAGATTTGAACCGCGTTGATAAACGGGAAACCGCCAATCTCGATATATTGATCGGTCCATTGATCTACCACGAGGCGCAGCGCGGACGGAGTCATACGAGACACCGTAAGGCTATGGTTGGGAGAAAAACAAATCACCCGGCATAGTCCCCGCTCGGTCTCCGCTCGAATTAAACCATCTTGGTCCAGGATGGCCTTCGGGGTATCCGGGCGAAGCGCCGCGAAGTCGTTGTCGAACACGAACGTCGTATCGTACTCTGGATTCCGCACACCTCCCGCCCGGGGATTACCAGGGCAGAGATAACAATTCGCATCATAGGAGAGGCTGACCGGAGGAGCAGTCTTCTCCACCTGCCCTTGCCAGGGACGTTGGGTCCGGTGCGGAGATACTAAAACCCAATCGCCTGTTAGCGGGTTATAGCGCCGGTGGGGTGCGGTGGATAGTATCGGGTCCATTCTCCCCATTATCCGCACTCACGGCGGGCAGAAATTCCGGGCTGATCTTCGTCTTCAATTCCATGGCGTTGTAATAGGCATGGCCGCCGATATCGTTGTTGTAATAGATGTAAGCCGTTTTCCCGGCAGCAGCCCAGGCTTCTAAACGCCGCGCGTCCGCGGCCAGCTGATCGGAAGAATAACTGCCCTGGTATTTGCCGGCGCCCGAACCATGGCGCCTCACATAGACAAACCGGCAGTCGTTGGGCGTGTCTGTCGGGGCGTTCCCCAGCATGTCATGCAGGCATATACCCACGCCCAGGGAGTCCAACGTCCCGTAAACATCGTCGGCCAGCCAGGCGGCATTCCGGAATTCCATGGCGACATCCCACGCCGGAGTTGTAAGTCCCCGCAGGTCCTCCAAAAAACTCTTCAATTTGTCCAAGTCCTTGCCTTGATTGGGCGGTAATTGGATCAGGAGAGGCGCCCGCCGGTCGAGTTCCAGATGCGCCGCCACGTCGAGAAATGCCTGCACATACGCACTCGAGTTTTTCAGCTTTTTGTAGTGCGTGATACCGCGCCACAGCTTGAGAGCGAAGCGTATATGCGTGGGGGTCTCCCGCTGCCACTTCAAAATGGTTTCAGCTTTGGGTGTCCGGTAAAAAGAGGTATTCACTTCAACGGAATCGAATTGCGTGGTGATGAAGCCAAGCCATTTAGAGGAGGCGAACCGGGCAGGGTAGATGACTCCGCGCCAATGTTTGTAATTCCACCCGCTGGTGCCAATGTAAATGACGCCGTTCATTTCAGTACTAGGACTCCGGAAGGCTACAAATTGGTCCTCTTGATCTATTGAGTGTGCCCATGGCGCAAGGCATTATGAGTCATCCAACGGAGGAGATGCAATCTCCCCAAATCGCAGAGAAGGGCGGATGTGATCGTGCTCCTACGATGGACATCCGCCCGACCTTTCTGCCTCAATCGCTACGGTAGTTTCGGAGGCGCGTAGCGATGATTAGTGCGCGGGTTTCTCTCACTCCTCTCCGGAGCCCGCGCACTTTTTTATTGTATTGGCACACCAGCGTGGAAGCTCAGATTCCGGCGCGACCGCGGAGCTTTTTCAATCCCTTGATGCGCTACACTGTTGATCAGAATTGGGGCGAAGCCGTCTTCACCCTAACGGGGCGCTTTTAAAAAAGGGGATTTTCCGCGTGCTACGTCTACGTTCGACCTGCAGTTTTCTGCTGCTTGCGCTGCTGACCAGTTCTTTAGCTTACAGCCAAGCGGTGAACGCAACCTTGTTAGGAAACATCACCGATGCTACCGGGGGCAGTGTTCCGAACGCGAAGGTTACGATTTCCGAAGCCAATACCGGCATCAGCCGTAATGTTTCGACTAATGAGAACGGGAACTACACCGTGCCCGACCTGCCGCCTGGAACTTATACAATTGACGTCGAGCAGGCGGGTTTTAAGCGCGCGTCCCGTGCTGGGGTCGAAGTCGTGGTCAACACGACTGTCCGAATCGATATGACGCTGCAGGTGGGCAGCAGCTCGGAAACGGTCAGCGTAACGGCGGAAGCGCCGATACTCCAGACAGAGCGCGCCGACACCGGCAGGCAGATTGGCGCCAAAACGATTGAAGATCTGCCGCTAGGCGGCAGCCATAACTTCCAGAGTCTGAGCATTCTTGTCCCGGGCGCAGCCAAGCCTGAGGGCCAACATTCCGCTTTCTTCAATCCCCAGGTGAGTTTAGCTACCCGATTCAACGGTCAGTCAAGGCTCGGTAATAACCTGCAACTGGAAGGCGTGGATGACAATGAACGCACGGGCCTGCTGCAGGTGTTGATTCCTCCACAGGAAGCCATCCAGACAGTGGATATTTCCACCAGCAACTTTGACGCGTCGCTGGGGAGAGCCACCGGCGCTGCCGTCAATGTAATTCTTAAGTCCGGGACGAATCAATTCCATGGGTCGGCCTATGAATCCAATCGCGTCAGCGCGCTGGCTGCCCGCAACTGGTACGATCCCGCGCGCGGACACTTTACCTACAATTATTTCGGCGGAAGCGGCGGCGGACCGATCATCAAAAACAAGACGTTCTTCTTCGGCGATTATCTGCGGATTGAAGATCACAGCGCCAACAACGACCGGTTGACTGTTCCGACGGCGGCAGAACGTAACGGCGATCTGAGCGTGTCCCCGACGGCCATCTACGACCCCGCAACCGGCGACCCGAAGACCGGAGCCGGCCGCACCCAGTTCCCCGGCAATATTATTCCGGCAAGCCGCATCAATCCCATCTCCGCCAAGATTCTGACCATCATCCCCCTGCCGAACTTGCCGGGATTGACCCAAAACTACTTCGTAAACAGCCCTTTTTCGCGCAAAACGGACCAGTTTGACGCCAAAATGGACCACAATCAGAGCGAAAAAGACCGTTTTTCCGTACGGTACAGCTACTCCCGGCCGGTCACGACCGATGCCTCGGTGTATGGAATTTATGGCGGTCCGCGCGGCGTGGGTGGATCCGGCTTTGAGGGGACGGGGGTGCAGGGTACGCACAGCGGAGCCATCAATTATAACCGCATGTTCTCCCCTACGCTGCTTACGGAAATCCGGTTCGGCGTGAACCGCTACCGAAATGACGCGCAGCAGTTCGGTTACGGCGAAAAGACGGCAGATGCGCTGGGGATACCGGGCATCAACGGCATTCCCTGGACGAGCGGCCCTCCGCAAATCAATTTGAACAATTTCGGTGATCCTTTTATCGGTTTTTCGGCCAGCCTACCGTGGATCCGGGCGGAAACGAACATTCTGTTTGCCAACACCTGGACCAAGACGCGCGGTAACCATACCATCCGGTTCGGATTTGACATGCGGCGCGTCCGGGACGATTTGCTACAGACCCAGACCTTCAATCCGCGGGGGAGATATGCATTCGGCACGGCCCAGACCTCCATCGCCGGCGCGAATACCAGCTTCGGGAACTCGTTTGCCAGTTTCCTGCTGGATGTACCCTCGGAAGCAGGCCGCGATTACCCCGTGGCATTCCCCGCTTACCGGGCGTGGGAATATTT
>DATLBY010000187.1:0-19247 GCA_035526665.1 Bryobacteraceae bacterium
ACTCCGGCCAAGGCCGAACTGTTCTGGCGCTTCTCCTTGGCACGGGTCACGATCATGCCGGCGGCGACTGTGGCATTCGTAACCGGGTCGATCAAAATGAAGCTGCCGGTGGCGCGGTTTTCCTTATACGCATCGAAGAACAGCGGCTTGTGCGTCTCCAGCGCGACCGAACCGATTTCGTTGAGCTGTAGTTCCGCCGCCTCGTCTTTCGCTAGCGTATGAATGTCGATGCGATTCAGTACGGCGGTGACGGTGGCTCGCACCTGTTGGGTGGTGTGTTTAAGCAGATACGGCTTATCCACCTGCATGGGATCGGCGTGCATCCACACAATCATGGATTCCAGGCGGCGCGAGACGTGCGGCATGCGGGACGGCGATACCAGCATGTCCCCACGGCTGATGTCGATCTCGTCCTCCAGGCAGACCGTGACCGACATGGGCGGGTGCGCTTCCGCAAGATCGCCATCAAAGGCGACGATGGATTTCACTTTGCTGGTTCGGCCGGAAGGCAGCACCATGACCGGGTCCCCGGGGCGAATGACGCCCGAGGCCAGTTGGCCGGCGTACCCGCGAAAATCCAGCGTGGGGCGGATCACGTACTGCACCGGGAACCGCATATCCTCCCACTTCACGCCCGTACCCAGCGGTACCGTCTCCAAATAGTTGAGCAGGCTGCCACCGCTATACCAGGGCGTCCTGGGACTTTGCTCCACGACATTGTCCCCGTCGAGCGCACTGATGGGAATGAAGTACAGGTTCGGGATGGCAAGATCTCTGGCGAAGTGAAGAAACTCGCTGCGGATACTTTCAAAAATGTCTTGTCTGAACTCGACCAAGTCCATTTTATTTACCGCGACGACTACGTTAGGAATGCCGAGAAGCGACGCGATGAAGGCATGGCGGCGCGACTGCTGGAGAACACCCTTGCGCGCGTCCACTAACACGATGGCGAGTTCGGCCGTGGATGCGCCGGTCGCCATATTGCGCGTGTACTGCTCGTGGCCCGGGGTGTCGGCGATGATGAATTTCCGCTTGGGAGTGGAAAAATAGCGATAGGCAACATCGATAGTGATGCCTTGCTCCCGCTCCGCCTTCAGACCATCGGTCAGCAGCGAGAAATCAATGGGACCCGCGGACCGGTTGATGGACGCCTTCTTAACCGACGACAACTGATCTTCGTAGACTCCCTTGGAATCGTAGAGCAGGCGGCCGATCAACGTGGATTTGCCGTCGTCCACACTGCCGGCTGTGGTAAAGCGCAGCAGCTCTTTCTGTTCTTCCTGTTCCAGGAACGTCTGGATATCGGCGGGGGTAGACAAACTGGCCAGGGGCATCAGAAATAGCCCTCGCGCTTTTTCATCTCCATCGAGGCTTCCTGATCGTGGTCGATGATGCGGTTCTCGCGCTCGGAACGGCGGGTCAGGAATAGCTCTTCGATGATTTTGGGAACGGTGTCGGCCTCGGATCGCATGGCCCCGGTGCAAGGCGTGCAGCCCAGCGAACGCATGCGGCACATCACCATCTCCGGCTTTTCGCCCGGCCGCAGTGGCGGATCATGCTCGATGGGCAGCAGCGATTCCCCGCGCACGACTACTGGACGGGGCTTGGCATAATACAACGGCACGATGGGAATGTCTTCCAGGTGGATATACTGCCAGACGTCCAGCTCGGTCCAGTTGGAGAGCGGAAATACCCGGATGGTCTCACCTTTGTCGATGCGGGCGTTGTACAGGTTCCACAGCTCCGGCCGCTGATTTTTTGGGTCCCATTGCCCAAAGGCATCGCGAAAGGAGTAGATGCGCTCTTTGGCCCGGGATTTCTCTTCATCGCGGCGCGCGCCACCGAAAGCTGCATCGAAACCGCCTTCTCCCAGCGCGTCCAGCAGCGACCGCGTCTTCAGGAAGCCGCAGCACTTCTGCGTTCCGATTCGATAGGGATTCGCTCCGTTTGCGATTGCCTCCTGATTGACATGAACAATCAGTTCTGCACCGATTTCTTTCGTATAATTGTCGCGGAACTCGATCATTTCCCGAAACTTGAACGTGGTGTCCACGTGCAGAAGCGGAAAGGGGAGGGGACCGGGGTAGAAGGCTTTCTGGGCCAGCCGGAGCATCACCGACGAGTCCTTGCCAATGGAATACAGCATCACCGGTTTGGCGAATTCGGCGGCAACTTCCCGGATGATGTGAATACTTTCGGCCTCGAGGGCGCGCAGATGAGTTAAGGTCGACCGCTCCATGCTACTTATGATGAATCACTTTCAGGATAGCACCAAAAATCGTCTACTTGCCTATCGAGAATGGGGGATTGCGATGCGTTGTATTGTTTTCATACTGTTGACTGCTCCGCTGGGAGCCCAGCTCCAGGATATTGCCGGCAATCGGATCAAGGCGCACACGAAATTCCTAGCGGCCGATCTGCTGGAGGGGCGGGGTGTCGGAACGCGCGGCGGGCAACTGGCCGAGGAGTACATCGCCACCCAGCTGGAAATCGCAGGTGCAAAGCCCGCCGGGGACAACGGAACGTACTTTCAACGGGTTCCGCTGACCGGCGTGAAGGCTTTGCCGGAATCGGAGTTGACGGTGAACGGACCCGGAAAATCTCTCACCTTGCACTGGCTGGACGATTTCGCAGGCGGATTTCCCCGTCAAAAGACAGAAGACCAATTCGAGGGCGAGCTAGTCTTTGTGGGCCACGGGATTTCCGCTCCCCAGGATCAGTGGGATGACTTCAAAGGCATGGATGTAAAGGGAAAAGTGCTGCTGCTCTTCACCAATGAGCCGCAGCCGGAGAATCCCGACGTTTTTAAAGGGAAGACGCTGACTTACGTCGGGCGCTGGACTTACAAGTTTGAAGAGGCGCAACGGAGAGGCGCGATTGGGATCGTGATCATTCACACAACGCCCACCGCTGGCTACGGCTGGGAGGTGGTGCGCAATTCCTGGAGCAAGGAGGATCCGCAGGTGATCCCGGAACCGGGACAACATCAGCTCGCCTTTACCGGGTGGGTGACCCAGGAGGCCGGGCAAAAGCTGCTCAATTTGGTCGGAAAAAGCGTCGAAACGATGCTAAAAGCGGCCGATTCGAAGGATTTTCGTCCCATTCCTCTGGGCTTGCGAATGCGGGGAAAGATCCGCACCGCTGTACGCCGGATCGAAACACGCAACGTGGCCGCGATCATTCCGGGCAGCGATTCGAAGCTTAAGGACGAAGTTGTCGTGTTTACCGCCCATTGGGACCACTTAGGCGTCGCGATGCCGGTCAACGGTGATGCGATCTACAACGGCGCCATTGACAACGCCACAGGTTGCGGCATACTGCTGGAAACCGCTCGCGCTTGGGGCGCCCTCGAGCATAAGCCCAGGCGATCCGCGCTGTTCCTGTCTGTGACGGCGGAAGAGAGCGGACTCCGCGGATCGGAGTATTACGGAGCGCATCCGCTGGTCCCGGTGGGAAAGACGGCCGTCGATCTGAACTACGACGCCCTTTTTCCTTCCGGCGCGACGAAAGATATCGTCGTCATGGGCGCAGAGCGGACTACGCTTTGGCCCACCGTTCAGCAGGCGGCTCGACGGTTTTCCTACCAGATCCAGCCCGATCCTCACCCGGAACAGGGGAGCTTCTATCGATCGGATCATTTCAGCCTCGCGCGCGTGGGCGTGCCGGCCTTTTCCATCAAAATGGGGTCGGAGCCGCGGGCCGGCGGCAGTTCGGGCGGCGACCAGGTATTCCAGGAGTACAACACGAAGCATTACCACCAGCCATCCGATGAGTTCCACGATGACTGGGATTTTTCCGGAATCGAACGGGCCGCTCGTTTCGGGATGCTGATCGGGATGGACGCAGCCAATCAGGACAAGTTGCCGACATGGGTTCAAGGAGACGAATTCCTTCCAGCACGCATTGCCAGCGGAGTGCAGTGAAAATGAGTTAATCCCACTAACGGAACCGGGCGGCGGCGCGTCAATTAGATACAATCAATATATGCGCCGAACCTGCCGTATGCTAGCCCTTTGGACTTCGTTCGCGCTGCTTCCGGCGGACTTCCTCCGCGCCCAGGATAGTGGCACGGAGATATTCCAGAAGGCCCCGCCCGCCGTGGACGCGGCACTACGGGAACGCGTCGCCAAGTTCTTCCAGGCTCACGTTGATGGAAAGTTCCGGGCCGCCGATGAGATGGTGGCAGAAGATTCCAAAGATGTCTTTTTTGCCATGGAAAAGACCCGGTACCTGAGCTACGAACTGGTGGGAATCAAGTACTCCGAAAATTTCACGAAGGCTACCGTAATTACCGCGCTGGAAATGAAAGCACGGAGTGCTCGGTTCGGCAATATGAATGTGAAGCCTCCGCTTACCAGCCTGTGGAAGTTCGAGAAAGGCGACTGGTATTGGTATGTGATTCCCAGAAAAGAATGGGAAACGCCGTTCGGAGTCATGAAAAAGGGTCCAGATGGGGTAGCAGGCGCACCTGCTGCGCCACCCCCCTCGTTGCTGGATGCGTTCAAGGGTGTGAGCGTGGATCAGGTACTCCGGCAAGTGAAGGTCAGCACACAGGAGATCCGGCTGAGCAGTTCGGAACCGGGTGAGGGCGCAGTAACCGTGGAAAATAATATGCCGGGGCCGATATCGCTAAAGCTGGATCAGCCTTCGCTGAAAGGCCTGGCAGCATCGCTCGACAAGACGCAGTTGGGCAGCAAAGAGTCCGCCCGCGTCGTCATAAAGTACTCTCCTGCGACGAAAGAGGCAAAGACGGCTACCGTTTTGAACCTGGAAGTGTCCCCAACTGGACAAATTATCCCACTTCGGATCACATTCGCCCCGCCTGTGGATGCTACAACAGTGAAACCAAAGCCTTAGGTCGGCTGGACCCAGCCGTGCATTCTTTTGCGGCTGGAGGTTTTGCGTAGTGATTCATTCCTTGGCGCGCACTTCTGATATTTCCGGATATTCTCCGTCTGGAAAAGTAGGCGTCTCCGACGCATCCGCAGGTTCCTCGTCCGATTTCGCACTTCAGCTATCCGACTTGATCGCAAAGTCGCTCCAAGCATCCGGTAGGCCTGCCGGCGAACTGCATGTGCGGATCATCGATGACAAAGAGAGTTCTACCGGGAAAGAAATTATTATCAGCTATTCTCCTACCACGGGCCCGGCCATCCCGGATGCCGGCAATCCCTTCCTGCCACGTACCAATACCGCGCCCGATATCGCACCGCCGCGGCAGCAGCCCACTGAATGGTCCAGATATGATGGCCCCCGTGATTCCCGCGATGAGATTCCGGCGGGTGGAGGGAAAGTGACCGCCACCGGGTCGCCGGTCATCCAGTTAAACGAAAAGGCGGCGGGCAATCAATACAACTATGCGGGACGCGCGGCTCGCAACCCGTACTTCACAAGTCCGAGTAACCCGCTGCGGTCCGGGTATGTGCTGGGCTTCGAGAACTGGTTCGATGAGAATCAGGTGATGGGCGGGGTGGCTGGACCAGTCCCGATGAACAAGCGCTGGTCGGCATCGGCGGCAGGCGCCCAGGAAGCTCTCCGCCTGGTGCGGGAGTATCTGCCGGAGGCGACGCTGGGAAGCACACGATGGGGAGAAGGAGGTGGTCCGTTCGCCGCAGCCAGGCCCACGCAGGAGATTGTACTTGCGGACGGAAGGCGTTTTAACGCCGGCGCCATCCTGAACAGCTATTACACGGGCGGCGAAGGGGTGACGGCCTATTCGGACAAGATGCTCGAGGCGCTTTTGAGGTCAGGATGAAGGGAGCCGTTCAACGGCTCCCTTCCTGTGATGCTGCCTTATTGAACGGCCAGATTGGAGCCGTTGCTAAAGACCAGCCTTCCGTCCGGACCGGTTTCGGCAAGGACAAAGGGTAGAGTTGAACCCGAGGGAACATCATTCGGGACGGTGAATGCGACCGTGTAAACCCCCACCACGCCGGCAACGTATTCGGCGGTGGCAGGATAGCCCGCATTATTGACCCCAACGATTATCGGAGTGAGTACACTTTGGCCCGGCGTAGCAGCCCTGTTGGTTGCCGTGCCACCTGTGACTTGTCCGAGACCCGTTGCATAGGCGCGCAGTTTTTCACCGCGCCGCGCAGGGTTCGAGGGCGATACAAAGCTGCCATCTTCGCGGACAATCACGGCGTACCGGCGGCCATTTTCATTGGTTTCGAAGACACCTGGCGCCAGCGGTTGAACCGTCACATTGCTGAGGGTTTGGCTGGTAGCGCCCGTACGGATCTCGATTGTGGCAGTGCCCGGTTGGACTTCGAAGGGCACCTGTACGTTGATCTCTTCCTGCCCGTTCACATTCGACACTGAATAGATAGGAGCGGAGATCCCGTTAAACAACACTTCTACTCCGGCCAACCGTGTGGGCAGCGGCCCAATGAAGTCCGGCGGAGTAACGATGCCGCTAATGCCGTTGGAAATGCCGGTTCCGAGGATGGCTGCAATGGTCCCCGGGGCGATTCCGGTCTGGAAGCCGGCCGCATTCACAATACGCGAATTGCTGATTCTAGGGCCGGCAGGCCTGATGGTAAGGGAATTAAACGTAACCTGTTTCCCTCCACCGAGGGCGGTGACGGTAATGGGACCGGCTGTCCCACCCGCCGTTAAGGTGACCGAAGCGCGGCCGCCGGCATCCGTGGTCGCGGTCGCTGAGCTCAGTGCGCCGCTTCCGCTGCTGATCGTGAAGGTCACGACCTGGCCTGCGACGCCGTTGCCGTTGTCGTCAACGAGCCTGACCGTCAGAGGTTGGCTGAACGCCTGATTCACCTGGGCGGATTGAGAGTCGTTGATCGCCTCAATGCGCGCGATGTTCACACTCGCGTTCACCGTGAAGGTAGTGCTGCCGGTGCCTGCTTTTAGGCGGATCTGGACGGGGCCCGCGACAGAACCCAGCGTGAAGGAGGCCGAGACACGTCCACTCGAGTCAGCGCGTGAGACCACATTCGAAAGAGTGCCGCCGTTGGGAGTGACCACCTCCCAGGTGACTTGCGTCCCCGGCAGCGGGTTGCCGAATGCATCGGTAATCTCGGCGATGAGAGCGACGGGCAGCCGCTGGCCAGGTAGACCAGTGGGATTGCAGGCCTGAGTGAGCGACGGCGTGCAGCCATTACCCTGGATGATGCGGAGGTTCGTCGCATCGCCGGGAGCTATTCTCACAGTGATGGGATAATTGATTGCTGCGCCGACAGAAATTATCGCGGGAGAATCCCCAATCCGACCGCCGATGACAACGTCACAACTGGCGCTTCCGCCGGAATCGGTCAGAGTGAACTCATCCTTGCACGAGGCGGCTGCTTTCTGCGTACGATCCGGGTCCACGATGTGAATGCCCACGTTCGGGATGGGTTGGCCGTTCGAGGCGAAGACCTGAGCTTGCAGCCCGGCCGGGATTACTTCGCCGGCTTTGCCGGATAGCACGCGGCTGGCGGGCCGGAGCAGGAGGACAGTGAGAGCTCCTGGTTGACCACTTGCTTGGTTGGCCAGAGTGGTGATATAGAAATTGACGCTGTCTGTTCCGGTGGAAGCGTTCACGATTGCCTGAGTGAACGATTGGCCCTGCTGCACAAGAGTGGTGGTGAAGTCGGCTACCGCCTGACCGTTGGAATCGGTGACGCTGGTGAAATTATGCAAAGTTCCGGCCCCCTGTGTAAGGCTCCAGGTAATCGGCACGTTTGGCACCGGCACCCCGTTCGCATCCCTGACAACAATGACCATCGACTCCTGATTGAAGGTAGAGAAGCTGACCGGGAGCACCTGGCCCTGGCCGGATAGAATCTGAATTCCGGCGACGCTCGAGCTGGGCGTTCCTCCGCCCGTAGTAGCCGTTCCGATACTGATCTGGAACGGAGTCGAAAGGCCGGTGCCGGTGAGCGCCGCAACTATACTGATGGTCCCCGACGTCATCGAGGTTGGAATTACCAGGCTGGTGCTGGCATATCCTGCGGCGTTGGTGGTGGCGGTGGTGCTGGAGAGGGACACGCCGGAGGTAGTCGAGAAGGTCACAGGAGCATTGGATACGGGACGGCCCTGCGCATCCAGTGCGCGGATCACAAGTGGGAGCGAAGTACCGCCGCTGGCGACGGACTGGCTGGCATTGTATTGGATGTAACTGACGGCTGCGCCAGTCGCGGCCGGGCCGGCGTAGCTGATGTTTCCGCTGGCGCCCGGCAGGCCGGTCGAGCTGAGCTGATTCGCATACGCATCAAACCGATAAATGGTGGAGGACGTTCTGATATAGATGTAGCGCGCCTGTGGCAGCTCTTCGGAGATTGCCAGATCGCGCGCATTGGAGATCGTTGTGCCGGCGAACGATGCCTCGAAGAGGCCGACTCCCTGGCCGGCAGTAATCGTTGGATCCAGGAAAATCTGATAGATTCTGCCAGCCTGCGAAGAAATGGCCAGGGCGCGGCCGTTGTCGATGGCAATCACTTTATCGAAAATGATGCCTTGCGACGGCACGGTCGCTACAACTCGCCTTACCAGATCGATAACCTGAATTGAGCTGCTGCCGCTCAGCGTTTGATTCACACTTAGACCAAAACGCCCATCCGGCGTAAAGGTCAGCGGGCCGGACAGAGCACTTACTGCGATAGAACCACGCTGTGCCAAAGTGCGTCCGTCCAGCTCGTAAATTGCATTCTGGCCGCTCACATAAATGAGCCCGTTGGGCGCGGCCGCCACGCCTGAAGTACTGGCAGCGACGGTAATGGTGCCTGCGATCGTATTGGTCGTAAGGTCGATCGCGGTTAACCGCTGTGAGGTTGGACTTAAGACATACGCACGAGTACCGTCGAGACTAACCGCCACGCTGTTCGCATTACTTCCTGTATCGATGGTTCCAATCTGGGTATCGGTGGTGGTATCTATGATGGCCGTATTGTTGGCTGTCACCACGACAAGCCTTCGCCCGTCCGGAGTCATCGCCGCAGCTGTTGCCGCCGAGCCTAATGAGAGCCGCTTTGTGACCTGAAGCGCAGTGAAGTTACCTTCGAGCACGACGACGGTGTCGCTTGCACTCCTGCCGACCACGTAATATTTCGTGCCGGACGGCGCCGCGAGCACAAGGAAGGAGTTCGGGGCGGCGGCGATAGATCCGACGAAGGAAAAGGGGTCAGTTGTATAAGTGCTAAGTGTTGAGCCGCCGGAGTCTCCGGCAGTGACGAAAACGTTCCGGGCATGCGCTGGAGTGAGAAGGGCAACTGCGATCAGCGCAGATGCGCAGAACAGCTTTTTGAGCATAGATACCTCGTTATGAAAATTCTGAAATGGACACCGTTGTAGGTGCCTGGACGCGGAACTCTCTCAGTCTATCACTATCGGGTTTTGAAAATAGTACGAGCGTACTGGTATTGGGGGGCCGGGGACAAAAAAATCGGGGGAGGTTGCCCTCCCCCGATTGCGTTTCAACTGAAAACAGCAGTCCCTAGTTGTTCAAGGATTCGCTGCTCGCGCCTGTACGGCTGCCGACAGGAGCATCCAGGATCAGCGCGAGGTAGCCTTCCGCCACACGAGCCTGACCGATAGGTCCGTCCGTGACGAAAGCAAATCCATGCGCATACTGGAAGCGGCACTGAGCGATGATGTAGCCCTGGAAGCCAGCATTCGCTAAGCTGCTGGTGCCGAGGTTACCGCCGCTCGATACTACGTAGAGGAACTGAGCACCGGCATCAACGTTGGTCGATGTTACCGTCGGGTTAGCAGGTGTGCCGCCCGTGGCATTGGTGCCGTAGAAGTTCAATGTACACGTACCGCCCTGAACACGGCTCGAAGCACTGGAGAAGGGATCACGAGAGGTGTTCGAGATCGCTAGACCCGTGTCGAAGCCGGCCTGGTTGGTGACGAACGGGAACAGAAGGTTCGTCTGGCAGGTGTTGATCGAGAAATCACTGACGTTGGTCTGATTGTCGATGAAGCGCGGAATCGGGAAGCTGATATCCTGCATGACCGCCGGGCCGCTTGCGCCGCCAGTCGGATTCACGTAGAAGGGCGCCAAGCTGCCGATGACAGTCGAGGTACCGAGGCCCGGTAGATTGTTCTGGGTATTGGACGCATAGGCTACCGCGACACCAAACACCAGAGTATCGGACGTGCTCGGATCAGCCGAGAATACTTCCCATACGGCTACCGCGCTGCCGTTGACGACAGTCACTTCAGCCGCATCACTCACGAGGGTGCCGCAAGTAAGGGAGGTCAACCGTTGTACTTCCGTACCACCAATCACGCCGGTGCCGCTGCTGCCGGAACCATTCGCGTCGGTGCCGACCAGAGTGGCGGCGGCGCTATTGCCGGTGATTGCCTGATTGCGCAGGGTCACGAAGAGACGCGTGCCAGCCGGGATGTTGTTAAACCGGGCAGCCACACGCGTACCGGAATCCGCGATACCTACAGTGGTTCCAAAGAGGGTGGTGTTGGTAAACGCCGACTCGGAGTTGTAAACGTCACCCGGCCTGCTGACAGCGTAGGGAACAGTGATGGTGGAGCTACCACTGACAACCGTCAAACCGTTCGGGCTGTTGGACGCGGTGATCCCGCCATTCACAGTGCCGAAGCGCGGCTTAAATGCAGAGGGGAAACCTTCTCTGAATCGAACTGCGAACTGCTCCGTGTTCGTGCTGGTTGTGGTGCCGCCGAACAAGGTGCTGTTCTGCGCGTTGCACTGGAAGAACGTCGCGTTGCTGCCGATGGAATCCGCTCCGTTGCAAGCGCGAACATCAAAGAACATACCCTGCTGCACATACCCAACCGTCTGAGACGGATTGTTGATAGCGATCGACGTCGGCGGGTTGGCCGCGATGAAGGCTACGATCTGGGACGGAATCGGGCTGCTGGACACACCGAGCGCGGCCGCGTTGGCGCGGACGTTGGTGATCCGGATAATCAAATGATTGGAACCGGGAGGCGTAATCGGAATACCAGTCCAGATCAGCGCGTTCTCTCTTCCAATCACCTTCGTGCCCTGGAATACGTTCTGACCGCTGCCGGCCGTCGCATTCGGAGCCGGGCCAGTGAGGCTGCCGGGCTCGCCGATCATCAGCAGAGCTTCAGACTTGCCAGAGGTAAGGCGGCTGGTGATGTTGGTATTCAAAAAAATCTGGATATTGGTCAGGAATGTTCCCGCAGCAGAGTTGCCGCCGGTGCAATCCAGCACAATATCACCCGTCTGCTCGGTGTACCCTTCCGCGCGAACAATCGGGGGTACGCCAGCGTTGGCGTTACAAAGAACTTGTGCATTAGCAGTCAGCGCTGAGCCTATTGTGAGGCTCAGGACCGCTAACACAGGGAACCACTTGCGAAATGCTACCATTTCCTTCTCCTTGTGAATTTCAAAATTGAATTGATGGAAGTTCTGTTTTTCAACCTGAGCCTCAACCTGCAAATGCACGCTCAAATATCATTCGACTTCTCATTTTTATCTGTGCTCGCGGGATTCCTACAGCAGAACTCCGCTACGATTCCTTAGACGTAATCAGATTAGTCATAACACTAGTCCCTGAGGTTAGTCAAGATAAAAGTGCTGGCGACAGCTTAGACCCCGGCCTATTACGGCTCTTCTGCCACTCTAGCAGATTACAACATGTAAGTATATTACGCGTCAATCCCATATCGCTGAATGGTATTTTTTTTCTACTCAACGGCAACCAGGACGGGGCTACTCCCCACTTTTCCCTGCTGAATGGTTAGCGGCAGCTCCAGTCCGGGCGCTATCGAAGCTGGAATTACGATATTAACCTGGTACAGTCCGATGAATCCTGGCGTTAATCCGGCAAATACAACAGGCACCTCTTGACCGTGGAGCACAGCCGCCGCCGGAGTGACCGCCACTGACAGTTGCCCGCTGGACCGAACCGCACCCAGACCCGTGCCGTAGGCAACGATGGTGCTGCCCCGGCGTGCCGGGGCCCCGGGCTGGTTGATGCTGCCGTCCTGATTGACCACTGCACCGCGTTCGGCGCCCCTCCCCTGCAGGCGGAAGATCTCGGGGGCCGCCGTCTGTAAGTTGATCTCCTGCTCGGCAGCACCATAGGGGGAGGAGATTCGAACTATGGCCGCACCGGCGGCAGCCTCCGGCGGAATCTGGAAGTTCACCTGAAACGCAAAACTGGCGAGCACTCGGGCGGGCTGGCCGTTCACCTCCACGCTTGTAGTGCTCCCCTCCCTGGCGAGGCCGCTGCCGAACGCGCTGGCCAAGCCGCCGGGCGCGAGGTCCGGCGTATAGGTGGCGGCATTGACGATCGCCTTGTTTCCAATCGTGAGGTCTAGCGGTGAGACAACAAGCTGCGAACCGGGCCGGCTCAGCTTGAAGGATACCGGGCCGCCGCCCGCCAATTCCGTGCGGCCGCCACCTTCAGCTAAATCCGTGACGATCGTTTGGACTCCCTGCTCGCCGGCCAAGTCCAACTGGTACACCGGCTCGCTGCCATCGCAAAAACGGTGACGCAACCAGCCAGGAGACTGTGGCGGATTTGCGCCGGTCGCCGTCAGGCCGGGCACCTCGAAGGTTGGCCCGCAATTGCCCGCACGGGAAGAGATATCGATTTTCTGACTAGCGCTCGAGACAAGAAAGCCGGCCGGGCTGGGACTCACGGGCCGGAGCCGGGCCGCTCCGGTGAGCGCGCCAGTGTAAGTCGCGCCGTTGACAGTGAAGCCCGTGAAGTAATCGTTCAAATTGGCGCGGCCAAACACAGGATTGGGATCATGGATCAAAATCGTGCCATCGGAAGCGACCCCGGTGGCAACCACATAGTGGCCGCCGGCTGCCGCGCCGCCGCTTTTCAACAGGAGTGCGAGCAATACCGGAGAGCCCTGGGCCGCGAGGTTCCTGATGGCTCCCACGTCCGGCATCTCGACGCGCACATCCAGATTATTTGCAACAAACGCACCCACACGCCACAGGTTTACGATCTGCTCCTTCGATCCAGGCACGGATAAGTAGCCGTCGCACACTGCCGCGCCCGCGGCGCCATAGCTACAGAAAGATTTCAGGAACTCGTTCAGCAGAGAAGGGTCGGCGGCTCCCCGGGGCATCGGCAGTTCACCGCGGTCCTGATAATACCGGAGAATGGCAGCCACCGCCGTCAGGAGCGCACCTTTCTGAGCGATGGTGTCCGGGCTCTGCCCGATGGTTCCGGAGCCGGACTGCATCAGCTTCGGGAAATTGACCAGGCTCACGGCGCGTCCAAGCGCACTGAAGGTCGCCACCTGTCTGAAGGCTTCCGCCGTCACAAGAACTACTGACTCGACCGGTGGGAGACGAAGGACTGCCTGCGCCAATCCGTTTGAGTCGGTAACAGCCGACTGCGGCTGGACTATCGCCCCTGGCGAAGAGGAAAAACGCACCGGAACTCCCGCAAGAACAACTCCGCTTTCATTGCGCAGCTGAATCTTCAAAGGTTCGAGTAGCAGTGCGCCGGGCGCGCCGGTTTGCCCATCGCCCGCGAGTTTTGCCAGTTGCGCCTTTACTTCCGAGGCCGCGCGGATACTGTAGGTGGTCTCGGCCGTCATCGCCGGGTTATTTGCATCCGCGGCTTTTATCCGGACGGTGGCAGCCGGCGCGGTCAGGGGTATGGCAACCTCCCAAGTATAAGATCCGTTGGGCGCCTGGACAATAAAATCGGGCTGCCCCGAGACGGATACCCGGAGAGTTGTGCGGTCTTGGAAGCCGGAGATGGTGAGCCGCAGGCGTGTCCCCGGTGTGGCCGGCGAAGGCGCCGCAGCCACGGCCGGTTTTCGCTCGCGGAGTGTCACCCGCATATCCGCATCACCGGCGGCATAATCCAAAGTTCCACCTTCGAAATCCTGCTTATGCCGCCCGCTGGAGACAAACTCATCGGTGAGCGGCAGTCCGAGAACGCCATTGGCCGATCCCAGGGCGGCATATCGGGTGAAGATAGGCCCGCTGACCAGGTATGCCTTTACGGCCTGTGCACCAACAATACTCGGACCCACCAGTTGTCCTTTCTCGAAAAGTTGGGTGTTCGCGGTTGTCCCGGTAAACGTGAGGACGGAACTCGCGTCGCCAACCGGGGAACCGGCAGGCCCGCTCTCGTATCCCAAAACGGCCCACTTTTGCAGCAGATTGCCGGTTACCACGCGGCCCGGGGAACCGGCGATGGCTCCTCCTTCGAAGTTTTGCCTGCCGCCGGGTGTCTGGTCGGAAATGGGATAGCCGAGCGCGCTAGCCGGCCCGCCCAGCCGCTCATACGTTCTTAGAACCTCGCCAGAGACCACCGATGCCTGCGAAGTACGGTCGGAGACCGCCACCAGATAACGCTGCGCGGCGTTGCCGCCGGCTCCCTGAAATTCCTGCACGTATCCATTGCCGGCGCGATGAACGCGGTCGGAGCTCGGGAGCTGCAGGTTGATCCGCGCCCGCTGCACAGCATCCACAAAAAGCTGCTGCGTGGTAATGCTGGGAGCACCTTCCCCGACCCCGCAGCAGGGCGCGGTGACCACCACCACGACAGGCTCGCTGGACTTTCCCTCGCTTACCGCGGTGATGCTTGCCTGGCCTCCGCCGGCGGCGCGCAGCAGTACGCCTTGACCCGAGGGCTGAAGGGCGACCACCCGGCTATTCGAAGTTGTGAAGGCCACCGAGCGGTCCGGGGCAGCGCCATTGTCCACGAAGACCGCAGCTTGCAAAGTGACAGTGTCACCCAGATTCAATCGAAGCGGCGCCGAGGGGGCCGGCAGAACGACCCGCGTCACGGGCGTCTTGACTGCCGGCGTGCCGCCCGGCGCATATTCGATGACGCCGCCTTCAAATCGCTGCTGCTTGTTGCCGTTGGCTAATGTCTGCTCCTCTGAGAGGGGAAGGCCCAGGGTTCCAGCCTGCCCTCCCGCGGCTGCATAAACAGCAAAGACCGGCTGCCGGACCGTGAAAAACCGGCCGGCGGAAGCGCCGCTGGTCATGTTGAACAGGGCGCCCTGCAGGAACGTTTGTACCGTGGCCTGAGCTCCCGAGCGAGAGGACGTTACCGCCACTTCCCCGGTCACCGCCGGTCCAAACGTATAGATATCCCAATGTGTGTAAAACGGGTCGCGAACCGCAATGTTCGGGCTCTCGTTCTTGCCGGCCGGATAAATGAATAGCGCATACCGCTTGTCGAAAACTTGATAAGAGCAGGGCGCGCCCGGGCACGGAAGGGTGTCCATGATGGGATAACCGGCAGTGTTGACCGTCACCGCCGTGTAGTAGGCATACATGTCCGAGAAGACCTGGTAGACATATCCGCTGCCGGTCTCCGGATCCGCCACGGAGAGATCTGCTTTAATCAGTGCGAGCTTTGCCCCGGCCTTGGTCGAGTCACTGAATTCCTGGACGTAGCCGGTCGTTCCCAGCTTTTTCACGAGGCCCACGGCAGGACCGGCTGTCTGCTGAAAGTAATTCCCGCGATGAAAGGCGTTCAGGAAGAGGGTGCGAATGTACTCATTCGGAGCGCCTTGTCCGACTTCCTGAGCGCCCAGTGGCGCCAGAGAACAAACGAACACACCTGCTACCGCTGCGACAATCCTCATGGCGACTGGTGACTATTGTAGTTTGAACCCGCCGCCTGTTTGGGAGTTGCGCGCCGCCTGAGGGACGGCGTTAGTTCTCTTTCTTCGTATACTTGGCAGCGGTCTTCAGACGATTCTTCAGCTCGTCGCTTGCTTCCAGAAGATCGTTGGTGTCGAAGATCACCTTCGGTGTCAGAAAAATAATCAGCTCCGTCCGATCCCGCGAATAGGATCGATTGCCGAAGGCAGCGCCCAAGACCGGGATGCGATTCAGGCCGGGAATTCCTGTCGTGCTCATCCCATGGCCTTCCTGGATAATGCCGCCAATCGCGACCGTGTCGCCATCCTGGAGTGTCACCTGGGTCTGCACCGTGCGTTTCGAGAACGACGGCGATTGAATGCCCGCGCTGGCCGCCGGGTATATGGGAGCACTGACCTCCTGGTTGATCACCATGGTCACGATTCCCGTTGGATTCACCCGCGCGGTGATGTTCAGAGTTACGCCGGTATTGCGATTCGCGATGCTGTTGGCGAACAGTGAGCTGCCGCCGCTTTGAGCGCCGGTCACGGCCTGCGCCGTGAGCGTGGGAACTTCAATTCCGACGTTTAGGGACGCCGGTATGGAATCGGTCGCGATCAGGCTGGGGGCCGAAAGAACACGAGCTTTGGTGGCGATTTCCTGGGTGCTCAACGCTGCCAGTAATTCGCGGCCGCCGATGAAAGCGCCAGCCGTCAGGCCCATGCCGCCACCGCTTAAACCTCCCACGATTTTGTGTGTATCCAGCTTCAGGCCCGAGGTGTTCCCGCCCTTGTTTTGTAGATACGCCGTCACACCGCTCTGCAGTGAGCCCGTCAGATCCACTTCGTAGATTCTCGCCTCAATCAGCACCTGCCGCGGCGGGATATCCAGGTCGTTCAGCAGCTTCACAATGCTTTGGTATTCCGTTGGGGTGCCCTGGATCAATAGGGTGTTATCCATCGGATTAGGGATCACGCGGGGAATACGGATGTTGGGATTGCCTCCGGCGGCGTTTGCCAGGTACATGCCCGTCAGGTCAGGCGAAGCTGCGGGCATTCCGGGCGGCAATGCAACTGAGCCTCCAGCAACTCCCCCGGCCGGGACGCCGCCGGGTACGGCCATGCCGCCACTTGCGGTCGAATAACCCGCTTGCGCGCCCACGCCGGCGCCTCCGCCTACGTACATGCCACCACCGCCCCCGCCCATTCCGCCCATGCCGCCCATACCGCCATACATTCCGCCCATGCCTCCGCCACCGCCGTACATCCCACCCATTCCCCCGCCGTACATACCGCCCATGCCGCCCATACCGCCACCATACATCCCGCCCATGCCACCGCCACCGTACATGCCACCCATCATGCCGTAACCGGCGCCGCCATACAGCTGCATGATCGCCATGGCGAGCATGGGGGCGCTGCCGTATTTCACGCGATAAATGTAGTTATCGATGGAGCCGGCCGTGGATTTCACGGAGACGTCGAGTTTCGTGATCCAGTTCTCCACCTCTCCGAACACCCCGGGATTGGGAGCTACCGCGATCACCGTGTTGATCCGGTCGACCGGGAGGAACTTGACTGGAGTCGTGTTGCTGGTCAGCGACATCCCTTTAAAAATGTTTTCCAGCTCCTTGGCGATATCGGTGGGACGGCTGTGTTTCACCTCGAACAGTTTCACGCGTTCGCCGGCGAAGCTGTCGGTATCGAACAGCGCCACCAGCTCCATCAGCCGCTTCACATTCCTGCGGCTGTCCTGAATGACCAGCAGGTTGGCCGAGGGGTAGGTCCAAATCTTCGCATGCTCTCCCCGGAATTCGTTCAGCAGTTTTGCCAGCTCGTCCACCGTCGCGTACTTGAGGAACACGAGATCGAGCATGATGCGGTCATCTTCGCTGGTGGGCTTTACGTTGACCTCGGGATGAATGGGGAGGCTCTGCGCCTCGGCCAGCGGAATGATCCGGTAGATGTCTCCGACCTGCACCATTACCGCGCCGTTGATACGAAGGATCGTATCCAGCAAGGTGCGGTTATCCATTTTGCTGGTGTCGCCGTAGGTATTGATGGTGATGCCGCCCTTCACCCGGGGATCGAGGATATAGTTGATCTTCAATTGCCGGGCGAGCAGGTCGATGACTTCCACAAGAGAGGCATTCTGCAGGTTCATGCCCCCGGTGGTGCTGGGCGGCGCAATGGTCAACGTACTGGTGTCGGGCTTGGGCACAGCGGGCGCAGCGGGCTGCGTCGTGGGAGACGGACTCTGTCCCGGCCGCGCATTGGGCTGGGGCTGATTGGGCGGCGGCTGTGCAGGCTGACCTTGCGGGGGCGGCGGCGTCGCGCCGCGAAAGCCCGGAGGCAGCACCTGGAACGAAAACGCCGCGCCCAAGACGAGTAGTCCGGCAGCCGCAACGCGCAAACCCTGTCCTACACCATGCTTACTCATCCGCTATTTCGATCCCGTCTTAGCGGTATTGTTGGCGCGCTGCCGCTCCCATAACTGCTGTTCTTCGGCCGTTAGCGCAGTCTTTTTGCGTGTCCATTTATAGCTGCCGAAGGGAGTCTGCTTTTCAAAGCGAATGCTGTCTCCCTCCTCTTTGGCGGTAACCGAGGCTTCGGAATCGGCAGCCGTGGCCGTGTCTGCCCGCTTGCGCGATCCGAACGGATTGCCCGCTTTCTGCTTTTCGGTGGTCTCGTCTGCGGCCTTGACGGAGGCGCCAAAGGGAGTCGGCATGGAATGTCCCGGCGCAGCAGGGGCCGCGGCGGATTCTTCCGTTTTGCTATAGCCGAACGGACTCTTCCGGTAAATCCACGTTTTTCCCTTGGCGTCCTTGTACCGGTACTCCAGCGGCGAGATCGCTACAGCGCCCTTGGGGATTCCCGCGGGGTTCTCCAGGCTAAAGCCGAGTGAAACGCTAATCAGTAACAGAGTAAGTATTCGCATAATGATCACTGAACCGGGTCCCAGCGGCAGCTTTTGCCGAAGGGTGTTTCCATCACAACTTTCTTCATACCGTCCGCCACCGTCCCCGCGGGTGAGGTGTCACTTGCTACGCAGGCCTTCGAGCCCCGGCCCGCCGCCACATCACTCGGACCCGGCTTTGACGGAGCCAGGCTGGTGCTGCCCGCGGCATTCGATGCCGGCGCAGCCACCGGAGTGGGCTCGGCCGCCGGGGGCGGAGTGGTGCGATCTTTCAGCTCGTCGATCCGCTTTTTGATCCGCTCCCCGTTCCACTCCAGGAGAACTTCGCTGTTATTGAAGGCGAGTAGCTTGAATTCGCCTACTTTGTCGCCGGCTTTGTAGCTTTTATGTTGGGCGCCGGATTTCTCGGCCATGATGACCATGGGGCCTTGGCCGATATTGACCACCCCATAGGCCGACGGGAGCGCCGGCATGGGAGGAGGAGGCGGCGGCGCCGGCGGCGGCTTCAATATCACGTTGGGATTGCGATCGCGGACAAACAGCATTTTCTGCGCGACATCCACATAGTTGGTGGGCTTTGCCGCCAGCGGTTTGGCAATGGGAGCAATGGCCGGCGGCGGGAGCGGCTTCACCTGCTGCCGTGCCACGGCTGCCTCCCGCTCGCGCGATTCCACCCAACGATTCCTTAGGATCCAACCGGCTCCTACTACAAGCAGAAGCAGAAAAAGATTCAGTGAGACCAGGCGGCTTTTCAAAACGCAGTGCCCCCCTTCTTCTCAGGAATCAACTGGCGCCGCACCAGGCCCGA
>DATLBY010000188.1:0-4687 GCA_035526665.1 Bryobacteraceae bacterium
AGCCGCTTCAAGACCCAGCCATTGCCTTCGGGCCAGGTCAGAGGCCCCTTTTCCTCATGCTCCCGGGCTGCAAAGTAGTGAATTCCGGCCCAGGCCGATGTGTCCCGGGCCGGCGCACCGTAGTCATCCCGGCAAGAATAGTCGATATACCAGCGCAAATAGCGCGAATCCAGACGCTTTTCGTCCATCCAGGACTGCATGGAGAGCCGGTCCAGGGGCGAGGGCCTGGCACCCAGGGCCATCGGTATGGTGAACTCCCCCGTGGCGCGATGTTCCTGCACCAGCGCTTCGAATCGCCGGTATTGCTCCCGGTCGTTGGGGGTGGCGGCCAGCTCCGGCTCCAGCCCCTCCTGCCACCGGCCGTGGATGAAGAGCCGCTCCTGCGGTGCAAAGCAGAGATACCGTTCGTCCCAGCGGCCGTCCTGCAGCACTCCCAACTCTTCCATCAACTCGCGCACCAGCACAGCCTTTTTATTGGGCACCGGGATGTAGTGCGCGGCCCAGGGATAGGCAGAGACCTCGTTCTGCCCGGAGCGCGCATTGCCGCCGGCCTGCGCCTCCATCTCCAACAGGACAAAATCCTTAAATCCGCGCTTTTCCAGCCGCCAGGCAGCCGATAAGCCCGCAATCCCACCACCCACGATGACCACAGGGAATCGTTCGACTGCGCGCGCCGGGGAGAAGCTCCTGCGGTCGCGCAACTGATGTCCCAATGCATGCGAGTCATTGACGAACCCGCCCGCAATGGGCCTGTCTGCTTTCGCGGGAAGCCCGATCAGCGCCGCGCTCAGAAAGCGCCGGCGGGTGGGCGGTTCAGTGCGCAATATCACGCCACTCCCGTTCGTAATAGCGGACCAGCACCTGGTCGTTCAGGCGATTGGTCTCGGCTGCCACGGGCTCCATATCTTTAGGGAATCGAAATAGATCGGGTACATTCCGGGCTGAAAGAAAGCGCAATCCGCCGGGAAGCTGCAGCGGCGCCTCATAGCTGCTACGGGTTGCCAGGATAAAGCCCCACTCGCCGAAGGACGGTACATAGACGTGATATGGATAGGTCCGCAGACCGGCCTGTTTCAGCGTGGAATCGATACACCAGTAGGATTGGCGGGCAAATAAAGGCGACGTGCTCTGCACCACCAGGTGCCCCTGCGCCGAGACGTGTTTTGCCAGTAGGCGGTAGAAGGCGGTGGTATACAGCTTTCCCAGCGAGTAGTTTGTCGGATCCGGGAAATCAACTACCACAAAATCATACATATCCGCGTGGGCGTCGAGCCAGGGAAAGGCATCCTCGTTAATCACCCGGACTCTAGGGGAGTTCAAAGAACTCTGGTTGAGTGAGGTTAAAAGTGGGTTCGTTCTGAAAATCCGGGTCATCTCCGGATCGAGGTCTACCAAGGTGATCTGCCCAACACCGGGGTATTTCAGGATTTCCCGCACAGCCAAGCCATCGCCACCGCCCAAGACGAGCACCCGGCGGGCCGCCGGCACAGCCGAGAGCCCAGGATGCACCAGCGCCTCGTGATAGCGGTACTCGTCGCGCGAGCTGAACTGGAGGTGCGAGCTGAGAAAGAGCCGGATGTCGTCCTTCCACTTGGTCAGCACGATCCGCTGATAGCGGGTCTGGCGCGAGAAGATCACCTCGTCGGCGTAGAGATTGTTGTCCGCGGCAGCCGAAATGGCCTCCGCTCCAAACATACCGGCGGTCAGCGCCACCAGCACCAGCGCGCAGATCCCGCGCAAAGCGCCGCTGCGTGCGATTTGATTGCGGAACAGGAAGGTGGACCAGAGGGCCACTGCCGCGTTGATCATACCGAAGAGCAGGGCCGAGCGCACCAGTCCGAGTTTGGGCACCAGCAGCAGCGGAAACAGCAGCGAGGCGCCAAGCGCGCCCAGATAATCGAAGGTGAGGACGTGCGCCACCAGCTCATGAAAATGGAAGCGCTCCTTCAAAATCCGCATCAGCAGCGGGATCTCCAGGCCCACCAGCGTACCGATCACCACCACGAGTAGATAGAGCGCGAGCCGGAAGCTCTGCGTATAGGCAAAGGCCCAGAACAAAAGGGACGAGGAGAACCCGCCAACCAGCCCGACCATCAGTTCGATGTAGATGAAGCGCGCAACCAGGCCGCGGCCGATGTAGCGCGAGAGAAAGCTCCCGATGCCCATCGCGAACAGGTAGCTTCCGATGACGGTGGAGAACTGAAGGACGCTGTCGCCCAGCAAATAGCTGGCCAGCGTGCCTGCGATTAACTCATAAATGAGGCCGCAGGCCGCTATCAGAAAGACCGAAATGAAGAGTACAGCGGACATGCGGAAACAAGATCGGGCGCCCGGTTCTGTTCGCGGTTCCCCTCTCTAGTGCACTGACGCGGCGATGATGATGCACATGCCGATCGACATTGCTCCCACCATGATGGCCAGGGCGGTATTTTTGTTCTCCACAATCTCGCCCCACAGATCGTAGGGAGTCATCTTATCGATCAGCGTGAAGGCGCCGACGAAGATGAGAATTCCGAGTATCGCGTACACAATGGCATTGAGAAGATAAACCGGGTGGAACTCGCTGAACATGTTACTTTCCTCCTGAATAGCGGCTGTAACCGCTGTAGATGGACCGGTAGGCGCCGGGGTTGTCGCGAACCGATCGTGGTACGTTTTCTGTCCTGTGGACGGGCAAAAGACTCCATCCCTGGTAGTCCGCCACCGATGCGAAACCGAGCAGTGTCAGACCGTAAAGCGCAAATATCGGGTGCCGGAACATTCAATCGTCCTCTCCGCCGGTAGAGGAGGAGCTGGACGTTTCGCCGCTGCTCTCCTGCCAGCGCGCCTGCTCGAAACTGTAGCTCCGCCAGGAAATCCACAGGGGTGGAATGAAGAGCAGCAGGAATGCAATGATGAACCAGAATGCATCCGGGGCGCCGCGCTTCACACCCAGGCGGTAGACCATGGAGTGCGCCGGCACGAGCGCGTCGTCCATATCGGGCTCCACGCGCAGATAATACTTCCCGGGCGGCATCGAGGGCAGCGTTATGCGTTCCGCATGGCTGCCTTCCGAATAGCTGCCGTCGCTGTCTCGGCCATGATAGTAGCTGATCTCTTTATGGAAGTCGTAAGCCGTGCCGGTATCGTCGTTAATTAGGGCAAAATTAAACGACGCCCAGTCATTGTCCAGGTTGGTGTTGATGGTGACTTCTACATTGGACGGACGCCCGGGAAGTTCGAAGATGGGCGTGACGAAGGAAGCCTCCGCCTTGTTCGCGCCGCTGAAGCTATACTCGTGCTCGAAAACCAGCTTGTTCGGCATCATTGCCATGACTACGATGACGGTGATAAACCAAAGTAGAAGAAGCCAAAGCAGTGTTTTCCACGCGCTGGCTACCTTGCCGGTGTAGGGAGAGGGCTGGTTCGGATAAATTCCCTTGGCGGCAGGAGGCGACTCGGGCAAGCTGAACGCGCGCCAGACCTCGGTCCCGAGGACATATTCAGCGAGTGACCAGACCACCTCGCCGCTGCTGGTTTCGGCCGATAACATCCGCGGCACCCAGATGAAATCCTCTACCTTGACCGACTCGCCCACCCGAACCTGCCAGGGAAACTCGCCCAGGACATAAGTGGTTTGGGCGACGGCCGTCTGGAAGAGCTTGAACGTGTCGGGGCCAAGTTGCACCTTTTTGCCGCCTGACAGCGGTTGGGGAAGCAGCCTCAGGGTCCGGCCGCTGTTCCAGTGGCCATCGTATTCGGTGAGGTACCGGTAGCCCTGGAAGGGATTCAGTAACAGGTATTCAGACCAATAATAGGTCTCACCGTCAGCCTCAAGGGCGCGCTGCTGGAATCCGATCACTTCGTACAAAACGCCCCCGAGCTTGCCCCGGCTTCCCAGCGGAATCAGCGGCTGAATGCGTTGCTTTTCCTGAAAACGCTGAATGACACGGAGACTCGGAGTGGTCGCGTCCAGGATGGTCTGGCAGTGCTCGCACACCGCATTTACCGTCTGCGCATAGCCGCGCAAGTTGACGGTACCGCCGCAATTCGGGCAGATCAGGGGGCGTACCTGCGGGACCACTTGCGGGGGCGCAGCCATCAGCTCCACCCTTCGAAGTGCTTGAGATTCTTCAGCTTCAGGTCGTCGAACTCCACGGCATAACCGAGGAACAGCAGCGGAGGCTCCTCGCTGTAATCCAGAGTGGCGAAGCGCGCATCCGTGGTGCGCAGGTCTACAAAGTGCACCTCGCTCTTGTCCCAATACTCGAATGGCAGCTCGCCCTGGACGCCCACATAGTGCGCCTGAGTCACCGACGTTACGTAGTACGGGATCTTGTCCCAATGAAACTCTGCGCCGACGCGCGCCACGTTGACGGGCGGCAGCGAACCCTGGGGCGAAAGGAACGAGATCGCATATTCCAGTTGCGCGTCGGAGAGCCACCCGCTGATGCCATCGCTGAAAATCAGGTGCCACTCATTCCACCGGCCCTGCTCCCACTGATAAATGATTCGCCCAATGACCACGAAAGGCTTGTTGTTGAAGGCACCCTCGGTGCCCAGCTGGATGGGGGAAGGATCCGGCGGCAGGTCGGCCACCTCTCCCACCTTTTCCAGATTTACGTCGTGGCGGACCAGGATGGAGCGGCAGAACTCGCAGGTGGTCTGGACCGCACTCGACCAGCGAAATTGAACAGGCGCGCCGCAA
>DATLBY010000189.1:0-14728 GCA_035526665.1 Bryobacteraceae bacterium
TCGAACTTCGATGTGCTCTCGGGCGACGATGTGATTACACTGCCGCTGATTGCTCTGGGCGGTAGAGGCCTGATTTCGGTAGCATCCAATCTCATCCCGCGCGAGATGACGCTGCTGACCCAAGCCGCGATGCGCGAGGACTTCAAGACGGCGCGGGAGCTGCAGCGGAAGTACCTGGCCCTGATGGAAGTGAATTTCATTGAGTCAAACCCGATCCCGGTAAAGGCGGGAATGGCCCTGATGGGATTGCTGGAGCCGGTGTTTCGTCTCCCATTGGTTCCCCCGGCAGCGCACAACCTCGAAAAAATCCAACAGGTGTTGAAGGGAGTAGGGCTTGCAAGCTAGTATCGAGGCGCTGTTCGATCAACCGCCGGCCGCCTATACGGAAGAGCACTTCCGGCTGTTTCAAGAGTTCAAAGACCGGTTGAACGCAGGCTCGGCCCGTGCAGCCGAGCCGGACGCCTCCGCCGCCAGCGGATGGCGTGTGAACGGCTGGGTGAAGAAAGGTATTCTGCTGGGCTTCCGGCTGGGAGCGACCGTCGATATGTCGATCGACCCCGCGCGTCAGCCGTGGTTTGACAAGGCAACCTATCCAGCGAAACATTTCGACGTCAACAGCGGAGTGCGCATTGTTCCAGGCGGCTCGGGTATCCGGGACGGCTGCTACGTCGGCAAGGGAGTCACCTGCATGCCGCCGATGTACATCAATGCCGGCGCCTATGTGGGGGACGGCACGATGGTGGATTCTCATGCCCTGGTGGGGAGCTGCGCTCAGATCGGTGCGCGCTGTCATATCTCCGCCGCGTCGCAGATCGGCGGCGTACTGGAGCCCGTGGGCGCGCTGCCCGTGATCATCGAAGAAGATGTGCTGGTAGGCGGCAATTGCGGAGTGTACGAAGGAACCGTGGTAAAGCGCCGGGCGGTGCTGGGGACCGGAACGATTCTCAATCGCTCCACGCCGGTTTATGACCTGGTGAAGGGGGCAGTGTATAGTGCTTCCGCCGACGAGCCTCTGGTGATTCCGGAGGAGGCGGTGGTGGTTGCCGGCTCACGGTCGATCACCAGCGGTAAAGGCAAGGAGTGGGGCATCAGTCTTTACACTCCGGTAATCGTCAAATATCGGGACTCCAAGACTGATACGAAAATCAAACTGGAAGATCTACTGCGCTAGTGTTTCCCGAATTACCGCCAGCGTTCTTACCGCTGTAGCCTTCCAGGTGAATTCCCGGGCGCGCTCTACCGCCGCGGCCGTCCTGTGGGCTCGGGATTCTCCATCGGACACAAGCTGGTGCATGGCGCAGGTCATGGCGCGTTCATCCGAAGGATCGAAGAGCAGCGCGCCGGCGCCCGCGATCGACTGTAACGGCTCGATGGCGGAACACGCCAGCGGCACTTGCGCTGCCATGGCTTCCAGAATCGGCAATCCGAATCCCTCGAAGGTCGAGGGATAAATGAAGCCGGCGGCCCGGGCGTAGAGGTTGTACAGATCCTCTCTGGGAATCCAACCGGTGAGTTGCACCGCGTCGCCTGCCATGCGTTCCAGAATGGCCGTATGGAAACCTTTCATTCCGGCGATAATCAGCCGGAAATCCGGCTGGCTCTGGCGAAACGCATAAAAGGCCCGGATCAGCCGCTCCAGGTTCTTGTGCGGGTGAAGCGTCGAAACGCACAGGAGGAAATCCCCGGGTGACCGGGAACGCTCACCAATCTTAAAGAACGCATCCTCCACGCCCAGGGGAATGACCCGAACCTTGTCCTCTGGAAGCTTGTAATAATGCAGCAGGTCGGTTTTGGTGGGCTCGGAAACGGCAATAATCCGGCTCGATCGCAGGGCCGAGCTATAAAGGAACATTTTCCAGAAGGGCAGATCTATGCGGCGGAAATGCTCTGGGTGACGCTTATGCTGCAGGTCGTGAAACACCGTCACCGTCGGGCAGGGCGCCAGAATGGGTGAGGTAAACCCGGGATTAAAGAGGCAATCAAGCCCCATGCTCAAGGCACGCGATGGCAGCACAGTCTGTTCCCAGAGGAGCCGGTAGGGACGAAAGACGGCGCGCACCGGCTCGGAGATGAGATGAAAATTCGGGACTGCCGGCAAAAGATCCGCATCCGTTTCACGATTCGTGAAAACGTAATAGTCATTGTGCCGATCTATTTGGGACAACCCGTCCAGCAGATTGCGAAGATATATTTCGGTCCCACCGACTTCGCCGGGGATCAGATACAGAGCGTTGATTCCAATGCGCAGCTGCGGTATCAACGGTTTCTCTTGCTGGTGGCGATCGCGAGGCCTTCCTGTGCCGGCTGGTTGGCTGGGTTAATTCTCAGCGCCCGCTGATATTGTTCTGCAGCTTTGGCGGAGTCGCCACTTCCCAGATACACATTACCCCGGTACACATAGGTCATTTCAAAGTTCGAATCTAACTTCTCGGCAGCCTCCAGCGCTCCTAGCGCCTCGGCGTTGTTGCCCCGCTTGCCGTGAATCATACCCATCAGCGCATAAACGTGCGCATTCTGCTCGATGCGGGCGGCTTGTTGCAGCTTGGCCAAAGCCTGGTCCGGTTGCTGTGCGCAATCATACGCCAAAGCCCAGTCAATGAACAGCCTTTGATCGGCGGAATCGAGCTTGGACGTTAGCTCGTACTCGCGGATTGCGTCCTGGCACTTACCCGCCTGGAAGTATGCGAATGCCAACTGAAAGCGCGGCCGGGATTTCGACGGAGACTTTTCGGCGGTATCGGCCCAAAGAGCGATGGCATCATGCCACACGTGATTACGTTGGTAGCTCAGGACGGCGGCCGCCGCAAGAATGGCCGCCAACGTGAATCCCAACGTAGTTTGCGATGTCTTCCATCTTCGCAGAAGCTCGACCGTAATCAGCAAAAGACAGATAAAAGGCAAATAGAGCCGCCGCTCCACCAGCACGTCCGCGATTGGCACCACCGAGGAGGTTGGCGCAAACAGGATCAGCGCCCCGAAAAAACCGAAAGATGCCAATGGATATTGGCGCTGGTAGCGCCAGGCAAGGAATCCCATGGCCAGCAACAGGATGAGATAAATGAATGCTCCATGCTCCCACAGGTTATGAGAGACAGGGAAGTCATAGTCGACGTTTTGGCCGTAGGGCAGCAGGTACAACCGCAAGTACGAGCAGACCGCACCGAATTGAGTGAACAGGTAGTCATGCCACGTCATTCCCTTGATGTGGAAACCCGCCGCCGGGTTGTTTTTCAAAACGCGCGCCACGGCGGCCACTCCGATTGCGCCCCCTAGCAGGATCGGAAGATACAGCTTCCAGTTTTGCCGAATCCCCTGGAAATTGAAGCCCGGGTTGAAGTAGTAGTCGGTCAACAAAAGTAGCAACGGGAACACGGTAGTGTGCTCTTTGGTCAGGCAGGCAGCGGCAAAAAAAAGCAGGATCAGTATGGTGCGCCCGAGGGAAATCGCCGGGCTTTTGCGGTAGACGAAGACTAGATAGGCCGTCAGGAAGAAGAAAACGCTCATCGTCTCCGAGCGGCTGGCCACGTAGGCGACCGACTCGGTCTGGATCGGGTGGAGGAGAAAAAGCGCTCCGGCAAACACGCTCAGCAGGCTGCGAAGGAAGCCGTCGGCGCCGGTCCATTCCAGGAATCGACGGACGATTAACGCCGCAAGGATCGAGTTCAGAATGTGAAACAGTAGCCCTACCACGTGATAGGCATATGGTTCCAATGCCGAGGTCTGGTAATTTAGCCAGTAGGTAGCCATCAACAAGGGACGGACCCCTAGCCATGCTTTCAAGGGTTGATTTACGACGTCCGGAATCAGAAACGGAAGGTAAGAATCGTCGTAGAGAAAGGGTCCGCTCAATGCCGGGGCGTAGACTTCAAATGCAATGAATAGCAGCGCGAACAGGCCGAGAGCGTAGTGCCACCAGGCAATTCCAGTGCTCTGCCGGGCGACGGCTGCCGCCTCCCGGGCGGCATCAGGGGTGGTTCGATTTTTCCTGTTCTTCATGGCTCGATCGCAGCTGATACTCCAGTATGGCAACCCTCTGGGCCAGAGCGATATTGGAGTCCTTCATATCGGATATGCGGATCGAAAACCTATAAAAGACCACGAGGAACACAAAGAAAACAATCAACAAAAGGGCGACCGGAGGATAGTCAATACCCATCAGCTCCGCCAGCCAGTAGAAGAGGCGCCGGTTCAGAGAGAGAATCAGCAGGATTATTGCAGCGGTAAGCCAGCTGACTGAGTATTCCACCCGAATGTGCGCCCGGCGGACGGAGATCAGCACCAGCAGGATGAGAATGCCGCTGAAGGCCGTCATTACGTGAAGAAGTCTGGTCATGGCTAACGGCGCCGGGGTCCCTCGTACTTCAGGATATTGACAAACACTCCCAGCAGCACGTGGACTATATAGTAAATCGACTTCAATGCCGTGATCGTGCTCTTGCCCGTGCGCCGGGGACGCATAGCGCAGGGCACTTCCTGGAAACGGAAAGATTTGCGCTGCAGCACTACCAGGGCTTCGATCTCGGGGTATTCCAAGGGGAAGCTTCTGCTGAAAACGGCTAGCGCATCGCGGTTCACGCCGACAAAACCAGAGGTCGGGTCGTACACGCGCTTGCCGAGAATGGGCCGCAGAATCAGCCGGAACAGCACAATCCCCACGCCGCGCACCGCACTGGTGAATTCGCCGTCCTTTTCCACATAGCGTGAGCCGATCACCATCTGGCAGTTTGAAGTCAGCAGCGCGTTAAATATCTTAGGTATGTTTGCTGGATCGTGCTGGCCGTCGCCGTCCACACGGATCACGTAGTCGTATCCCAACTCATAGGCAAGTTTATAACCCGCCTGCATACATCCTCCCAGGCCGAGATGATGCGGCAGAGACATCACCCCGGCTCCTGCTGCCCGGGCGACGCCCGCGGTGCCATCGGCGGAAGAGTCGTCAATCACCAGAATGGGAACTCCGGGCATACTTCGTTGGACTTCGCGGACCACCTGACCCACAGCTCCTTCCTCATTGAACGCGGGAATGAGGATCAGGAGCCGGTTCCCTTTGGATGCCGGCTTCACAGTGACGCCACCTGCCTCAAGGAAATGCGGTGCCGGCCTAGCAATGCGCCAAACTCCCGTGTGGAGAGTGTCGCGTTTTTCTGAATCCCCCGCCGCTTGCGCAGCAGTTCGGGAAGGTGGAGAAAGGCCGCAAAATGAGCTTTGATCACTATCCAGGCGAGCTCGAATCCGCTGCCATGCCGGTGGAATTCGGCAGCCGCCCCGCGCCCGGTGAACAAGGCGGTAACATGCCAGAAGTATCGGACCAGACTGGCAAATAGAGCGGTGGCGAGCATCCCAGCGGGATAATTCTTCGCGATCAGAAATAACCGGTTACGCTCCACGTAGTAGGCTTTCAAGGAAGACGCACGGCCTGCCGAATGCGAATATTTGTGGTGCACAACCGCCGAAGGAACATAAAGGCAGTTCCAGCCGGCCCGCCGCGCCCGCAATCCGAGGTCGGTGTCCTCACAGTAGAGAAAGAAATCGTCATCGAAGAGGCCTATCCGATCGAGCATCGCCCGGCGGTACAGCGCCGCGGAACCGCTGGGCAGGAGCACTTCGTCGATGTTGCGGTATGCGTCTGGTTTGCTGCGGTGGCCCCTCTGCTTGCTGCTGCCGTCCGCCGCGATCAACATTCCCGCCGAATCGACGGAATCTCCGCTTCCCAGCAGCACCTGCGAGGCGCACATTCCCACTCGCGGCTCGGATTCCATGGTGTTCAGCAACTCCGCAACCCAATGCGGAGATGCCGTCGCATCGTCGTTCAAGGTGGCAATGAAAGCGGCGTTCGAAACGCGGAAGGCTTGGTTGAAGGCGCGCCCAAAACCAACATTCTGCCTGTTCTCAATAAGGCGCGTGTTAGCCTGCAGCGGCACTCGTTCGCGCACCAGCCCTTGTCCGCTGTTGTCCACAATAACGATCTCGAAGTCTTGGCGCGTCTGTCCGTTGAGCGATTCCAGGCACTCCCGGAGCGCGGAGTCCGCCACTAGAGTCGGAATGACTACCGTAACGCTGGCCGGTTGCAATTTCCGAGTTTACGTCAGTGCCTTCGGTGGCCGCTAGTGTTTTCGTACCACTTCAGGTTTGCCGTGGCTGATCCGATGCAGGTGATGTCGATTCGCCCGTCGCCGTTCAGATCGGCCGCTGTGCACGCCGCCGCTGCCATGCCGCCATTATCCAGCGTGCTGCGGCTCCAGAGTCTGCCGCTGGAATTGTCGGCTTTGTAGACGTAGACACTGCGGCTGCCGCCACGTCCACCGGCGACGATCTGGTCCTGTCCTCTGCCGTTCAGGTCGGCCGTCAGAATGGTGTGGCCGTCCACCAGCGTCTCATCGATGACGTTACGGCCGTCCAAGTACACCACAACCTGATCGCCGTGCCAGGGCTCGATGGCAGCTACAAACCGCCTCTTTCCCAGCATCCCCACCGCGACGTCGCTTGAACCGCCCTTCGGCCAAGGCGCAGGGTCGCCCTTTGCGATCTCGGTGCGCGTCCATCTGTGATCCTTGCCGTAGTGGTAGACATGGATGCCGCCGAAACCAGCCGTCAAAATGTCGTCGCGTCCATCGCCGTCCCAATCGACGATGTAGATTCCGTGCACGACGCCTTGGTTCTCGGCGCCGATGACCTGGCGCTTCCATTCCCCCGGCCGGTAGAACACGATCGGTGTTGCGTCCCGGTAATCCGGCGGCTCCGCCTTGGCCCCCGTGAGCGGTGCGTTTACCAGGACCTTGCGGCCCTTACCGTCGATATCGGCCCAGCGCAGCCGGTGTGAGGTAGTCAGCCGGTCAATCTCCGTGGCAGTCCACTCCTGCCGGGGATCTCCATTGTGTTTCAGCAGGGTTAACAGACCTATGCTGTTCTTCGCCTGATTGGCGAACTCGGAGGCCAGGACAAGTTCCGGAATTCCGTCGCCGGACGCGTCCCAAGCCGCCACGTTGATCATCTTGTTGACGTTGCGCGCGATCACGTGGCGCTCCCAGGTGGGATTCTCAAACCAGACAAGCTCTTTCATTCCGCTCGCCACCGCAATCAGGTCGAGCTTGCCATCACGATTCATATCGATGGCGACCACCTGGTATCCGCCCTTCAAATCGGTAGCGATGGTATGTTCACGGAAGCTCGCCGCACCTGCTGGCATCGCCAGCAGCAGGAACAAAGTCAGCAGCAGGAACAAAGTGAAGATGTGTTTCATTGCCATGCCGGCGTCGAGGCGCCGCCTTCGTTGGAATACGGCGCCCACGCCAGAGTGAACAGCCGGACGGATATGTTCGTCTTCTTTGGTTTTATACAGACACGCTCCAGAGCCTCAGACATCGGATCGGTCCTCGCCTGCAGCCCTGTTAACTCACCTTGCACCTGGGCTTCCAGTTCGTTGATCTGCTGCTGCACGGCCGCCACTGTCTCCGCCGCTCGGCCCACATCCTGCGATTCCTTGCGCGCGCGGCCGACGCTGCGCATTGCAGTCGCGGCCCGGCCCACATTCGCCTGGCTGAGAGTTTTTCTACCAAACATAGCGCCGAGTATCCCGGAACCTATAGAGATCGCCGATTGTAGCACCTGCTGCTGCGATTGCTCCTGCTCGCGTTCCACGGCCTGCTGCGCGCGCCGGAGCCTTTCCTGGAGTCCCGCCGCCTTGGCTGCATATTTCTGGCGGATGGCCGCGACTGCCTGGTCGCGGGATTCGCGTGTGGTCTGCTGCAACCGCAGGCGAAAATCCCGCTCGGATTCGTTGGGATTCGAACACAGGCCTGTACCGGGGCTTTTAAAAATTTCGAGCTGCTGATGTCCGTAAATCCATGTGACCAGCTCTTTGTTCCACTTCGGGAAGTTCTTTGGCTTCGCCCCTTCCCCGGGTAGCGTCGCGAACTCAGCGTCCGGAACAGGCTGCGATTCCAGGTCGGACGGGTCGACTTCCACTTCGAAGGATTCTTCCCATTGCACCGGAAGGCTGTCCGCTTTAATCTCGGTGGCAAAGACGGATTCCTGCAGGTAGTCGATCGCCTTTTTTGTATCCTGGTACCGTATCTGTGCGGCGGCCAGCACGGTGGGCCGGTACACGATTGCGGCATGCGATCCACGCACGGGGATGAAGGCTTGTGGAATATCGGGAGGAAGAACCACGCGCGGGGACGTCTCGCGTATGGTGGTCTCGGCGGCTTCGGGCGATTCAGGGACGGCGGCCTCGGGGTGACGGCCCTGCATCACTCGCTTGATCTCGTTCCGGGTCATTGGTCCGCGGAGATACGATAACGCCCAGCGGCTCTCAAACAGCACGGGGGCGTCCTCATGCACGTTGTTCAGTAGAAAGACCCGCTTCCCGAGGCCGGCGAGCATTCCTTCGATGTGCTGCCGGTTAAATCCCCTGCCGCTTTCGGCTGAAGCGCCTTCCAGGCCGTCCATCAGGCGGGACTTGTCCCGTTCCGTCTGCAGTCTTCCGATAAACCAGGTGCCGGCATTCGCTAGTCCCTTGTAATCCAGGTCCACCGGATTCTGGGTTGCCAGCACGATGCCCACTCCGAATGCGCGCGCCTGCTTCAGCAGCGTCAGCAGCGGACGTTTCGACGGCGGGTTCGCCACCGGCGGAAAGAAACCGAAAATCTCATCCATGTAGAGGATGGCGCGCAGGCTGGTAGTGCCCGGCTGAGTGCGTGTCCAGCTCAATACTTCATTCAGCAGCAGCGAAACGAAGAACATCCGCTCGGTTTCGCTCAGGTGCGAGATCGACAGGATGGAGATTCTAGGTTTCCCCTCGGCGGTGCGCAGCAAGCGCTCGACATCCAAGGGCTCGCCTTCCATCCACGCCTCGAATCCGGGTGAGGCGATGAGATTATTCAAGGCCATCGCGAGCTCGAAGCGTTCTTTCGACGGATAGAACGATTCCAGATCGAGCACTCCGATCCGCGTGACCGGGGGCGCTTGGATCTGATGAATGAGCTCTTCCATGCTGAGGTCCTGCCCTTGCTTCCAGGAATTATCCAGGATGGTAGAGAGCAGAATATGTTCGCGGCTCTTGAGCGGCTCGGCCTCAATGCCCATTAACGAGAGCACGGCCGTAGCGGTCACGCTGATCCTGTCGCGAATCAGCTCCCGGTCATCGGCAGCCATGCCTGTGGGAGCCGACAACGACTTGATGACGGCCAGCGGCAGGCCGGCATTACTGCCCGGAGTGTAAATGGCAAAGTCGGCCGATTCGCGAAGTTTACGGATGCGTTCACCGTCTTCGCCCCATTTTGCCAGCCCCTCACGCCACTGGCCGGCCTGTTTTTCCGCGTACTGGGCGCGCGTGAGGTTTTCGCGTTTGGCATCATCCTCGTTCAGCCACGGTTCAAACTCCGCGGGGGTGAGGCCCGGAAACTGGAGCAGCAGATTGGACAGATCGCCTTTCGGATCAATCGCGATCGCGGGAACTCCATCCAGGGCCGCCTCTTCCAACAGGCTGATACACAGACCCGTCTTGCCGCTGCCGGTCATTCCCACACACACGGCATGCGTCACCAGGTCCTTGCTGTCGTAGAGCACCAGCGGAGCGGCGGGACTGGTTTCCCGGCCTAAGTAGAAGACTCCAAGTTTTTCAAACTCCTGCATCGATCATCAGGTATAGCACGGAGCGCGCCGGGTGCGCCTGCGAAGGTCTGCTATTTTCGCTCTGGATTTACCAGCAGCCAACTGAGGCTGGAGATTCCATATAGCGCCGCCATCACGTACAGCGGCAGACTCCAATTCGAGAAGCGGTCCACCAGCAGCGCGAGCACAATCGGACTAAGGACACCGCCAATCTGGCCGGTGGTATTCATGGCGGCGCTGACCACTCCACTGGCCGGTCCGCCGATATCGATGCAGGCGGCCCAGCTCGCTCCCAATGTGAACATGGAAGCCGCCGCCGCAAGCGCGATCAGCACCGACGCCAGCGCCGGATCGGCCGTCCAGGCAGCTCCCAGCATAGTGGCTGCTGCGATCGCGTAGGCGGAGACGCCAATCGCAGCGCGGCCGATGCGGAGACCGGACCGGCGCACCAGCCAGTCGGTAGCGATTCCACCGGTCAGGTCGGCGAGAACGCTCAGCAGGAGAGGAAGACCGGCAAACAGGCTCAATGCCCCCGCCCGCAGTCCTCTATGCTGCTCCAGGTAGGCGGGAAGCCAGGTGATCAAAAAATAGAAGCCGTACCCATTAGAAAAATAGGCGGCGCATAGCGCCCAGACGCTGGGGTGCCGCATCACGCCCCAGCCGGTAAAGGAATGCGCGACCGCCACGTCGCGCCCGGCCAGAATCAGATCACGTTCGGCTTCGTTGACCGCTGCGTGATGCTCTGGTTCGTCCCGGAACCAGTAAAACCAGGCCGCTGCCCAGCCAAACCCCAGTCCTCCGAACACCAGAAATACCTGCCGCCACGTGAACCACGCCAGCATCGCGGCCACTAGAGCCGGCGTGAGACCACCCGCAAGGTGCGCCCCGGCAAAAAAGATTCCCTGGACCTTTCCCCTCTCGCTGAGCGGAATCCAGCGTGCGAAGGTACGGGTAGCATTCGGCCACGCGCCCGCTTCGCCCGCGCCGAAAAGAAATCGTACCGCGAGCAGCCAGCGGTAGCTGCCCGCCATACTTGTCGCAAGCGTGAACGCCGACCACCAGGCCACAATGCGGGTGAGTACGGCCCGGGTTCCGCGGCGTTGTCCCCACCACGCCGTCGGAATCTCGAAGGCGGCGTACGCCAGCGTGAAGGCGCTGAACACAAAGCTCATCTGCACGCGCGTTAGGTGGAGATCGGTCATGATTTTCGGGGCCAGCGTCGAAATACAGACCCGGTCGAAATAGGTGATGGCCGCCAGCGCGACGGCAAAAGCGACTACCCGGTAGCGAACGCGCGTCGGTGTCATGGGCGGTGTCATGCGAAGATCATCTTAACGGCTAAAATTACTGGAAGGGAAAATAGCGCGCCGGGTGGATGATCCTGGCGGACTCGAGCTTCTATGTCTTCAACTTTGTTTCAGTGTCTCTTAGGGTTACTGCTTGCGGGGGCGGCATACGGCGAATGGCCATACTGGGCCGGTGATCAGGGTGCTACGCGGCACTCGGCTTTATCGGAAATCAACCGCTCGAATGTCATGCGGCTGAAGCCCGCCTGGACCTACCACTCGGGCGATAAAGACGACCGCGGACGAACCACCATTGAATGTACGCCAATTGTGGTGGGCGGCGTGATGTACGTCACCTCGCCGATGCTCAAGCTGATTGCGCTCGATGCCGCCACTGGAAAAGACCTCTGGCATTTCGATCCCTTCGAAGGCGCTGACGTCAAGGCTGTAAATCGCGGCGTCGCCTATTGGGAAGACGCCAAAAAGCGCGATCAGCGCATCCTCTACGCCGCTGGAAAAAGCCTGTATTGCATCAACGCCAAAACCGGAAAAGTGATTCCTGATTTCGGGAAAAACGGTAGCGTCGACTTGACCGCCGAGATGGATGCTCAGGCCTTGGGCGACTTGGGAGCTCCCAGCTCCCCGGGCGTGATCTATAAAGATCTGATCGTGCTCGGGTCCCGCAATGGAGAAGGGCCGCGGCAGGCATCTCCGGGGCATATCCGCGCCTACAATGTGCTCACCGGTAAGCGCGAGTGGATTTTCCATACCATTCCCAGCCCTGGCGAAATGGGGCACGAGACCTGGGAAGGAGATTCCTGGAAGACGGCCGGGAGCGCGAATGTGTGGGGAGGCTTCAGCGTCGACGAAAAACGAGGCCTGGTATTCGCGGGCACCGGTTCGGCCACTTTCGATTTCTATGGAGGCCAGCGGATCGGTAAAAATCTGTTTGCCAACTCGGTGATTGCGATTGATGCAAATACCGGCAAGCGCCGCTGGCACTACCAGATTGTGCACCACGATCTATGGGATTACGATCTGCCCACCGCGCCCATTCTGGCGCGCGTAAAAGGGAAGGATGCCGTAGTTCAAGTTACCAAGCAGGGATTCACCTTTGTCTTCGACCGCGACAGTGGCGCGCCTTTATTCCCCATCGAGGAGCGGCCTGTGCCCGCCTCCGATATCCCGGGAGAGAAGTCGTGGCCTACCCAGCCGTTTCCTGTGAAGCCGCCGCCGTTCTCTCCGCAGCGTTACGAGCCGACTGACATCTCTCCCGAGGCGCGCGCGTACGTGACAAAATACGTTGCCGATATGCGCGCCGGCGGATTGTATACGCCGCCTAGCCGGCAAGGAACGGTGGTCACGCCCGGCACGCTGGGCGGCGGATTGTGGGGCGGCGGCTCATTTGACCCGAAGTCCGGCAGGCTGTTCGTCAGCTCGCAAAACCTGCCATCCATCATGAAGATTGTCGACGCTCCAAAGGGCTCTGCCTTTCCTTATAGCCATGCTGGTTACACCAAGCTGCGGGACGCGGACGGCTACCCTGGGATCAAACCTCCATGGGGGCAGTTGACGGCGATCGACCTGAATGAAGGCACAATCGCGTGGCAGGTTCCGCTGGGAGAACACCCCGAGCTCACCGCCAAGGGGGTCCCCAAAACAGGCACCGAGAATTACGGAGGTGCTATCAGTACCGATGGCGGACTGATCTTCATTGCCGCTACCAAGGACAAGAAATTCCGCGCGATTGACAGCGCCAGCGGCAAAACGCTGTGGGAGACGGAGCTGGAATATGGCGGCTTTGCTACGCCGGCGACGTATTCGGTAAACGGGAAGCAGTATGTGGTGATCGGCGCTGGTGGCGGCGGAAAAATGGGCGCGGAGTCAGGCGATGCGTTTGTTGCGTTCAAGCTGCCTTAGCGCGGCAGTTCTGTTCACGGTGATGGCTGCTCTTTTTGCGGCCAAGCAACCCCTGCCCTACAGCCACAAGTCCCACGTGAAGTTAGGGCTGGCTTGCCGTGGCTGCCATACCATGCCGGGGAAGGGCGAGCTGGCCACATTCCCTCCCGAACCGCTATGCATGACGTGCCACACTTCGGTGAAGAAGGACAGTCCGCACATACAAAAGCTTGCCCGGTTTGCGGAGGAGAAAAAGCCTGTTCCCTGGGTGCGTGTCTACCGCCTTCCCCGCTATGTTTGGTTTTCGCATAAAGTGCATGCAGCCAAGAACAGCTGTGAGACTTGTCATGGGCCGGTAGCCGAACGGGACGTGATCACACAGGAGAAGCCGATTAGCATGACATCTTGCATGGCCTGTCATGAAGAGGCGCAAGCTCCGAACGAGTGCGATACCTGCCACACAGCGCAGTGATGCTAGTGGGAGTGCCCGCCGGCTGTCGCGCTCTTCTTGCTCTTTCCTAACTCGTGCAGAGCGGCCTGGAAACCTGTCGCCAGCTTCTCCGCCGAACCAGTGCCCCAGTAGTGTAGGAAATAGATAGGCGGCTGGCTGCCTGTCATGTGATGATGAATCGCAACTACATTCAGGCCGTTGGAGCGCAGCGCCTTGAGAACGGGCGTGACCTCATTGGCCAGCATCGCCACATCGCCGGCCACCTCTGCATTGGCATCGCTTCCGTAGAACGCCGCCCAGGTGTTCAGTCCCATCCGGGAAGTGATGGCGGCTCCCATTTCCTTCAGCTTCAGATCGTCGCGGCCCACCGTGATCTTGTACACGGCGCCATTCTGTTCGCCCGCATGGCCGACGATCCGCGCGATCTTTGCCGTATCCATCGGTCCGGCCGCCACCGTGGAGTTCCCGCCGCTTACCGAGCTCTGATGCTGCGGCGAGCCTTTCCCGACCAGGTCGATGGCCGGCTTCGCCATCTTGGCCAGATCGGCAGCCTTGCCATGCCCGTGCACGTGCATGTAGAAGATCCGGGGACTTTCAAAGAAAAAATGATTATGCAGAGCGGTTACTTCAAGACCGTTATCGAGTAGCGCGGACATCACCGGATTCACTTCATCTTCCAAAAGCACGAGATCGCCCATCAATACATCTTTGCCGCCGTCACCTTTCGTCATTGCCAGCCAGCCTCCGAATCCAAATGGAGTAGGAGTTGCGATTCCATCAACGGTGACCTTTAGGTCGTTTCGAGGAATGTTGATCTTGAGGACGTTGTCTTTAAAGTCGCCGGACTTGCCGAGGCTCTTCATGGCCTGGTCGTAGTCCGCCGGCATCTGCTGTGCGTAAAGTACACACGCAATCGTCCAGCTGGCCAGCAGAGTCCCTGTTCCCAGGCGGCATGCTCCTTGTTTCGATACCCAAGTCATCGCATCATCTCCTTATGGACACCCTGCAACACTACTCATCATTTCAGCAGTACACCCACGATTCCCGCAAGCACGATGACGACTGGTTCCGGAATACGGCGTACCTTCCAGAGAATCAGGAACGTGACAGCAGCCAGTACGGCTGTAGGCAAATCGACGATGGCGCGGCGTCCCAGCACAACGGCCGCCCCGGCAATCGCGCCTGTCGCGGCAGCCGTCACTCCTTCGACGAAGGCAGCAATCCAGGGATTCTGTGCAATTCGCTGGAAGTACGGCGCCGGCACGATGACGAACAGATAGCAAGGCAGGAATACGCCCAAAGCCGCCGAAAGGCCGCCCAATACACCAGCCACCAGGTAGCCGATGAAGGCGACGGTAATAACGACCGGACCCGGCGTGATCATTGCTACTGCGACGGCGTCCAGAAACTGACGCTCCGTTAACCAGTGGAACTGGTTGACCACGCCGCCGTGGAGAAAGGGAACAATCGCCAGTCCGCT
>DATLBY010000190.1:0-3584 GCA_035526665.1 Bryobacteraceae bacterium
CATCGACATTCTCCGCGGCCTCGCGCTCTTCGGCATCCTCGCCGCCAATATGCGAGGCTTCAACGCGCCGTTCTTCGCCTACGACAACATCGCGCGGTTGTATCCAGGACTCTTCGACCGGATAGCCCAGGGCTTCATCGACCTCTTCATCTCCGGCAAGTTTGTAACTCTCTTTTCCTTTCTGTTCGGCCTTGGTTTTGCCATCCAGATGACGCGGGCCGAAGCACGCGGCACTACTCTGTCGTTTTACCGGCGCCGCCTGCTGATACTGCTGACCATGGGCTGCCTCCACGCATGGCTGGTCTGGTCCGGCGACATCCTCGTTCCTTACGCGCTCACGGGCTTCCTGCTTTTCTTCTACCGGACCCGGTCCCAACGAAGTCTCGCCATCTCGGCCGCGTGGTTCTTTGCCGGTCCCTTATTGGGAGTCTTGGGTTTTTACCTCGCCGTCCGATTTGGCCTGCATCTAAGCGGGTTCAGCGATCACAAGGCCGAGGAGCTGCAACACGCCATTCAGGTATTTCAGAACGGCAGCTATCTGGAGATGCTGCGGCAGCGCTGGCAGGAATGGCTCGAAATTGCCATGGTCCTGCCGTTAATTGTCTGCTTTATTCTGCCGCGTTTTTTGGCGGGGATGTGGGTCTGGCGCTCCGGGCTGCTGCAGGACGTCCCGCGCTATTTGCCGGAGGTAAAGAGAGTCTGGAAGTGGTCGCTTGTACTAGGCACGGTGACGAATGCAATCGTGTTCAGCATGTCCCTGTGGTTCGACATGTCCAAAGGCGTCAAGAACCTGCCGGGCATGGTCCGCGAGCTGGCTTCCCTGATCTCGCTGCCCGCCATTGCCTGCTTCTATGCCTGTTCCGTCCTGTTGCTGGCGCAGCGGCGCGAGTGTTATCCGTATCTGAGGCCGTTCGGGGCGGTGGGGCGTACCGCACTCAGTAATTACCTTTTGCAGTCCCTGGTGTTCACGTGGTTCTACCGGCTCACTCACCTGTTCGGCAAGGTCGGGCCGGCCTTGGGCCTGATTCCCACTGTCGTATTCTTTTCGCTGCAGGTGATGCTGAGCGTCTGGTGGCTGCGGCACTACCAGTTTGGACCCGCCGAATGGCTCTGGCGGTCACTGACGTACGGAAAGCGTCAGCCCATGAAGAAACCGGCCGCAATTCCTGGCACGGCCGCGGCAATCGCTTCAGGCGAGTAGCTTTTTCACTACGTTGCCGGCGACGTCGGTCAGCCGGAAATCCCGTCCCATGTGCCGGTAGGTCAGCTTGGTATGGTCGAACCCCAGACAGTGCAGGACGGTCGCCTGCAAATCGTGCACGTGGACCTTGTCTTGCGTGATGTTGAATCCCAGATCGTCCGTCTGGCCGACCACCTGTCCGCCCTTGATGCCGCCTCCAGCCATCCACATGCTGTAGGCCAGCGGATGGTGATCGCGGCCTGCATTGTCGGGATCCTTTGTATTGCGGATCTCGACCATGGGCGTCCGGCCGAATTCGCCGCCCCAGATCACCAGCGTGTTCTCCAGCAGCCCCCGCTGCTTCAGATCCTTCAACAGCGCGGCCGTCGGTTGGTCGGTAATGTCGCAGTTCTTCTTCAAGGCCTTGTTCAGATTGGTGTGCTGATCCCAGCTGGCATGCATCAACATCACAAAGCGCACGCCGCGCTCCACCATGCGCCGCGCCAGTAGACAATTGGTCCCAAACTGCTTCGTGGGCTCCTTGCCGGCCCCATACATCTCGAGCGTCTCCTTGGATTCCTTCGAGAAGTCCAACAACTCCGGCCCGGCCATCTGCATCCGGTAGGCCAGCTCATACGAGGCGATACGGGAGGCAATCTCCGGATCGCCGGTTTCGGCCAGATGCTCCTGATTCAGGTCGCGCAACGCATCCAGTCCGGCACGCTGCGTCTCGCTGGTCACGCCCTCAGGATTGTTCAGATAGAGAATCGGCTCCCCTGAGCTGCGCAGCGGCGTTCCCTGATAGATGGAAGGTAGAAAACCGCTGGAGAAGTTCGAGGCGCCGCCGCTGGTGCCCACGCCCGAGCTGAGGACCGCGAATCCGGGAAGATTCTTCGATTCCGAACCCAGCCCATACGTTGTCCACGCCCCCAGCGTCGGACGCCCGAACTGCGTTGAACCGGTCATTAACAGAAGCTGTCCGGGATGATGGTTGAAAGCATCCGTGCACATCGACCGGATCAGCGCGATATCGTCCGCGCATGCGGCCGTATGGGGAATGTAGTCGGAAAATGTCGTGCCGCATTGGCCGTACGGCTTGAACTCCCGGGGGCTCCCCAGGACTGCGGCCGTGGGCTTGATGAAGGCCAGCTTCAGATCCTTGGTCATGGACAGCGGAAGTGGCTTGCCGTTCCACTTCTGGAGCTCCGGCTTAGGATCGAAGAGATCCATCTGGCTGGGACCTCCCTCCATGAAGAGGAAGATCACGTTCTTCGCCTTCGCGGGAAAGTGAGGCTTCTTGGGAGCCAGCGGATTGTCGTCAGCGATCAAACCAGCGCCCTGCATCAGGTCGGCGAGCGCGATCGTTCCCAGGCCGCCCACCATATCGCGAAAAAATCTGCGCCGTGTTTCGATCAGTTGAAAATCGTGAAGATTCATTGGCAATCTACTCTCTTGTAATAAACTCGTCCAGGTTCAGGATTACCCGGCTTACGCCGACCCAGGCCGAGGCCTCTCGCGGATCCAACCCCTGGATCTCCAACGGCAGCAGGTTCGCCTTCAGGCTGGCCTGCTGGTCAAAATACCGACTTAACCGCTCGCGCTCGCGAGTGCTTGGCTTTCGCGCCAGCGCCAGTTGAAACGCATACTCCAGCCGTTCCGGAGTTTTCGGCGGCGCTTCTCGCAGAGTCCTGACGGCCAGAGCCTGCGCCGCCTCCAGAAACACGGGGTCGTTCAGAAGATTTAATGCCTGCAACGGAGTGTTCGAGCGGCCCCGGCGCGTGCAGGCCGTGTTGGAGTCGGGGGCATCGAAGTTGACCAGTTGCGGATACGGCGTGGTCCGCTGGAAGTGAATGTATAGCCCGCGGCGATAGCGGTCGGCTCCTTCGCTATCTTTCCATTTCGTGCCGCCTGCGTAGCCGATCTCGGAGACTCCGGCCGGTTGCGGCGGACGCACGCTCTTACCGCCGATGGCGGGGTTCAGCAAGCCGGAAGCGGCCAGCGCGTTATCCCGAATCAGCTCCGCCGGCAGGCGCAAGCGGCTCTGCCGGGCCAGCAGAGAGTTGTCCGGATCCTTAGTCAGCAGCTCCGGTCTGACCTTGGACGACTGCCGGTATGTGGCCGACATGACGATCGTCTTCTGAATCCGCTTCATATCCCAGCCCCCGTTGCGAAACTCGGTCGCCAGCCAATCGAGCAGTTCCGGATGCGTTGGCTTCTCGCCCTGGGTGCCGAAATCGTCCGATGTGCGCACCAGCCCTCTACCGAAAAACTCCTGCCAGTAGCGATTCACCGCCACGCGCGCCGTCAATGGATTATCCGGCGACATGATCCAGCGACCCAGCGCCAGCCGGGGCGGCTCGCTACCGGGCCGAAACTCCGGCAGGACCGCCAGCGTCGCCGGCTG
>DATLBY010000191.1:0-4240 GCA_035526665.1 Bryobacteraceae bacterium
TGAACGCGGAGAAGCGTTTCAGCCATGGCTATACCATCCTGGCCAGCTACACCTGGTCCAAGAAAATAGATGACTACAACTGGACCAATCCTTCCAATCGCCGCTTCGATTACGGTCTCTCGCGCGAAGACGTTCCGCACAATTTCAAATTCTCCAACGTGTGGAATATTCCGAACGCTCCCGTCCACGGATTTGCAGGAAAACTGGTCAACGGCTGGATGCTGAATAGCATCGTCACCTTGCAGAGCGGTTTTCCGTTCTCCATCGCGAGCGGCCGGGACAACTCTTTCAGCGGCGTAGGCCGCGATCGCGCGGACTACATCGGGGGCAACCCGAGCATGGCGTCCGGGCGTTCCCACGGCGAGATGATTGCGCAGTACTTCAACACGGCTGCGTTCGCGCCCAATGCCATCGGCACCTTTGGCAACTCCGGCAAAAACATCCTGCGAGGTCCGCATTACTACAACACGGACTTCGGGGTGACGAAACGTACTTCGGTTACGGAAAGAGTATCCACCGAGTTTCGTGCGGAGTTTTTCAACGTTTTCAACAACGTGATGTTCAATCTTCCGAACGCCACGCAGTCCTCCCCGCAATTCGGGAGAATCACCTCCGCACTTGACCCCAGAATCATCCAATTTGGCGTCAAGGCACAGTTCTAATGCGGTCTCTTCTGACGCTGGTCCTCCTGGTTTCCCCCGCGGTCGCACAGACCGCGGGGGAGCTGGACTTTACGAACTCCATTGGGGAATTGCGGGACCTTCCCCAAATGCTCAATAAATACCTGGTCAACCAAGCCGGAGATTCGATGGCGCGGCGCACCCCACCGGGGAGCGCTGCGGAAGTGAAGCAAAGAGGCGCACGCACGCGCCGCCAGATACTGGCCAATATCGGCGAGTTGCCTCCGAAAACGCCTTTAAACGCTAAGGTGGTGGGCGCTGTCGAGAGGGAAAACTTCCGCATCGAGAAGATCATCTTCGAAAGCCAACCCGGTTTTTACGTCACTGCCAATCTCTACCTGCCGAAAAACGGGGCCGGACCCTACCCTGCCATTCTCTTTCCCCTGGGCCATGAAGCGGGAGCCAAAGCACACGAAGCCTGGCAATACGTGCTGGGTAGCTTTGCTTCCAAAGGATATGTCGCGCTCGCCTGGGACCCGCTCGGCCAGGGAGAGCGTTCGCAGTTTTTTGATCCGGAACTTCAGCGATCACGGCTGACCGCCTCGACGCGCGAACACACCATGTTGGGCGTTCAGTGCCTGGTTACGGGCGACAACATCGCACGTTATACAATTTTCGATGGAATTCGCGCTTTAGATTATTTGCTGAGCCGAAAAGAAGTGGACCCGAAGCGCGTCGGCGTTACCGGAAATTCGGGTGGCGGAACACTCAGCACCTACCTTGCAGCCCTGGATGATCGTATTCAGGTAGCCGCTCCCAGTTGCTACATCACTTCCTGGAAGACGCTTTTCACGCTGCTAGGCCCGCAGGACGCAGAGCAGAACCTCAGTCCCTGGCTGAACCTTGGATTGGATTTCCCGGATTTCATCTACGCCTTTGCTCCAAAACCTTTCCTGGTCCTCTCAGCGATCCGCGATTTTTTTCCGATCGGTGGCGCCCGAGCCTCTTTTGCTGAAGTGAGCCGCGCCTACGAGCGCATGGGTGCCTCTGAGAAAACGAAAATGGTGGAGGCCGACGACGGCCACGGATATACGTTGCCCCGGCGTTTGGCGGCTTATGCCTGGATGTCCAAATGGCTGAAGAATCAGCCGGATGACGGCGTGGAACCCCGTTTCCCCCTGTCTACCGAGGCTGAACTCCAGTGCACCAAGACCGGTCAGGTTTCCACCTCTTTCCAAGGTGAAAGTGTCTTTACACTGAATCAAAAGCGCGCGGCGCAGCTGCAGGCTAAGTCGCCCGCTAAGGACGCTGTCCTTAAAGCGGCCCGCCAGTTGAGCGGCTACCAGCCAGCTGCCGGCGCTCCGCCCGTCTCTTATTACGGAACCATCTCGAAGAGCGGGTATCGCATCGAAAAGCTTGTCTACGAAAGTGAGTCCGGCATCCGCGTACCGGCCTTCCTCGCAATTCCCGCCGGAAGCTCCACTCATCGGTCTGCCCTGATTTATGTCAATGGCGGTGGTAAATCGCTGGCGGGCGGCAAGATGGAGGAATGGATGAAGCAGGGCATCGTAGTACTGGGGCTGGATGCCCGCGGATTGGGAGAAACGCAAACGAAGGCCAGCAAAGAGGTCGACTCGTGGTTCGGAGATTCGTCCAGCATCACCGGCGCTCTTCTGCTCGGCAAAACGATGGTTGGCATGCGGGCTCTCGATATCACCCGGGGCCTCGATTTCCTGGCATCCCGCAGCGACCTGCAATTGGGACCGATCAAAGGTTTGGGCGCAGGTTTGGGCAGCGTGCCGCTGCTGTTTGCGGCCGCCTTCGATTCGCGGCTCCAATCCATCGAGTTGGAAGGCATGCTGGTGTCTTATAAATCCATCGTAAATTCCCCGCTTCACAAGCGCGCTTATGAAAACGTCCTCCCGGGCGCTATTCGATTCTTTGACCTGCCGGATCTCGTATCGGCCCTGGGAAAGCGCGTAGTAGTGCGGGATGCAGTCAACGCCATGGGCGAGGCTGTACCCGCGACGGAAGTAAGCGCGTTATATAAGACCGCGGCGGCTCACTAATACAGCCGCCGCGATGGCCTAATGCCGGCTCTGTGCTTCCAAGGTGCGGGGCCGTGTTTTCTCAGCTTGCAGGAACGCCAATAGATCTGTCAGCTCGGTCTTGGAGAGCGTCTCGTCAAAACCTTCGGGCATGAGCGAGACGGTGGAGCGCTGCATCGACTTGATGCTGCTGCGCGGGATCCGGATCTCGCCATTTGGCCCGGTGACCAACACCACTGCCTCGGAAGATTGGGAACGGATCACCCCCGCGAGACGCTCGGTCGCAGTCTGCACATTGTAAACTTCGTGTCCCGGCACAAAGCTGGCACTCGGGAACACGATGGCTTCCAGCAGGTCGTGACCCGAGCGAATGGCGCCCACTCCCGTCAGATCGGGTCCCACGTGTCCGCCTTCCACGCCAATGGTGTGGCAACTGGCGCAAGCCACCTTTTCACCGAAGAAAATCCGGCGCCCGCGCCCCACATCCCCGCCGCCGGTCAGTAGCGGCTCCAGCTTGCGCAAACGCGCGATACGATCGCGTTGTGCGTCCTGCAACTGTTTATACAGAGGCTGTGACAGCTGTTGCACCCGTTCGGGATAGCCTGCGAGCAGGGTCTTCAACCGATCCTCTCCCAACGTTCCCAGGGCGGAAGGAGACTTCTGCAGCACGGCTACAATCGCTTCTCCCACCTCCTGATCCTGGGATGCGCGGAAGCAATCGAGAACCGTGGCAAGCACCAGTGGATCCGCCTGTGGCAGAGTCTTGCGAGCCATCGCCAGGAGCTGATTCCGGTTTGGGGTAGAGCGCCCTAGGACACGCGCAATGGTTTGCCGCAGAACTGCATCCGAATTTTGAGAGACGCGCGAAGTTAAAAACACAAACTGCTCATCATCCAGCTGCGGATGCCGGCCAACCAATATCTCCAGCGCAGCAGCCCGCAACTGGTCGGGCGCAGTGGAATCGCGAGCGATCTTTTCAATCTGCGGGTCGAACGCGGACACGCCGCGTGACCGGATGAGCTCAACGGTGCGCTGGCGCACATTCGCGCGCGGGCTCTCCACCAACTCGCCCATCGCATCCATCCACTCCGCCGGCAACTCCTTCAGGCGGCTGGCATCAATACTGTCGAGCAGAAAGATGATCTGTTTTTCACTCAGACTCGCATCCCGGAGTAAACGTCCCACCAGTTGCTGCTCGCCTGGATTACTGCTAAAGGCCAGGAGTGCATCGCGGACCCCTTCCAGTTCGGCCGGCCCGGTCGAGGAGTCCCGCAGGCGCTCACTCAAATACTGCAGAACCACATCGGCCCAATCGGGATGGTGGGAGACGACCCAAAGGGCAGCGGAGCGCAGATCCTTATCCGCGGCTGCCAGAAGCGGAGCGATCTGGCCGCGCTGGAGTGAAGATGCATCCATTTGATCCAAAGCGATGAGGGCGGCTTTGCGAACTTTAACGTCACTATTTCCCAACTCCTTGGCCATGGCCGCGGGGCGGTTTAACTGGATGAGTGAAAAGATCGTGGAATGCTCCACGAAGCGGTCCTCCGGGTTGGCAGCGGCGGCGATCAAAGC
>DATLBY010000192.1:0-23250 GCA_035526665.1 Bryobacteraceae bacterium
ATTCTCCGCCATCACGTTGTCTCCTAACAATGGCCTGGGCTGCGTTCATGGCGTCCAAGATGCGGACGGTTCGCTCGTGAGGCTTCACCTCCCCGCGCGGGACGGACAGGTTTCGGCCGCCCTACGGAAAGCGTTTGATCGAGTCACCGCGGGGTTGCCGCCTTACTTGGAATGCGAAAACTGGTCGACGGGCCAGGCTGGATATTTCCGGCGCCCACCGCGAGCGGTCACATTGAGAAATCAAGCCTAAAGAAACAGCATCACCGGGCCTGTCAAGATGCCGGGTGCCTGGGTTCCCCCTCTACACTTTCCGGCACACCTGTCTTACCCGCTGGGCTGCCTACATGGACCCGTATACGCTCGGATATTTGGCGGGACACGGCGATTTCTCAACCACAAAGCGGTACGTCCATCCGGAAGCCCACACCATAAAGGCAGCGATGGAAAGAGCCCGCGAGGGTCAGGGTAGGCATAGAATCGGGCATAGTGACGAAAAAACGGCTGAAAGCGTAAAGCCTTCAACCGTTATAAGTCATTGACTCTATTTAAGATAATTGGTCGGGGCGAGAGGATTCGAACCTCCGGCCTCCTGGTCCCGAACCAGGCGCTCTACCAGGCTGAGCCACGCCCCGACAGTTTGGAAAGAGCACTTTCAGTGTAGCATTACGCTTCACCGCCGCAAACCTTCCGCCAGTAATTCCGCGAGCTAATAGGGAGGCGTCAGAGGCAGATACTCAAATTGCGCCGGATCCAATCCTCTTTCCGCAAGCTGGCGCACGCATTCAGACGCGGAGTTTCCCAGCGCCTCGATGGTACGCACCGGGAGAGTTTGCGGCGAGTATAACTCTAAAGCAATCCATTTGCCGGTCAAAGCGAAGCGCTCTGATAGTGTGAGGTGGTCGGGCGAACGCCCCAAAAAATTCAAAACTTGCGAAGCTCCTCTACCACGGCATTCAGCCCGCGCTTGCGATAGAGTTCTGCCAGGCGCTGCTCTTCCGGGCTTGGCGTGGGCAGCTTTGACGCGCGAGACGGTATCCACATCCTGCCGTCCGTATACTCAACGCTACTCACGAAACCGGTCATTCCCTCAATGTGGATCGCTTGGCCGTTGGGCTCGGAAAATTTGAATGCCACGTCCTGGATCACCATCGTCTTCTGCTGCGGCGCCAAGTCCAGCTCCACCGGAATGGAGCCCGCCACATACTCCTTGCCGCGGCTGTCCTTAATCATCCAGCCAATCTCTAAGGCCCGGACAGTTTTGTCGGATTTGTTAGTAAAAGAAAGCCGCGGCGATCTCGCCTCATCCGCCGCCACTCGCATCATTCCGTTCTCGGTACGGACCGGAGAGTCGGGTGTCTGCAAAAAAGCAAACTGGATCTGCCGCTCGGATACGGTATTAGTGCCCCGGCCGGCCCGGGCGACGCGGGCATCCATGCCCGCACGCGCCGCCTGACGTTCCAAGCTGGCCAGCATCTCGGTGCGGAGCGCCTCACCGCCGCTGGCCTCCAGCACGCTCTTGAAATGCTTACGATCCCGCCGCGCTTCCAGTTCCCAAACAGTCATGGAACGTCTGCAATTCAACTTATTTGGGCCATAAAAGCTCAAGTCATCGAACAGAACGCCATCCAGCCCAACCTGCACCAGCGGACCATTTCCCAGTTGCAGCGGCCGCAGCAGCCGGAGGTCAATCCGGATCGGAAACGCCTCCCCGGGACCGATGTTAAGACTCGGCACCGATACGGACGCCTTACCGCCCGGCGTAACTTCCTGCGCCGTCACCAGCAACGTGATTCCCCGGATCCGCCGGCCTTGCGAATTCCTCAACGAGAGCGACGTATGTAAATCCAGCAGCATGGCGCCGCCGCGCGGAGAGGCGCTCGATTCCCCCCAGTCAGCCGACAGCACCGTTACCGGAGCATCCTCAGGCAAGGTGATATGTAGAGTGCTATGCGGGTCCAGACGAGTGGACTGAGCCAGTAATCCGCACGCCCCCAGCAAGGCCAAACTCAGAAATTTACTGCGAGTACACATTGTTTATCGTTACCTGCCCCGTCTCGGAGTCCACATACCGAGCTCGCAGAGATCCCGGGCTACTGCCGAACAATACTGTCTTACCGCCGCGCTGGTGCAGCAATATTAGTGCAGCGCCGTTATCTTTTAACTCGATCCCGCCCGCCGTCTCCTGGACGGTTACCTGGCGCCTGGGCAGCCGAGGCGGAATACTCAACCACCATGCCGTCATCATCAGCCCCGTGACGGACGCAAGCACAGCCGAGGCTCGCCAGCCAATCCCGCGAGTGCTTGTGGACTTTGCGATCACGGGCGCAATACATTCTCCGGCTGCCAACCCGACTCGAATGTTTCCCGTCATCTCGGCCGCCAGACGCTCCCAGTCCAGGTCTGCCGGCATCCTGCGCGCCTCACTCCGCAGCTTCTCTTTCGCGGACTCAAAAGAATGCAGCACATCCTCGCATGAGGGACAGTTGTGCAGGTGCCGGGCAATCCGCCATCTTGCGTACGGGTGCAAATCCCTGCCCGCGAACAGGGCTAAATCCTTTTCGCTTGGGTGGGTCATGGTTTCCTTCTTTCCAGATACCGTCGAAACTTGATTCGCGCGTTCGCAATATGGGAACGCACCGTGGCCTTGGTGCAATTTAACCGGCGCGCCACCTCTTCCGCCGGCAGCCCTTCCACATCCCGCAGCAGCAGCGCCGTGCGCTCGCGTTCCGTCAAGAGCCGGAGCCCATCCTCCAAATACACCGCTCGCTCCGACTGCAGCAGCAACTGTTCCGGGCTCTGCGATGGCAAGGTCGCGATCGGATCCGCCAGATCGTCGATATCGGAGAACGAAACGCGCCCGTGGCGGCGCAAAAAATCGATGGCGGTGTTGCTCGCGATGCGAGACAGCCAGTGCGCCGCTTTCTCCGTATCTTTCAATTGATCTTGGCGCTGCAGCGCCTTGATGAAGGTCTCCTGCGTCAGATCCTGCGCATCGTCGACGCTGTCCACCATGCGGTAAATCTGCAGGAAGATGCGCCGCAGGTTTTCCGACACGAACCGGGCATGCCGCTCCTGCTGCGACTCCTGCACACTCCCGGAGAAGGAAGTCTCTGCGGTTTCACCCATCGAACCACCCAGGCCGATCTCTTCCGGAGTTTGCAAGCCAGTCATGCCTACTAAGACATGACGCGACCAAGTTCAAAACGTGGACTCCAGTTTTTCGGCGCTATTCTGATTGTAGCGAAAGGCAGCTTTATGGCCCAGAGGCATTTATGAGGAACGTTGCGGTAATCGGCATCGGCAAAACACCCTTTGGCGTCTTCGCCGACCGAGACCTTCGTTCCCTGGCGATCGAATCCGGAGACAAGTGTTTGAAAAATGGGCACGTTAGCCCACGAGAGGTTGAGGCGTTCTATCTCGGTAACTTCGCCGGCCCGTCGTTTGTGGGGCAGAGCCACCTGGCCCCATTCATCGCCTCGAAGATGGGCATTATCGGCGTGCCCGCCACCCGTTTTGAGGCCGCTTGCGCCTCCAGCGGTTCGGCCTTCTTCCACGCCTTCTCCGCCGTTGCGGCCGGGCTGCACGACATCGTCCTGGTCACCGGCGTCGAGAAGATGACATCCCAGCAAACCGCGCGTGTCTCCGAGATCCTGGCGATGGCCGGAGACTGCGGCACCGAGGGGAAAGCCGGCGCCACCTTCCCTGCCCTGTTCGCCATGATTGCCAGGCGGCATATGCACGATTACGGGACCACCCGCGAGCATCTGGCGGCGGTCGCGGTGAAAAATCATGCCAATGGCGCTAAGAACCCGGATGCGCACCTGAAGAAACCGATCACCCTGGAGCAGGCGCTCGCCGGTAAGCCGATCGCCGAACCGCTCACGCTCTTCGACTGCTCGCTGGTGAGCGACGGCGCTGCATCTGTCCTGCTGGCGCCGCTGGAGCGAGCCCACGAGTTCACGGACAAGCCGGTGCGGGTCCTCGGGATCGCGCAAACCTCTGACTATGTGGCACTCGATGAGAAGAGGGACATCACCACGTTCGATGCGGTACGAACAGCGGCCGGGCAGGCGTACGCCCGGTCCGGCGTCACGGCGAAAGACATCCAGTTCGCCGAGATTCACGACTGTTTCACCATCGCGGAAATCATCGCCATCGAAGATCTCGGCTTCGTTGAGAAGGGCCAGGGCGGCTTTTACACCATGGAAGGCCATACCTGCCTGCAGGGCGAACGCCCCGTCAATACCAGCGGAGGTCTGAAAGCCAAGGGCCATCCGGTGGGCGCAACCGGCGTCGCGCAGATTTGCGACGTGGTGCTCCAGATCCGCGGCCAGGCCGGAGAGCGGCAGCTCAAGCGCAATCAGCTCGGGCTGGCGCAAAATCTTGGAGGCTCCGGCGCCTCCTGCGTGGTAACCGTGCTGGGGGCCGCGTGAAAGGAATTGTGTACACGGAAACGGTAGTGCATGCCGCTCCCGCAGCCTTCGTGGCGGAAGCGCCTTACCAAATTGCGATCGTCACCTTGGAGGATGGAAAGCGAGTGACTGGAAGAATCGTGGGCGAACGCGTCCAGGTGGACGACCCGGTCGAGGGAATTGAGATGCGAGCGGGAGTTCCTTTCTTCCGGCGGGCGGCATGAAGCTAGCCTCGCGGATGGACCGCATCCTGATTGAGACCGCATTTGAAGTTCTCGTAAGGGCCCGCGCACTCGAAGCCCAGGGAAAAAGCGTCATTCACCTCGAAATCGGCGAGCCGGATTTCGAGACGCCGGAGAACATTGTCGAAGCCGCCAAAACGGCCCTGGATGAGGGCTGGACACACTATGGGCCCACCCAGGGCTATCCCGAGCTCCGGCAGGCCATTGCCTCACATGTCAGTGAGACGCGGAAAGTAAGTGTGGGTGCCGAACACGTCTGTGTCGTGCCCGGCGGTAAGCCGATTCTTTTCTTTCCGATGCTCGCCCTGCTGGAAAAAGGGGACGAGGTCATTTATCCGAACCCCGGCTTCCCCATCTATGAGTCCATGATCCGGTTCCTCGAAGGAGTGCCCGTCCCGGTTCCCCTGGTGGAAAGCCGGGGTTTCTCTTTCGATCTCGATATTCTGCGGGAAAGCTTGAGTGATCGCACAAAACTGCTGATCCTCAACTCCCCCCAAAATCCGACCGGCGGGGTGATTCCACCGGATGACATTCAGGCAATTGCCGAAATGGTGCGTGATCGCGATCTCATGGTGCTATCCGACGAAATTTACTCGCGCATCTATTACGGAGATGCCCCTGCGTCCATCGCGAGTCAACCGGGAATGCTTGGGAAAACAATCCTGCTGGATGGCTTCTCGAAGATCTACGCCATGACCGGCTGGCGGATGGGTTACGGCGTCATGCCCGAATGGCTGGTGGATGCCGTAAACAAGCTGATGGTGAACTCAAACTCCTGCACCGCGAGCTTCACCCAGCGCGCCGGAATCGAGGCGCTTCAGGGACCGCAAGACGCACCCCGGCAGATGGTGGCCGAGTTTCACCGGAGACGTGATCTGTTCTGCGACGGGTTGAACACTCTTCCGGGATTCCGCTGCGCGCGTCCCGAAGGCGCGTTCTACGCCTTTCCCAATATCACCGGCACCGGGATCAAATCAAAGGAATTGGCGGACGCGTTGCTGAACGAGGCCGGCGTGGCATGCCTGAGCGGAACCTCGTTCGGGGAACATGGTGAGGGTTTCCTGCGGTTCAGCTACGCCAACTCAGTCGAGAATCTGAGTGAAGCCATCCGCCGGATCAGAAACTATCTCGCCAAATAGAATAGGCCCGATCTTTCGACCGGGCCCGTATCCTTAAATGCGCACCTGATGTCAGGCGACTTGCTGAGCTCTGTGCCTGCCCAAGATCTCCGTCATCTGATCCTTGAGATGGAGTTTCAGCTTCTTTAGCCGTATCTCCTCGATCTTGTCCTGCTCGGATGGCGCGTGCTTTGCCTCCAGCGCCTCCAACTGCCTGTCATAATCCGTGTGCTGGACGGACAGACGGCGGAACTCGTCATCGGTTGCCATCAGGTGCGCCTTCAATTCATCCAGCGCTGTGTTCTCCATATTAGGCTTCTCCTTTTGTAAACAGGCTTGAGCCCGTTCCTTCCGAGTAAAAGTACTGCCTCGAGCCGGCCGGATTTTGCTCCGGCCAGGCTCGTGACACTTCAGACATTAACATGGATTAATGGGCGTGACAAGCGCATGGGAACTTCCCTGTAACAGGGTTACAAAGCAAAGCTATTCCTGCCTTTATGCTCTTAGAAGCTGATCCGGAGACCGAAGCGCAATTGACGCTCATCCGGCAGCGCGCTGGTGATCTCCGTATATCCATTCAGCCTGCCGAACGTCCCGTCCGCGTTTCGAATGGCGTTGGAAACGTTCGTCCCCGGGTTGTTGAAATGGGGAGTGTTGGAGGCGTTGAACGCCTCTGCGCGGAACTGAAATTTCACCCGTTCCGTCACGGAGAACTGCCGGAACAGACCCAGATCGAGGTTTACGAAACCGGGACCTCGCAGGATGTTGAGCCCGCTGTTGCCGAAACGCACGTCCGTTACCGGTGCAAAAGCCGCGGGGTCGAAGTAGGATTCGCCGGGACCTGTTCGCCCCAGTATTGCGACCTTGGGGAGAACCTGGTCAGCCGTCTGCGTCTCCGTGGGTGCATTCAGTGAAGCACCTGAAGCCGTAACTGTAAACGGCGTTCCGCTATACGCGCTGAAGATTCCGTTTACTTGCCATCCGCCAAGTACAAATTTCGCCAGCCCGCTACGCGCGAATGCTTTGTCCTTACCAAACGGCAGTTCGAATGTTCCGCCTGCCTGGAAGTTATGCGTTCTGTCATAACCGGTAACCGACCGGTTGCGGTCCAGCACACTCGGGATATTAAACGCCAGCGAACTGTCGGATTCGTCGTTGTAGGCAATTGCCTTGGAGAACGTGTAACTCGCCTGCAATTGAAAGCCGTTTGCGAAGCGGCGATTCACCTGACTCTGCAACGAATTATAGTTCGCGGTCCGGAAAGGCGCGATTAGCGTAGTGCTGGCGACGCGGCCGAACTTCTGGTTCAAGACTCTTCCCGTGTTTCCAGTGCCAATCGGGGCATAATTCAATTCCTGTACCACTTGCTGGCGGATGCCGCGTGTCCCCACATATCCCACCTGGCCGACGAAACCGGCCCCGATCTCTCGCTGCACGGTAAAGTTAAACGACTCCACATAACCGCGGCGGAAGTTGCGATCCAGCGTTTTTGCGCTGACGTTGCCGGGGATGCTGATGATTCCGCTGCCGAGATCAGGCACTGGAATTGGCGGGATTCCCTGCTCCGTGGTGCCGGTGTATCCATAAGAGCTTGCCGCCACGGTGTTCTGATCCACCAGCACCGGATAGTTGGTGCGGAACGGACGGGCCAGCGAATACGGATCGGTATTGATCCCATATCCTCCGCGCAGAACCCACTTCGGACCCATCCGGTAAGCGATCCCAAAGCGGGGCGAGAACAGCTTGTGACTCATGGAGATTCCCGCATCCATCGGCACCTGGCCTACTCCGCCGACGAGGATTTTGTCGGTATTTACGTCGTACACCTCGAGGCCGCGATGCGCTCTGGTCGGCATCGGGTAGAGTTCATAGCGAACTCCCAAGCTGATCGTCACGTTTCGGCTGGCCTGCCACTGGTCGCGCACGTAGTAGCCTTCCGACCACGATCGGGTGGAAACTGGTAACTCCACAGGTACGGTTTTGCCGACCGTCGACGGAAGTCCCAGCAGGTAAGCGGCAAATGCATTGAACTGGTTGGGCGCTGCTCCGCCCCGCAAAGCGGTGGCTCCGCCGGTAAACTGAAAGGATCCGCGCGGCCCTGCGCCTTGTTCCGCCGTGAGGTGATTCATGTGCTGGCGCGAGATATCGATGCCGAAACGGATATTGTGCTTTCCTCTCATCCAGCTTGCGTTGGCGTTGTATTGATACTGGTTATCGTGCCAGAAATACGGTGTAGCGCTGCCGGGGTTGCCGATGGTTTCATAACCCGTGATCCGGAACTCCGGAATGCCGCTCTGCAGCCGGTCCGGGCCATTGGTGCCTGGAAGCTTCAAGACATCGAGTCCAATGTTCTTCCCGAACTGAATCGGATAAGTGCTGGGCGCCATGCGCGCATAGCCCATGTTGCCGTCCAACAGGAACGCCGGGGTGAAGACATAGTTGAAGCCCATGGTGGTGCTGATGGTGCGGCCCTCGCCGTAGCCCGCCTGTTGTGAGGTATCAATGGCGCTCCCCGAAGCCTCGGCGAAGGGTGTGGGAGCCCAATTGGTGAAGTTCAGGATGCTGAAGCGGCCGAACGCGGTTAGCTTGTCCGATTTATTCCAGTTCACTTTCGAGTCGATAGCGTTCCGGTCGAAAGCGGAGGAGCCGGAAGCAAAATAATTTGAGGAAAACGCCGGGCTCGACGGGTCGGGCAGCCAGGCATTCAACTGTTGGGCTACCCGGCTGAAGCGTCCGCTCGGGATGATGTTGTTGGGAAAGGCCGCTCGGCCGGAGCCATCGGCGTTCCCTGTCAGAGGATCGTAGATGGTCGTGCCGGTTCCGCTGAAGTCTCCAATTTTATTGGCGGCCGTCGGAACCGTCAGCAGACGCGAAGCATTCCAGCGCCGGCTCGTCTTCTCGTCGCTGACAAAGAAGAAAAGCTTATTTTTTACAATTGGTCCGCCCAGCGTGCCTCCGTATTGGTTCTGGATGTTCTTAGGGGAAGTGGAACCGTTGTAGAAGACATTGCGGGCTTTCAGTGAGCTGTTGGTGTGATATTCAAAGCCGACTCCATGCAGGTCGTTCGTACCGGACTTGATGGTGACGCTGATGGCGGCTCCTCCAGCCAGGCCCTGTTCCGCGTCCATGCTGTTGGTGACCACGTTCACCGTTTCGATCGCTTCGATTGGCGGGATGTAGGCCGAGTGCTGCGGCAGCCAAACATGGGTATTGCTGGCGCCGTCAATCCGCGTATTGTTAGTGCTCTTCGTGGTGCCGTTCACCTGGGACACCAGGCCTTCCTGCGGGTTCGACACGATCGAGTTCTGCGGCCGGGGCGGGCTGAAGCCAGGCACCAGCTTGAGCAGCGACTGATAATTTCGTCCGCCGGCCACCGGCAGATCCTGAAACTGCTTCCCTGTAATCTCCGACCGGACATCAGCGCGGTCGGTCTGCAACGCGGTTACCGAAGCCATGACAGTCACCTTTTCCGTAGCGGAGGCAAGCTGCAACTGCACATCCACGCGCACCACCGCATTGGTCGAGATCTGCACCTGCCGCTGCGTGAACGAGGCGAAGGCCGGCAATGTGACCGTCACTTCATAGGACCCGGCCTGAAGGTCAGGGATGAGAAAGGCGCCGCGGTCGTTGGCGATCACTTCCCGCGCGAAACCAGTTTGTGAATTGATTGCCCTCACTTTCGCGCCGGGCGCCGCCGCGCCGGCCGGGTCTGTAATGGTTCCCACCAGCGACCCGTAAAGCGTCTGGGCAGCTGCGTGGCGGACGATTCCCGGCGCTAGGATAGCCGCAAGGAAGGCAATTGCAAACAGGGCTCGCACCGCTGTGTTTTTTCTAACCTCTGACATGACATCCCCCTGGTGTAAGATTCTCTTTTATGACCGATGATCGATTATACCAACGGCCTACCGGTGCCCTTTACCAGTCCGCTACCGTAAGAGTGATGCCCCGAGCCCTCGCCCTCCTCGTCCTCAGCGCGTTCGTCCTTAGCGCCGCCGACGCCGATCTGATTCTCCATAACGGAAAAGTAGTCACCGTAGATCAACGATTTACGATCCAGCAGGCGGTGGCAATCAAGGCCGGGAAAATCATCGCGGTGGGCTCGAACAGCGCCGTCCTGAAGGCGGAGCGGAGCCCAAAGACGCAGGTGATCGATCTGGCGGGACGCACCATTCTGCCGGGATTGGTGGATGCCCACGTACACGCCCTCGGCGCCGGTTTGAGCGAGTTCCGGGGACCGCTTCCGCCGCTCGACTCCTTCGCATCGGTAAATGAATACATTGCCCGGCAGGCCGCGAAAACTCCCAAAGGGGAGTGGATTGTGGTGCCGCGGACGTTTCCAACCCGACTGCAGGAACTTCGTATGCCCACGCGGGAGTCGCTCGATGCCGAGCGCGATCACCCGGTACTCTTCGATGCGAGCTACGTGGTGATTCTGAATTCCGCCGGCCTGAAGAAATGCGGGATTGACCGCAACACCCCAAATCCTCCCGCCGGCGAGGTCGTAAAAGACAAAACGGGCGAGCCTACCGGCGTCTTGAAGAACGGCCGGTCCCTGATCAAGGGGCTGAACCGGACCGAAAACTTTAGCGAGGCCGAAAAATTGGATGCGCTCGAACAGCAGCTCAAGCGCTACCTGGCCGCCGGACTCACGGCCGTTGGCGACCGCGCGGTCAATGCTGAAGAGATTGACCTGTACCAGAAGCTGAAGGCCGCCAATCGGCTGCCGATCCGGGTGGTGATGACCTGGAGGCCCGACGCCGCCCAGCCGGAGGCGACACTGCAGCAGCAGATCCAGTCGGCTCCCTATGCCACCAACACGGGTGATTCCTGGCTGAAGTTCGGAACATTCAAGCTGACGCTGGACGGCGGTATGACCATCGGAACGGCCTACCAGCGATATCCCTATGGACCTTTCGGCAAGCAACTCTACGGCAAGACCAATCCCGACGACCGCGGCCAGCTCTTCATCGAGCCGGCCAAGCTACTCTCGGTGATGCGGGCGGCGCGCAACCGCGGCTGGCAGCTTACGACGCACGATCAGGGCGGAGCCGCCATCGACAACTTCCTGGACACGCTCGAGGCCTTAAACAAGGAAAAGCCGATCGGACCCAGCCGGTCGCATGTGATGCACGCCAGCTTTCAGAGTCCGGAAGCCATCGGCAGAATGAAGAAGCTCGGTATCCTGGCCGACGTCCAGGCGCCTTGGCTGTACCTGGATGGCGCCGCTCTGGAGCAGGTATTCGGCTACGACGGCATGCGCTATTTCTATCCGCTGCGATCCTATGTCGACGCCGGCATCATCACGGCCGCCGGCAGCGATCACATGATCGGCCATGACAAAAACAACGCGGTCAATCCCTACAATCCCTTCCTAAGCATGTGGACCGAGGTCACGCGCCTGACCAATCGCGGCAAGGTGATCCATCCCGAGCAGAGGATCACGCGTGCGGAGGCTCTGAAGACCCATACCATCTGGCCCGCTTACCTGCAATTTGCCGAGAAGGAGCGTGGCTCCATTGAGGCGGGGAAACTGGCCGACATGGTGGTGGTCGATCGCGATTATCTTACCTGCCCGGAGAAAGACATGAAAGACATCCAGCCCGTCATGACCATTCTGAACGGCGCCATTGTCTATCGCGCTAAGTAGCCTTGTTAGTAGCGCATGACCAGAGCGGCCTCCACGGGGTCCTCGTAGTAGTTTTCGCGGCGGCCGATCTGGACAAATCCAAGAGTCTCGTAGAGCCGCCGCGCGGTCATGTTCGATTCGCGCACCTCCAGAAACAGACGATCGTGCGGAAACGACCGGATCAGCTCCGAGGCGGCTCCCCGCCTCCGGTATTCAGAATCGACCGCCAGGTTCAGAATTTCGATCTCATCCGGCGCGACGCGGCGGCTCACCAGGAACCCCACGACGTTCTCCCCCAGCGTCGCAACTTTCAGATCGTAGGTCAGGTAGGAGGCCGGATCCCAATGCGAGGACGCGTTGGATGCCCCCTGAATGCGCGTGATCGCCCCGATGTCGGATGGATTGCCCTCGCGGACGGCAATGCTCTGCCCTGGCAGCAGGCTGTTCCATAAACGCCGCTGCAGCCGGCCCAGCGGCACCCAGCCGAAATGCTGTTCTGCATGAGCGCGTGCATTCCGGGCAATCTGCCTCCGCAGCGCAAACTCCGACAGCAGGTGATGGACTCCTTCGGCGAACTCCCCGGCGGTATCGGCGACCCAGACGGACTTCCCATGCTCCAATTGCAGGCCGGCCGCGCCCGAACTGGTCGCCACCACGGCCCTCTCCATCGCCATTGCCTCCAGAACCTTCAGATTGGTGCCCGCCGATACCATCGTCGGAACAATCACCACATTGGCTGCCGCGTACAGCGGACGGACATCACTGATGAAACCCAGCCGGGTGATCTGATCGTCACTATAAGGCGGTTCTCCGCCGGCAAATTCGCGCCAATACGTATCCGCATCTGGGCCGGTGACCGCCGTCAATTGTATATTCCTCCAACGCGCCCGCAGCAGCGGCCAGACCTGTTCGGTAAAAAACCGGTAGGCCACGATATTCGGAAAGTGGCGGAACGAACCCACGAACAGGAGGTTCTGTCCGGCTGTCTCGGGCTCGGGCGAAAACCTCGCCAGATCCACACCGTTGGGAATTACAACAGTGCTGGCTGCAGGTAAGAGCTGGGCGTCTTTGTCCGACATCACTACAACGCGGGGAAATTGCGCCACGGCGCGCTGTTCAAACCGGAGCCAGCGGCGGTAGTTCCACCAGGACAGGCGCGCTCGTTCGCGCTCATGAATCTGGAGGTAGAGATCGAAGGTGACGTCATGCTCCACCAGAATGTCGCCCCCATAGCGTGCCATTTGGGTGTACTCCACCTGCAAGAGCGGAATTTGGAACTCCTTCCGGAGATCGCCAATGACTCGCGCCATTACAGGCGACCCGAATTCGTGCACCTCCGGCGGATCGAGTGTGGACCAATGCGGCTCACGATAGCGCGCGTTCGGCACAATCACCACCCGGGCAGACAATTCGAGCATGGGCGCCAGGTTTGCACTCGTTACTTCTCCGAACGAAAATAAAAACACGTCGAAATGTTTGGCCGCTTCGCGGATCAGGTGAAAGATACGAACGGCGCCGCCATGGCTCAACGGATACGGGTAATAGGGGCTTAGGATCGCCACGCGCGACCGGTCCGCCTGCAATGGCCGCCCCTCAAACATCTGGAAGCTCGAAGGAAAGAGCGAGCGGTCCCGTTTCCAGGGAATCAGCCAGCGGGGGCGCAGCCAGATCCGATCGAGCGGAACTCCACGGAGGAACAGCCAGGACGCCACCGCCGTTTGCAGGCGCAGGTGATGCCGCTCCAGCCGGGCGTTGTAGGCAAGAATTTTGTGGGGCGCCATCCGGAGCGCGAGGCGGCGCAGCCCGGCATAGGCCGGGTTGCCGGAAAACAGGACCGGCGCGAGTCCGATTCGCTTTCGCTTGAGCGCACGGCGCGCCTCATCAGCAGGAATCGCGTGCACTCCGGGAATCTCGCGCGGCTCTGTTGTAACGGCATAGTGTTCGCGATCCGGCACCAGCCGCCGAACCTCCTCCAGCATCGGCAGCGTGAGCTCATCCGGACCCGACAGGAATGTGACCACCACGGCCTCGGGGTCCTTACCTAAAAGCTGGAACAGCTGGCGCTTGAGACTCACTTGTTTCGGAGTGCCAATTGTAAAACGCCGTAGGACGCCAGCGGCAGGATAGCGACCAGCGTGCAAACCGGCTGATACCCATATTGGTCGCACCAGCGTCCGATCAAAGGCGATAGAAAAGTCTGCATCAATCCGAACGACCCAGTAAGCACCGACACGGCAAATCCGGCCCGTTGCGGCCCGAAGATATCCAGCGGGATGGAATAGTAGTTAACGCTCAAACACGTGATGGCGAAGAGGCTGGCGCAGACGGCAGCGGTTGCCAGCGCCGGCGTCGGCATCAGCGGCGCGGCCGCCGTCATACACACGAAGACCGCCGCCCAGAGCGCAATACGGCTCCGCGCCTGGAGCACGGGCAGTCCCGAGCGGATCAGACGCAACGCCACCCATCCGCCCAGCAGGCCACCCAGGGTGGCAAAAATGGGCGGGATCCAAGCAAAGCCGGAGTTCGCCTCCTGTTGCGTCAGTTGGAAACGCTTGACCAGAAAGTGAGTAGTCCACACGGTCCATAGGCTGTAAACGGTCATGGCAAGCACGTTGGCCAGCGTCAAACCCAGGAATCGCCGGTCGCGCAGCATCCCTGCCAGGGAGGGCCGCGCCTGCTCACTTGGACCCGGGGCCGCGGGAACGCGGCGAGCCGTATACAGCCATAGCGGAATCCAGAGAAAGCCGAGCATCCCCGACGTGACGAAGACAGAGCGCCAGCCGTGCCGGAGCATCAGCAACGCGGTGAGTAGGGGAGCCCCTACGCTACCGATGGTAAGTCCGATCTGACTTAGAGCCGCCCCCATTGCACGGTCTTTCGGCGGCAGATAAACGGCCATCGCCTTGCCGCTGGCGGGAATGCCGCCCGCCTCCGCGAAACCCAGTGCAGCCCGGCAAAGCAGAAGACCCGCAAAGCTATTGGTAAAACCAGTGCTGATGCCTGCCAGCGACCATAGTCCCACCACGATGCAAGCACCCGCCGTCAGGCCGATGCGATCGATCAATAGACCCATCAACGGAGCGCTGAAGGCATATGTCAGCGAAAAGGCGGATATGAGATAGCCGAAGTTCTGGCTATCCAGGTGAAACTCCGACATCAAGGTGGGAGCGATGGCGGACAGCACCATGCGGTCCAGATAATTCAACGCCGAGGACAACACGAACACACTGATGGCCAGCCACCGTAGATGGGATGCGGACTCCATCAGCGGAATTCGATAAATTGCGCCTCACCCGCAGTACCCAGCTTCTTGTCGGGCTTGGGGGTGTACTCCACGGTGATCAGCCGCGGCGGAGTCTGCGGCCCGCAGCCTAACGCGCGCTCCCCGCCGCCCGAGATCACGATCTTCGTGGGATCGGAGACCAGCAATTGCATGCTATCGGACGAGCCGCGTATGTGGAGCCGGGCCTTCTTCCCGAGACAATCTACCCTTTCCAGCAGACCAGCCACGCGTTTGGTGTCCGCCAGCGAGTCTTTGTAGTCGATGACCTCGGTCTTGGGATTCAGCGGCGCCTGGCCTCTACTGGCGCGCGTCTCGGCCGCCCGTATGTCCGCCAGTGCCCGATTCTTCAGGTCCTGCATCTCCTGGTCGGCCTTCCGCCGGATGGCATCCTTTTGCGCCAGGCTCTGCGCCACTCTCTCCTGATCGGTTGCGAGCCGCGCCTGATGAATCTGCTCGCGCTCCGCAGCGGTCTCTACCGCCCGCTCAGCCTCACCCCAGGATTTCGCCGCATCCGCAAAGAGCTGCGCCGCATCCTGCGCCTCGGCCAGAGCCCGCCAGTAACTCACGTTCCGGCGATCCAACTGGGCCGCCGTTTTCCACGCCACTACTTTCCGGGCCGGATCGCTTTCCAGTTGCCCCAGCGCAGCCCAGGGTTCGGCCCATTTCGGCGCAGCTTGTGCCGCCTTGGTAAAAAGAGCCCGCTTCCGGGCCAATTCCGTCTGCAAACGGCCCAACTCCAGCCAGGCCCGCGCACCCGCGGTTTGCCCCTGGGTGGCTGATTCCAGATACCGGAGCGCATCGGCCATTCGACTCGCCTGCGCCGCCATCAGTCCGAGCCCTTCGTTGGCCGGCGCCAGTTCCGGTGTCTGCTTCAGCAGCGCCGTATAGGCTGCGATTGCTCTCATATCGCCGTTGGCAAACAGCACATCGGCCTGCGCCAGCGCCGCAGTGGACGCCGGCAGCTCCTTCGCATATAACTGCCGTTGCGCGCTCAACGGGCGCCCGGACATTGCCACTGTCCCGTATTTCCCCGCTTCCAGGTAATGGTTCAGCAGGGTCTCAATCTCGGCGGGTCCCTTCTCAAAGGCATTCCGATATGCCGCGTTGTCCTCCACGCCCCGCTGCAGATTGAACAACAGTGCACGTAGTTTGCCGCTGAAGGCCGGATCCACCGACAGCATGTGAACTCGCGTCCAATCCCGGTCCGGATGCTCCGGCTTTGCGCCCAGCGTGACGCGCGTTCCCTCCACCTGCAAAGTGGAAAACAGCGTTATGAGACCTCGCTCCAGGGCTGCGGGGATTCTCCCGGCGTTCGCCTGCAATAAAATCCGGACGGCGCCGGCGCGCGTCTCCGGAGCGATAGCCGTCACCTGCGAGAGATAAGCATCGCGTCCCAGTTTCACCTCCGGGAAGCTCGCAGCCTGCTTGCCGGGCTTCAAAAGCACCACGCGGATGGGCCATACCGATTTCAGATCCGTCTGGCCGATGGTGGTCCCCAGGACATGGCGGAGCTGTTCCAGTTCATTCAATGTTTCCTTGCCCTGTTTCTCCCCGGCGTTGGTGAAAACTTCAAATGGGCCGGACTGCAATTGCAGCCAGCGCTCCTCGGCGTTCAGCAATAGCGGTATCAGCAGAATCAGTGCGGCTCGCATCACTGCGTGACCGTGAACCGGTCTACCTCACTTCCGTCCGCGGCAATCTGCCGGACGGTAAGCTCCCTGTCTTTGACCTCCACGGCGGTAAAAGAGTGCGTTTGGGAGACGAATTTCGTTGTAAACTCCTGCCAGGAACTCCGGTCGTCGCTCTGCTCGGGATTGTAAAGTCCCGCGCCGCCCGCGCCGGTAACCAGGTAAATCACTCCATCCGGCTTGGTCTTCGTACTTCCATCGTACGTCTTGTCCAACTTCCAGGTACCGGCGGTCACTCCCGTGTTGCGGTTGTATCCTCCGGACTGAGTCTGAAACGTCAAGGGATACGAGCGCTGGTAGTTGTGGACATGACCGGCGAACACGATGCTCACCTTCCCTTCCTCAAACACATCGGAAAGATTACGCATCCACTGGTCGTTGAAATGCGCCTTAGAGGAGTTGAAGCCGGGGTGGTGATAGGCAACGAACCGCCACTTGGCGCCCTGGTTTGCCTTCAGATCGTCAGCCACCCATTGGCGCAGCTCCGGCTTGGTCCAGTCCACGTTCTTATTCGAATCGAGCACGAGCCAGTGCGAATTGCCGTAATCGAAGGAGAAGTTCCCCATTTGCGGGAAGTTGCCCTGAGCCGCCGCCAGGAACGCCTGTTGGTCTGCGTCGGGCCCCTTCAAGATCGGCGTGCCCGCCGCGCCGGCCGTCTTGAGTGGGCCATTCAGCGGCTGTTTCCAGTAATAAAAATAGGCCAGCGAATCGGGGAATTGCTCCAGGTCGGGAGAGGCAATGTCATGGTTGCCCGGCCCGGCTATGAACAGCGTGCTTCGCAGCAGCGGCGCCCCCGTGGCGGGCGAAGCCTCTTCTGCGTTGTATATGGGAAAAAATTTGGTGCCGTATTCGACAATGCGGCCGCGCGCATACACAATGTCTCCGGGAATGAAAACGAAATCCGGCTTCATCAGCCACGTCTGATACGCGATCGCTCGCTGTCCAGCGCTGTTCTGCGCACAATCCCCGAACACCGCGAACTGATAGTAATGATGATCGCTCCGGCGGGCCCGCGCCCGCGCCTGAAACACCACCGCACCACCTTTCAAAATCGCATAATCGAACTCGTCCGCCGGTGAGAGGCTGGTAAACTCCGCGCTGTACACCCGGTGCGGCTCTACACCCCGCACCGCCACACGGCGGTAAGCCGGCTTGGCTGCGGTGGACCAGGCTTTGCTCTGCACCGGCCGGTACCGCACTGTCCATTCCGCATCAATATCGGGCACTTGCCAATTCACCGCCAACCTCTCCGGGTTGGACAGCCTGGGATGATCCCCCAGTTGCAAGTAGGGCTTCACCAGGAATGCATAGGCCTCGGGCAATACCTCCGCGGATTGTGCCAGGCATGCCTGACCCGCCAGCAGCGGCGCCATCAGCAATAACAGGTTTAGATTCATGGAGAATCCCAAGGTTGCCACGTCCCGCCGCCCCTCGTCAACGGCGGCGCTGGCCTGGTTCTGATGGAGTACTATTGACTATTATTGCAAATTGCTATACTCTTATTCCGGATTGCAATATGACGATGGGGGAAAAGCTCCGGTATCTGCGCCAGGTGGAAGGTGCCCTGCGCGGCCTCAACCGCGAGATGACGCAGCTCGAGGTGGTCCGGGCGCTGAAAAAAGAGCAGAAAAAGACCATTAGCCAGTCGTATCTCTCTCAGATTGAGAGCGGCGCCCGTCCCCACCTGACCGACTCCACGCGGATGCTGCTGGCGCGTTTCTTCAAAGTACATCCGGGTTACTTGGTCAACGATCCCGAGGGCTACCACACCGAGCTGATGTCGGATGTTCGTGCCGCCGAAGATTCGCTGGATCTCTGGCTGATCAATGGCGCGGAGCGCTTTCGCGCGGATTGGCAGGTCAGCCAGGCGCTGCTCGCCGTGGCCCGGCACGAGAATTCCAGGACGTGCCTGATTCTGCTCGGCGCCATCCTGGAGGTACCCGATCTAGCCGAACGGCTGCTGCACGTGCTGCAGCCCACCGGCGCACGGAATGGAGTTGCAACGACATGACATGGGCCAGTTTTTATCTGGGGTGCTTTACCGTGGGCTTTCTCTTCAGCGTCATATCTCTGTTGACCGGGCACATTCACTTGCATCTGCATCATGGCGCTGTCCACACGGGCCACCACGGGCATGCCGGGGCTGGCGCAAAAGGGGAAGTGTCCCTGTTCAACTTTGGAACGGGCGCGGCCTTCCTTGCCTGGTTCGGGGGGGCCGGCTATCTTGCCACGAGTGTTTACCGCGTCTGGTACCTGGCGGCCCTGGCGATCGCGACCCTGAGCGGAATCTGCGGCGGCGCCATCGTCTTCTGGTTTCTCGCCAAGGTCCTGATGAACCGGCCGGAGCATTTAGATCCGCTGGATTACGAGATGCAGGGCGTGCTGGGCACCCTCAGCGCGCAGCTGCGGCCCGGAGGCACGGGCGAGATGCTGTATTCGCGCTGCGGATCGCGTAAGGCGGCCGCCATCCGCAGCGAGGATGGCAGCGCGATGCCTGCGGGAGTGGAAGTGGTTGTCACCAGATATGAGAACGGCATCGCCTACGTAAGGCGGTGGGATGAGCTGACCGGCGACGGCCGTATGCAGAGCGGTGAAGAACAGAAGGCTAACTAAACTTATGGATACTCCGAGTGTAGTGATTATTGCGGGACTGATGGTTTTAACCATCATCTTCCTCCTGGCGATGTTTGCCAATCTGTACCGTAAGGCCGGGCCGCATGAAGCCCTGGTCGTCTACGGTTTTCGCGGCACCCGCATCGTAAAGGGCCGCGGCGTGATCATCTTTCCGATGATCGAGAACTATCGCATGTTGTCGCTGGAGCTGATGTCCTTCGACGTGGCCCCGGAGAAGGATCTCTACACGCGCCAGGGGGTGGCGGTTACCGTGGAAGCCGTGGCCCAACTCAAGGTCAAGTCGGACCCCGAATCGATTCAGACCTCGGCCGAACAGTTTCTCACCAAAACTCCGCCGCAGCGTGAGGGGCTGATCCGCCTGGTGATGGAAGGGCATCTGCGCGGCATCATCGGCCAGCTCACCGTGGAGGAGATTGTGAAGGAGCCTGAGATGGTGGGCGACCGGATGCGGGGCAACTGCGCCGCCGACCTGAATAAAATGGGGCTCGAAGTCATCTCATTCACCATCAAAGAGGTACGCGACAAGAACGACTACATCTCGAACATGGGCCGTCCCGACATCGCCCGCATCCGGCGGGATGCCGATGTAGCCGCCGCTGAAGCCGAGCGCGATACTGCCATCAAACGCGCCGAAGCCCAAAGAGCAGCCGCCATCGCCAAGGCGCAGGCCGACCAGGAGCGGGTGCTGGCTGAGACTTTGTCCCTGGCCAATCAGGCCGAGTCGCAAAGAGATCTGGATATCAAGCGCGCGATGTACCTTGAAACGGTCAAGAAACAACAGGCGCAGGCCGACAAAATCTACGAAATTCAGACCAACGTGATGCAGCAGCAGGTGGTCACCGAGGCTGTGAAGATCCGGCAGATCGAAAAAGAGCAGGAGGTAAAGGTGCAGGAGGCCGAAATCCAACGCCGCGAGCGCGAGCTGATCGCCACCGTGCTCAAGCCGGCCGAAATTGAGCGCCGCCGGATTGAAACGCTCGGCGAGGCCGAGCGCAATCGCGCCGTTTTCGAAGCGGATGGACGCGCGGCTGCCATCCGCACCCAGGGCGACGCCGAAGCGGAAATCATTTTCAAGAAAGGGGAGGCCGAGGCCAAAGCGATGAATGTGAAGGCGGAAGCCTATCAGGAGTGGAACCAATCCGCCGTAGTCGACAAGCTGTTGACCAGCATGCCGGAGATTGTGCGCGCCCTGGCCGAGCCGCTGCGCAATGTAGACAAGATCACCATCGTGTCCACTGGGGGCGATGCGGCCGGAATGAACAAAGTGACCGGCGACATGACCAAGATGGCCGCCCAAATACCCGCCCTGTTTGAAACGCTGTCCGGCATGCAGATGGCCGATCTGTTTTCCAAGGTAAAGCCCATCGGCGAAAAATCGCCGAAACCAGATGGAGATGCTCCCACAGCTGGCCGGGCAGCGGGAGCCTGATAGCTACAGTCGTATTCTGAAGGAGTGAAGTCATGGCATTGCTGGAAAGAGTTTCTACTTTAGTACGAGCGAATTTAAACGATCTGATCGACAAAGCTGAGAATCCGGAAAAGATGCTCAAGCAGGTGATTCTGGATATGCAGAATCAGTTGATCCAGGTCAAAACACAGGTGGCCATCGCCATCGCCGACGAACATTTGCTCGCGAAGAAGCAGCAGGACAATGCGGCCAGCGCGGCCGAGTGGATGCGTAAAGCCGAGTTGGCGATCGACAAACGCAAGGAAGACCTGGCCCGTCCCGCGCTTGAGCGGACGCTCAGCTATCGTCAAATGGCCGAAAGCTTCGCCCAGCAGCTCGGCGATCAAAAAGTGCAGGTGGAGAACCTGAAGTCCGCACTGCGCAAGCTCGAGCAGAAGCTGGCCGAAGCCCAGGCCAAATGTGAGCTGCTGGTCGCGCAGCACCGGCGGGCGCGCGCCTTGGAACGCGCTACCGACGCCGGTGGAGTGCTGGGCAGCCAGGACCACTCCATTGCGTTTGACCGGATGAAGAACAAGGTGCTTCGCTCGGAGGCGATCAGCCAGGCCAAAGCCGAGCTGGGCGGCGACACGGTGCACGATCGGTTGCTCGCCCTCGGACGCGAAGACGAGATCGACCGCTTGCTGGAGGAGATGAAATCCCGCCGGCAGACCTGACACTACCGCACGTTTCCCTGCCCGCCGCTTGGCTTGGAAGTGATACGGTATAGGCGCCTGCAAACTTGATCGACATGTCGAAAGCTTCCACCTGGATTCCGATGCGATGGCCGAGCGGTCCCCTGGAAACCGCGCTGCAGCCTGGGAACAAATCCGTCAACGAACTGTGGCACAAGCCGGAATCGCTCAATTTTCTGAAGGGCAGCCCGGTGAACTGCATTGTCGTCACCTGGTCGGCTGACAAACCAGAGGTTTCCAGCCAGCAGGAGACCTTGCAGCCGCTCATCGCCCACGCGCGCCAGATGGGACTCGGAGTGATAGGGCGGTGCTCTGGCTCCTCCCGGGCTCCGTCTGCCGGACTCGATGCTTTACTCGTCGAGGGACCGTCAACATCGGCGCAGGAGATCTCTTGCGCGCCCGCGGCACGCCTGCGGGCCTATCCCGCTGACGTTGTTGCAGTGGACAAGGCAGTTTGGCCGAAGATCCCGGCGCGGGCGACCTCCGGCGCCGGCCCTACGGGTTCTCCCTGGGTCGATTCCAATGGATGGATGCTGCTGCTCGCCGGCGCGAAGGCGCCCGGGAAAATTCTCTGGACTTTGGCCGAGCCCGCTGCGGATTCGCCGGCGATCCGCCCGGAATCGTACCTGTTGGCCATCGCCGACTCCGCCGCCTACGGCGCGCAGTGGGTAGTAGCCCTCGATCCCCGCTTGCGCGGCGGGCTGGCCGGCAACGCCCCGGATGCCCTCAGCTGTTGGAAGACTATGACAGAGTCGCTCCGCTTCTTCGCGGCGCACCAGGAGTGGAGAAGCTACACTCAGCAATCACGGTTAGGAGTATTGTCCGATTTCGCGGGGCCGAACGAATATATCGGCAGCGAGGTCTTGAACCTGTGCAACCGCCGGCACTTGCCGTACCGTGTCCTCGACATGGATCACCTCACTGCCGGCTCCTTCGACAAGTTGGCGGCAATGCTGCTGGTGAGCGCCCGGCCCCCCGAGGGGGCCCTGCGTCAGCAGATTGACTCCTACGTCAAAAGCGGTGGTGTGTTGATCGCACCTGCGAGCGCGGCTCCCATGGTGGCGGCGGGAGCTCCGGCGGGAAACTTCGAAAGCAGATACGATTATTTTCCCGCCGGCAAAGGGAAAATCGCAATTGCGCGGAAACCTTGGACCGATCCCTACGTCTTAGCAACAGACGTGCACCTGATACTCAGCCGCCGCCATGATGTAGTAAGGCTCTGGAATGCGGGCGTGACTAATGTTCGCTACACCGTGAGCTCCCAGGGTAAAGGTCTGCTTCAGCTGGTGAATTATGCCATGCGGCCATTCGGGCATCCGATGAGCGCGTACGTGGCCCATCCATTCGGCTCCGCGCGCTTCGTCTCGCTCCCCGGCGGCGAGTCGATGCGGCTCGATGTGGTGAAACGAGACGGCGGAATTGAAATTGCCATTCCTCCATTTGCAGTATTTGGCGCTGTTGAATTGGGAGTTTAACTGAATGCATTCTTGCCCTGGCTATACCCGCGCGCTTTCGCGCAGACAATGGCTGTCGTCGGTGACGGCAACCGCCGGAGCCTTGTCGGCGGCCAAGTCCGCCCAATCCGCCGGAACCGTTCCCACGGCGCCGGTGGCCATTGCGCAGTGCAGAAGCTATGGATCGGACCTGCTTCCCGCCATGGAGCGAATGTTCGATCAACTCGGCGGACTGGGAAAAATTGTCGCTGGGAAAACCGTCGCCATCAAGATCAACCTGACCGGCTCTCCGAATCTCCGCCTCGGCTACCGGCCAGCGGAGTTGGCGCACTGGACCCACCCGCGGGTGATCGGAACCGCCATCCATTTAATGGGCAAGGCAGGCGCGAAACGGGTCCGGCTTCTCGAGAGCGCATGGAACAATGCGGATCCGCTGGAAGAGTACATGATGGAGGCGAACTGGGACCCCACCGCCCTGCTCAATGCCGCTGCCCGCGTCGAGATGGAGAACACCAACTTTCTCGGAAGTAGCAAATCGTACTCCAAGTTCACGCCCCCGAACGGCGGGCACATGTTCAAGGCCTACTACCTCAACCATTCGTATGAGGAGTGCGACGTCTTCGTATCCATGGCGAAGCTGAAAGACCACGCCAC
>DATLBY010000193.1:0-3037 GCA_035526665.1 Bryobacteraceae bacterium
ATTGTCGGCTATGGCATGAGCGCCGACGCCTTTCACATCACCACACCCGCCGAAAATGGCGACGGAGCCTTCCGGGTGATGCGCAATGCCATGAAAGATGCGGGCCTGGAGCCGCATCAGGTCGATTACATCAATGCGCACGGCACCTCGACCGACGTGGGCGACCGGCTCGAGACCGTGGCTATCAAACGCGCCTTCGGAGACCATGCCTACAAGGTGGCCGTGAGCTCCACCAAGTCCATGACGGGACATCTACTGGGCGGCGCCGGCGGACTCGAAGCCGGCATCACGGTACTGGCGCTGCGCGATCAGATTGCGCCTCCTACCATTAATCACGATAATCCCGACCCGGATTGCGATCTGGATTATATTCCCAATGTCGCGCGGCCCATGGCGCTGAATTACGCTCTCTCCAATTCCTTCGGCTTCGGCGGCACCAACGGCAGTCTGATCTTTAAACGCTGGCAGTAGCGTTTCCGGTCCGCAACCCATGAAAATCCTGGTCGCTATCAAACAGGTTCCTTCGCGCGAATCCCAACTTCGCATCAACAGCACCGGCCAGTGGATCGACGAGTCCGATCTGAGTTTCGAGATTAACGAGCCGGACGCCTATGCGCTGGAAGAGGCGCTGCAGCTCAAGGAAAAATATAGCGGCGAAGTCGTAGCACTGTGCGCCGGGCCGGCATCGGCATCGCAAACCATCCGCGAAGCGCTCGCCAAGGGAGCCGATCGCGCCATCCACATTGAGGAGGAGTCCCTTGCCTCGCTGGATACGCTCGCGGTGGCGCGGCTTCTGGCAAAAGCCGCGGAGACAGAATCTCCTGACCTGATCCTGACAGGCCTCCAGTCGGACGATCTCGGTTTCGGCCAGACCGGTGTGGTGATGGCGGAGCTGCTGGGCATGGCGCACGCCACCATCATCATGCACGTGGAGAAGACCGATTCCTTCATCAGCGTAAAGCGCGAGATGGAAGATGCATGGTTTCAAAATGTTCAGTTGCCGCTCCCCGCGGTGCTGACAATTCAGTCGGGCATCAGCAAACTTCGTTACGCCACCCTGATGGGTATCAAAAAGGCGAAAACAAAGGACGTCAAGCGCCTCACGGCCGGTGAGCTCGGCGTCGATCTCCAGCCCGTTATTTCCATGCAACGCGTGTACGCTCCGGAAAAATCCAAACAGACTCAGCTCCTCGACGGCCCCCCGAAAGAAGCCGCCGCCAAACTAATCGAGAAGCTGAAGTTCGAGGTGCGGGCGTTATGAGCGGAGTTCTGGTCTTCCTGGAGCAGAAGAGCGGCGTTTGGAACCGCATGTCCTGGGAAGCGCTGGCCGCCGGCCAACAGCTTGCCGCCTCGACCGGACAGCCGCTGGCTGCTGCCATCCTCGGCGCGAACGCAGCAGCGCTAGCGGCCGAAGCCGCAAAATATAAGCTCGATGAACTTCTCACCGTCGAAAACCCCGCATTAGCCAACTACACTGCCGACGGCTACAGCGCGGCCGCCGAGCAGGTGATCCGGCAGAAATCCCCGGATTACGTTCTCTTTCCCCACACCTATCAGGTGCGCGATTTCGCGCCCAAAGTCGCCACCCGCTTCCATCAGCTTCTGGTCAGCGATGTCATCGATATCAAGCAGGGCCCCATCCTGGTGCGGCAGCTCTTTCAAGGTAAGCTGAGCGCGGACGTGCAATTCCAGGGTGCCGCTCCTTACTTCCTCTCGGTGCAGGCAGGCGCATTCCGCGCTGACAAACTGGAGGCCGCTGCTTCGGCTGCGGCGCCCCAGGCAATCGATGTGCAGATGGATGCATCGAAGATCCGCAGCCAGCCGGGCGAGCCGTTCCGGGAATCGCAGCGCGCCGTGGACCTCACCGCCGCCAACATCATCGTCTCGGTGGGCCGCGGTATCAAAGAAAAGGAAAACATCGCGCTGGTGCAGGATCTCGCCACGGCCCTGGGCGCGGAACTGGCAGCCTCACGCCCCATCTGCGATAACGGTTGGCTTCCCATGGAGCGGCAGGTGGGCAGCTCCGGACAGACGGTCTCTCCGAAGGTTTATATTGCGATCGGTATCTCGGGGGCCATCCAACATCTGGTCGGCATGAAAGGCGCGAAGACAATCGTTGCCATCAACAAAGATCCGAACGCGCCTATTTTCGAAGTAGCCGATTACGGCATTGTCGGCGATCTGTTCGAGGTAGTGCCGGCACTCATCGAAGCGGTCCGGAAATCCAAATAGCGTCGATCGGCAGCACCGTATCGCAAACCCCCTAGCGATGCGGACCTCACCGATGCTCGTAGAGTTCCACTGCGTTATCGTGAAGCACCTGCCGGGCTGCGTTTCGGATCTCCCGCGGCGCCACGCCGCTCTGGCGTGTCTGCTCCCATAGAACCTCGGACAGAATCTCTCGTGTGTACAGTGCCGATCCTGCAGCCATCTCCACGGTGGTCGCGTCGTGGCCGCATGTAATCTTGTGGACAGGGACATAATTCCACCACTGCGACATCGCCGTGCGAAAGAACTGGGGGTTCAGAATCGGCTGCCAGCAGGTATCGATGTAGATGTTCCGAACCTGGCGCGCCAGCGTCCCGGCCTCCTCAAGAAACGGCCAGCAATGGATCATGACGATCTTCATTGCGGGATAGCGCCGCGCCAGCGCCGCCAGCGGAAGCGGCGAGGAATGGGGCAGGTTGTGCGTGCCCACGTGCACCTGATGCGCCCATCGCCGCTCATGCGCGCGTCGGCAGCATTCGTGCACAATCCAGTCCTGCCGCTTGCGGGTTTCCGGTTCCGAAGTGTCCGTCCAGCGGATTTCGCTTTCCCGCGGGAGCGCAAATTCCAGGCTGCGCCGGTAGGCTTGCAGCTGTTTGATACCCACGGCTCCCCCTCTCGCCGCCTGGTCGAACCAATAATCGAGAAACGCGCGCCAACTGCTCGCATCCGCCGGCTCAATGTTCGACAGTTCGATCATTCTCTTGCGGCGTTCCGGGGGGCCGCCGCTGAACTCGAGAAAGGGATCGATCCGCATCACGGTCCGCATCAT
>DATLBY010000194.1:0-2771 GCA_035526665.1 Bryobacteraceae bacterium
GAGCGCCCCGGCCACCGGATGTACGAGCAGTGGCATCCGCTCGGCGTGATCGGGGTAATCAGCGCCTTTAATTTTCCGGTAGCCGTGTGGTCGTGGAATGCACTGCTGGCCGCTGTCTGTGGGGACTGCGTGATCTGGAAGCCCTCGCCCGAGACGCCTCTCACCGCAATCGCCGTGCAAAAGATCTGCTGCCGGGTACTGGAACGCCACGGCTGGCAGGGCGTCTTCAATCTCGTGATCGGCGACGTTCCGTCCGTGGGGGAACGGCTGCTTGCCGATCGCCGCATTCCTCTCGTCAGCGCTACGGGTTCCACTCCCATGGGACGGCGTGTTGCGGAAGTGGTGGGCAAGCGGCTCGGCCGTACGCTGCTGGAGCTCGGCGGCAATAACGGAGTGATTGTGATGGGCGACGCGAATATCGACCTGGTGGTGCGTGCCGCGCTCTTTGGCGCCACCGGGACCGCGGGACAGCGCTGCACCAGCATTCGACGCCTATTTCTCCACAGTTCCATCATTGGGACAATCACAGAACGCTTGTTAGCTGCGTATCAGCGGATCAAGATCGGTTCGCCGCTGGCTCCTGGAACATGGATGGGACCCTTGATCAATTCGGCGGCGGTCGATCGCATGCAGCGCGGCCTCGCCACGATTCATGAACAGGGCGGCGAAGTGATTTACGGAGGGAACGCGCTGGGCGGATGCTATGTAGAGCCTGCGCTCGTGACGGCATGGCATGGTCTGCCTATCATGCGGGAGGAAATCTTTGCGCCGATTCTCTATTTGATTCCCTTTGATGATTTGGAGACGGTTATCCAATGGCATAACGACGTACCCCAGGGCCTTTCGTCCGCTATGTTCACCAGCAGCGTGATGGCGGCAGAGACGTTCCTCAGCGCGCGCGGTAGCGACTGCGGCATCGCCAACATCAACATTGGTACCAGCGGTGCTGAGATTGGCGGTGCGTTTGGAGGCGAGAAGGATACCGGAGGCGGCCGTGAATCGGGCAGCGACTCCTGGAAAGCCTACATGCGGCGCCAAACGGTCACGATTAACTGGTCTGACGATCTGCCGCTGGCGCAAGGGATCGAGTTTCCGATATAGGCGGGATCATCTGATAGATTCGAAGGCGCATGGCGATCAGCAACATAAAAGGCGTCTTCTGTTGTGGAAATATTTCCTTCGACATACCCGTTTGGCCCGTTGAAAAGTTTGCCTGGGGGACCACCACCTGGGTGGAGACCATCGCGGAATCCGTCGGCGGCAACGGCGGGAACACGTCGTACGCGCTGGGAACTCTCGGCGTCCCGGTGCGGCTTTGCGGTATGGTCGGGCGCGATCCTCATGGCGACTGGGTGCTGGCGCGCTTACGCGAGAGCGGCGTGGATATCCGATCCGTGGGCCGGTGTGACGTTCCTACCAATGTTTCCATCTGCGTAGTCCATCCCTCGGCCGACCGCCTGTTTCTCCACCGCTTGGGCGCCAGCACCGCCGTAACCGCCGATTCGCTGACGTTCGCCGACCCGGATGGCTACTCGCACTTTCATCTCGCCAATCTCTTCTCCCTGCCGAACTTGCGGCCGCGGGTTCCGGACGTGCTGCGGCGCGCAAAGGCGCTCGGGCTCACCACTTCGCTGGATACCGGCTGGGATGCGCGCGGCGTCTGGATGCCTGACCTGGCGCCCTGCCTGCCCCATATCGATCTCTTATTCCTGAATGAGAGCGAAGCCGGAAATTTCACCGGATCGGACGATCCTGTGGAAGCCGCCGGTATTCTTCGCGACAGCGGAGCGCGTGACATTGTTCTCAAGCTGGGAGCCGCCGGTTCCATTGTGTTCCCGCAGGGGCAGCAGCCATACAGAGCCGCGGCATTCGCGGTGCAAGCGCTCGATACCACGGGCGCAGGGGATTGCTACGCCGGCGGTTTTCTGGCAGCCTTGCACAGAGGATTCTCCTACGCCGAAGCCGCTGTCTTTGCTAATGCCGTAGGCGCGATGAAGGTCGAAATGTTGGGAGCGGCGCAGGGCGTCAAAAGCTTTGAAGAGACCCGCGGCTGGATCGCACAAGCAAAACTAGTTGGATAGACTGGTAATTCCCATGAACCCGGTAGAATTCTGCAAAACACTCAAAGGCGTATTCGGCTTTCCGGTCACGCCGCTGAAGAAAGACCTCTCGCTGGATCTGGATGCGCTGGCCCGCAATGTGGACGAGATGGTCCGGCACCCGTTCTGCGCCATCGTGGCCGCGGGTGGCACGGGCGAGATGTACTCCATGACTCCGGAGGAGATCGAACAGATCGTGCGCGTCACGGTGGAAGCCACCAACGGAAGAATGCCCGTAGTGGCGGGAACCGGCTTCAACGTTCCCATTGGAGCCGACATCGCGCGCCGTGTGGAAAAGGCCGGCGCACAGTGCCTCTTGGTGCTGCCGCCGTATTATTCGAACTCCCCCGAGCAGGGGCTCTTTGACTTCTACCGCGCCATCGGCCAGGCTTCCGGCCTGCCTATGATGGTGTACAGCCGCGACTGGGCGGTCTTTAGTCCTGACATGGTAGCGCGCCTCGCCGACCATGTGCCTACGCTGGCAGCCTGGAAGGACGGCCAGGGCGACGTGAGGAAGTATCAACGCATCATCCAATTCAATGGCGATCGCCTCGCGTGGTTCGGAGGCTTGGGAGACGATTGTGTCCCCGGCTACTTCGCCGCAGGCGTGCAAGCCTATACCTCGAGCATCTCCAACATCTCTCCGAAAGTCTCGCTCGCGCTGGCCGCGGC
>DATLBY010000195.1:0-7958 GCA_035526665.1 Bryobacteraceae bacterium
TCGCGCCCGCTCTGAAAAACCGGGGTTATTGGGACGATCGACCTCACTCACTATAGTCCAGCGTGATTGGGAGGAGGCGCGGCTTTGCGGGAACGCGGCGGTGCAGGCCGCCATCGCCGGGCATGGCGGCTCCATGATCACACTCGACCGGGGCCCAGGACCCGAATATCACATCGCCACCGGATTGGCGCCCTTGAGCCGGGTCGCATTTCTCGAGCGGCCATTCCCGGCTGAGTGGCGCTCGGACGAACACCTGTCGCAACACTTCTTCGAATACGTGGCTCCCCTGGCAGGTGAAATCGCGGGATTTCCGGCGCTTAACCCTGCTGTAATTGCAAAAATGACTCCAGGAGGAACAATATGAATCGCAGACAGCTGATGAAAGCCGTGGCCGCAGCCGCACTTGGCGGTGGGCAGGCCATGCCGCAGAAAGCGCCGGCGCCTGCGGCGGCAGGTCCGGATGTGCCGCTGCGCGAGTACGAGCCCAAGAGCATGCTCCATGTCCACGAAAACAGCGTGGAACGGGCGAAGTTTCCAGTCATCGACTTCCATACCCACATCACCTGGAGCGGAGGACTTTCCGGTCAGGACAAGGTGACGTTCAGCGCCAAGCCCGAAGAGCTTTTGCCCGTGATGGATCGCCGTAATATCCGATTCATGGTCAACTGCACTGGCGGCTATGGCAAGGGCCTGGAAGAGGCGATCCGCGTCCTGCAGCAGCCGCATCCCAACCGCTTTGTAATACTCACGGAGCCTGCCTGGGCCAGGATCGAGGATCCGAAGTACCCGCAGATTCAGGCAGATTTGATTCAAGCTGCCCACAACGCGGGAGCTCGCGGCATCAAGGTTTTGAAAACTCTCGGTCTCTATCTTCGCGAGCATGTCAAAACTGGCCGTCTGCTTAAGGTGGACGATCCGCGCTTCGATCCCATGTGGGAGACGGCGGCTTCCTTGAAAATGCCGATTGGCATCCATACCTCAGATCCAGAGGCCTTTTTCCTGCCTATTGATCGCTTCAATGAGCGCTGGGAGGAGCTGCACAATCATCCTGACTGGTCTTTCCACGGCAAGGATTTTCCAGCGAACATGGAACTGCAGGAGCAGCGCCGGAACGTCATGCGGCGTCATCCCAGGACTCAGTTTGTCTGTTTCCACGTGGCGGATTCTGAGAACCTCGGATACGTTTCAGAATGTCTCTCCAGCCACCCGAACATGCACGTCGAGATAGCCGCCCGCATCGGCGAACTCGGCCGTCAGCCGCGCGCGGCAAAACAGTTCATGGATAAGTATCAGGACCGGATTTTGTTCGGCACCGATGCAGTGCCCAAAGGCGTCGAAACTCCGCAACAGGTGTTCGGGGACGCATTGTACAAAATCTACTTCCGTTTTCTCGAGACGAATGACGAATATTTTGACTACGCTCCCGCAAAAGTTCCTCCGCAGGGCCGTTGGCGAATATCCGGGCTAGGCCTGTCCGACACTGTTTTGCGAAAGATCTACAATCAGAATGCGGCGCGGCTCCTGGGAGTTTCCCTGTAATCACCACCGCCCCTCATGGCCGGTTGGGGAGCTGCAAGTATGATGGTTCTTTGGCGAGTATTTTAGAGCTGACGGCGAGAGGATTCTAACTATGCAAGCAATGCTGATGGAGCGTTATAAGCACCTGGAAGTGGTGGAATTTCCCCAACCCGAGATCGGACCGGAAGATCTTCTGATTCGCGTGAAGGCCTGCGGCATTTGCGGCAGCGACATCCACGGCTACGACGGAAGTACGGGACGGCGCCTGCCGCCGCTCGTGATGGGCCATGAAGCGGCGGGTGTAGTAGAGGCTGCCGGCCCCAGTGTGAAGTCGTTTCGGCCCGGCGACAGGGTCACGTTTGACTCCACTATCTACTGCGGTCACTGTTTTTTCTGTATCCGCGGCGAGGTCAATCTATGCGATAACCGGCAGGTGTTGGGGGTTTCGCCCGGCGAGTATCGCCGCCACGGTGCGTTCGCGGAGTATGTGGCGGTGCCGCAGCGTGTCTGCTACAAGCTGCCCGAAACGCTACCGTTCGAGCATGCCGCCATGATCGAAGCGGTTTCCGTGGCCGTGCATGCAGTCAGCTTGACGCCCATAAAGCTGGGCGATACCGCGGTTGTAGTGGGCAGCGGAATGATTGGACTGCTGGTAGTGCAAGCGCTCCGCCTTGCGGGCTGCTCGCGCATTATTGCCGTCGATCTCGACCAAGCAAAGCTTTCCATCGCTCGGCAGTTGGGCGCCGAGGAAACATTCAGTCCCTCCGATGGCGATGTGCCCAAGCGAATTCGCGAATTGACCGCGGGTCGCGGCGCCGATGTTGCAATGGAGGTCGTCGGCGCCACCGCGACCCTGCAAACGGCTCTCAATAGCGTGCGCAAGGGCGGTGTCGTGACGCTTGTTGGAAATCTCGCGCCCAAGGTCGAACTACCGCTACAGATCGTGGTTACGCGCCAGATCCAGCTGATCGGCTCCTGCTCTTCCTCGGGCGAATATCCGGTCTGCATTGACCTTTTGAACCGCCGGTCAATCGTCGTGGAGCCGCTGATTAGTGCGATTGCGCCGCTTTCGGAAGGCCCACGCTGGTTTGAGCGCTTGTATGGCAAAGAACCGAACCTGATGAAGGTGATCCTGCAGCCATAATGGCCGCAACCTCACTTCTTAGCTGGTGCTGATTTTGCGCTGCGGCGGGCCGCCGCCTTTTTGGCTGCCTTCTTCTCGCGCCGCGGCAGACCGGATTTGTCTTTTTTTTGCAGCTTCCCTTTTTTGGGCTTAGGTGCGCCCGCCAGACCCGTTGCCGCCGCAACTTTCCCGGCCGCGCTGCCGATCGTCTTTGCCGCTGCGACTATCGCGCTATCTTCTGTACTGCTTTTTTTGCCTGCCATACGCTCCTGACTGCCTCCGTGCGTCCTTCACAACTGTACACCGGATGCATCGGGATCAGGTTAAATTCAAATCTTTTTGCCTTTGCCGTACAGAATCTTACCTGGCCGCCGGTTGGTATGTTTACCGCGGGCGAGGACGATTTCTCCGTTTACCAGGACATACTCGATGCCGGTTGCATATTGATGGGGCTTATCCCAGGTCGCGTTATCAATGACGGTCGCCGGGTTGAATATTGTCACGTCTGCCCAAAAGCCGGGACGAACCAGTCCCCGATCGTAAATTCCGATCTTCGCCGCGTTGGCCGAGCTCATTTTCCGGATCGCCTCCTCCAGGCTGAGAACCTTCTCATCCCGTACATACCGGCCGAGTACCCGCGGGAACGTCCCGTAGTAACGCGGGTGTGGATTTCCTTTTGCCAGAGGACCTTCGGTTTTTACCGCTGTTCCATCCGAGCCGATGGAGACGAAGGGCTGCCGCAGGGCGTAGCGCATGTCGTCTTCATTGTGGTGAAAGTAGATGGTGGGAATGGACCCGCGATTGGCCTCGAGGAGTTTGAAAAGAACATCCAGCGGATCGCCCCCGATGGTCCGGATTACTTCATCCATACGCTTACCTTCAAAACGTTTATATTCCGGGCTGGATAGCGACACCAGCAACATTCCCTCCCAGTTGCCGGTAGCGGTGTAGTGGTTGTACCAATTGGTGCCCGGCATGCCGTGGAGAACCTGGTCTTTGATCTTCGGCAGGAGTTGCGGGTCATGCAAACGCTTCAGCATCGCGTCGGTCCCGCCTTCATGCACCCACGGCGGCAGGATGCTGGAAAGATTATTTTGGCCGGCGCGATACGGGTAGACGTGCGCCTCCACCTGTTGGCCTTTGTCGCGTGCCTGTTGGATGCTGGCGATCAGTTCGGGCATTTGGCCCCACAGCTTGTGATCCGCAAGTTTCAGGTGGATGATGTCGACTGGTATCTGAGCCTTTCGCCCAATCTCGAGGGCCTCGGCCACCGACTCGAAAACTCCCTGCCCCTCAGTGCGCATATGGGTCGAGTAGATACCGCCGTACTCCGAGGCAACCTTGCACATGGCGACCAGCGTCGCTGTGTCGATCCAGGATCCCGGCGGTCCGCTAAGTGAACTCGCCACACCGAGCGCTCCCTGCTGCATGGCGCGGCGGACTACCTCCTGCATCGCGGATAGTTCGGCCGGGGTGGGCGGTCCGGCCTGTTCGCCCCGGACGTAGGTCCACACCTGGCTGGATCCCACATAGCTACCGATATTAGTCGAGATGCCTTGCTTGAGAACTCGCCCGAAGTAACCGTCAAAATCGCTCCAGTCGGCTCCTGACGGACGTTTTTGCTGTTTCCCGCCGATCGGTGCGGCCGAGCCGCCTTCGCCGAATATCATTGACGTGACGCCCTGGCGGATCATACTTTCGGCATTACCGTCCGCTACAATCGTTTCGTCCGAATGATTGTGGATATCGACAAAGCCCGGCGCCACAATCAGTCCTTTGGCATCGATGACAGTTGTCGCCTGGAAGCTGCTGAGATTTCCGATGCTTGTAACCCGGCCGCCCTGAATGCCGACGTCCACCATTCTCCAGGGATTGCCGGTACCATCCACCAGTTTCCCGTTCCGGATAATAACGTCATAGTTCTGGGCGAGGCCTTGTGCTAGCAGGATCCCAAACAGCAAGAGGTGTTTCATCCTCATGATTGTATTTCACGGCGTTGACTATCATTGGACCCGAATGCTAGGATTCTCGGCATCCATGCCATATTCGAGCTTTGTTGGAAGATTTGGGATCCTATTTTCTCTTTCCTTGGCTGTTTCCGCCGGCGCTGCCGCCCAGGAACGGGCCGATACCATCTATTACAACGGACAGATTGTGACCATGTCGTCCAACCATCCCACGGCACAGGCTGTGGCGATCCAGGGCGACCGTTTCCTGGCCGTGGGTTCGAACGCGGACGTTTTGAAAACTGCCGGCCCCCGCACCAAAAAGATTAATCTCGCAGGTCAATCGGTAGTGCCGGGATTAATTGAGAGTCATGTACATCCACTCGCTGCCGCCTTAAGCGAAATTGAAGGAACCATACCGGTATTCAAATCAATCCCGGAGATACAGACGTACATTAAATCGCAAGCGGCGAAGCTCCCGAAAGATCGCCTGATCTTCATCCCAAAGGTCTACTCCACACGCTTGATCGAACACAGGTACCCCACCCGTCAGGAGCTCGACACGGCCGCGCCGGAACGCGAAGTAGTAGTCGACAACGGGTATGCCTCAGTTCTGAATTCAAAGGTGATGAAGCGCTTGGGGATTACTTCGGCGACCCCGCAGCCAAGTGCCGGCCGTATTGTCATCGACAAGAATGGAGAGCCGACAGGCTTGGTGCTGGGAGCCTCTCAACTGCTATCGTCGGTCCGGGGCACTCGCAAGTCTACCGCCGAAGAGCGAGTCAGTTCGCTCGAAAGCATGCTACGCACCTATAGCTCGGTGGGAATCACTAGCATCATCGATCGTGGCGAGACCGCCCAGGGTTTTCGCGCTTACCAGACGCTCCACGATGCGGGCAGAATGAAAGTTCGCGCCTATGTCACCTATTTAGTGGATGCGAAGGGCAGCGCCGCCGACCTGCGCCAGGAGATTGAACGGATTCCTTTCGTCACGGGATCGGGCGACAAATGGTTTACTGTCGGATCTTTGAAAACCGTGATCGACGGCGGAATCCTGATTGGAACAGCCTATCTAAGGGAGCCCTATGGACGCCAGACCGGTATCTACGGGTTTGTCGAAGACGGCTATCGTGGTGTCCTGTCCGTCCCACGCGAAAACGTATTCGAGATGGCGAAAATCGCCAATGAACTGGGTTGGCAAATGACTGCGCATACCACTGGCGGAGGCGCTACCGACCTGCTGCTCGACGCCTATGAAGCAGCCAATGCGATCCGTCCCATTCAAGGCCGCCGCTTCACAGTTACTCACGGCAACTTTCCGAATGCGGCCGCAATCCAGCGGGCGCGCAAATTAGGCGTAGCATTCGACGTCCAGCCCGCTTGGATGTACCTGGATGGACCGGCCATTAAGGATGTTTTCGGGCCCGAGCGTATGAAGGATTTCCAGCCGTTCCGCTCCATGATCGATGGCGGCGTTGTCATTGCCGGCGGCTCCGACCACATGATTCGCTTCGATCCACGGTTGGCTACGAATCCATTTCATCCATTCTTCGGAATGTGGATGGCCATTACTCGCCAGATGGTGGACGGCAAAGTCCTGAATCCGGAGCAGCGTATCTCCCGCGCGGAAGCACTGAAAATGTGGACCTGGAACGGGGCCTATCTAGCCTTTAGCGAGAAAGAGAAAGGCTCCATCGAGCCCGGGAAGCTGGCTGATATGGTAGTGATCTCAAAGAATTACATGACCTGTCCGGAAAACGACATCAAAAATATCGAGCCTTTGAAAACGATTGTCGGCGGTCAAGTAGTGTTCGATGCAAGTGCAGCCAAATAACAGGCATTCGTGCTGCTTGCTAACAGCGTGTCAGCTGCGCTACGATGCGGAGGTACGACAAGGGAGCTGACTAATGGGTGGAAACAGTGTCTTTTACATCATCGGAGTAATCGTCGTAATCATCGTTGTCCTCAAAGTATTAGGCCTTTGGTAACAGGTCAGCTCCACTCAGAGAGCCGGCCCGATAACTAGGGCTTCCAACCGAAAGCGGGTTGCGGTAGAATACAGCGTTCCACATTTCTGGAGGGCTGTATCATGTTGTATCGCATTCTGCCTCTATTCATTGCCTGGGGTAGCGCAGCCGCCATTTACGCTGCGCCACCTCCCGGGCACGCCAATGAATCCCTTTTTCAACTAATTCGCGATAACGATCTCGCCGGTCTCAAGCAGCAATTGCGTAACGGCGCCGACCCGAATCAAAAAGGGGAGCGCGCGACCACTCCGCTGATGCACGCCGCCGCGTTTGGCAGGCTGGAAGCCATGCATGCGCTCATCGACGCCAAAGCTGACGTGAACGCTAAAAATGCGTTCGACGCCACGGCGCTCATGTGGTGCGCCTCGGATCTGGCGAAGGTCCGCCTGCTGCTGGAGAAAGGCGCTGACGTCAATGCCAAGTCCAAGCAGGGCAGAACTCCGCTATTAATCGCAGCGAGCCATAACGGTGCGGAGCCGATCGTCAGACTTCTGCTTGCCAAGGGCGCGGATCCCAAGGCAATCGATGGTTTCCAAAACACAGCAATGATTGCCGCATCGCAAGCCAATGACATTGCGGTAGTCAAGCTGATGGCCGGCCAAGGTGTGGACATCAATGCAAAGAATCGCGCCGGCGATACGGCCTTAATGAACGCCGCCTCATTCGGTAATCTCGAAGCGGTTCGTCTTTTGTTGAAGGCCGGAGCGGACGTAAATGCGGTCTCTGGCTCGGAAGGGTTCAAGGCAAAAAATGGACCGCTCGCCCTGGGACAGTTTACGGCGCTGCTGCTGGCGACCACGTATGGATCTCCCGAAATCGTGAAGACGCTGCTGGACGCAGGCGCTGATATCAATGCGAAAGATATCCGCGGGATGACGCCTCTCATGTTGTCGGTTTCGTCCGAATATCAGAACCCGGCCGTGGTGCAGCTGCTGCTCGCCCGAGGCGCTGATCCCACGATCAAAAGTCTCGCCGGGGAGACGGCGCGCGATTGGGCGGAAAAATTCCGCCAACCGGCCGTGATCAGTCTCCTCAAGGAATCGGGCGTTAAGACAGCGAAGGCAAAGGAATAGGAGTTCATATGAGATATCTGACTCGGATCTCCGGTCTGGTGTTTTTGAACGTGAGTCTCTTCGCTGCCCCTCTGGTTTCTCCATCCGAATTAAAAGGGCCAGTAGAGAAGAGTCTGGCGCTGCTCCAGGGCGCCAGCACTACTTTCTTTAGAGATGGTGGATGCGCAGGCTGTCACCACCAGCAAATGACGGCGATTGCGGTTGGCGTAGCGCGCGATCGGGCCGTGAAATACGACGAAAAGGCCGCGGCCGAACAACTCAAAATTCTGCG
>DATLBY010000196.1:0-9160 GCA_035526665.1 Bryobacteraceae bacterium
CAAGGTAATCCGGGCAGCACTACAAAAGTGATCGGCGAAATTATTGTAAATGCCTTGCAGTTAGGCGGCAATCCAGCAATTCTCATGCAACTGGACGCTACGGCGCTCCTGAATGTACGCCAAGTCGCTTTGGTCCGGTAAGTTGTTTGCATTTATCTGTGTCTACTGCCGAAAAGTGGAGTGTAAACGCCTGTTCACACAGGATGACGAAAGTAGCCTGACGAAGTACGTTGTTTGCATAGTTTACAAGGGAATCCGGGGTTGGAGCCTGAATTGCTTCCCGGAAGGGATCGACCGAAAGGCAAATTACTATGAACCGAAGATTATTGACGATTCTTCTGTGCGCACTCGTGGTGTCCACCGCCGCCAGTTATGTGGTCTACCGGCTAGTGGGCAAGCGAATCGCTGCTAAGACTCAGCCGCAGAATCAATTGACTCACGTGATCGTGGCCGCCCGGAACCTGGAGCTCGGCACGTTGATCGGCGCCAATGATGTGAAAGTGGGCGATTGGGTGGGCACCCCACCGGCCGGAGTTGCCGTGAAGACGGACAACGTCATCGGCCGGGGAGTTGTTTCGGCGATCTATGCAGGCGAGCCAATCTCGGAAACGCGCCTCGCGGCCGCGGGATCCGGTGGCGGACTTGCAGCCACCATTCCCCCCGGCATGCGAGCGTGCGCGGTACGGGTCAACGATATCGTCGGTCTGGCGGGCTTTGTCCTGCCTGGAATGCGCGTGGACGTGTTGATATCGGGAAATCCGCCGGGTGCAAATCAGGCCGCGGGATCGAAGGTGCGCACTCTCCTGCAAAACATTCAAGTGCTTTCGGCGGGCGCGAATATTCAAAAGGATAACGAAGGAAAGCCTGTCCAGGTGCAGGTGGTTAATCTGCTGGTTACTCCCGAGCAGGCTGAAGTGCTGAGCCTGGCCAGTGGAGACCAGACGCGCATTCAGCTGGTACTCCGCAATCCGCTCGACACTCAGGTTGCAAAGACTTCGGGATCGGTGATGGCGAAGCTTTTTGCCGACTCCAATGCGCCGGATCCTGCCGCCGCTGAACGGCCGCGGGCCGTACGCCCGAAGGCAACACCTCCGCCGCCGGCAGCGAAGCCAATCCCACCAGGTTTTTACACAATCGAAGTATTGAATGGCGCCAAGCGCACCGAAGCGAAGTTCGCTGCCGAGGAAAATAAGTGAAACGACAGCCGCTGCATCGAGCCGCTACAGTATTGCTCGGATCCCTGATCGCACTCTTGAGCGTCGGGCTGCCGACGGAGGCACAAGCGCCGCCACAGGCCCAGCCGGCCGCTCCCGCGCCTGCCCAACCCGGCCAAACGACGCAGAACGATTTGTCGTTGACTGTGGGAAAAACCATTCTGATGAACAGTCCGGTACCGATCGAGCGTGTCGCCGTCGGCTTCGGCGACATTGTAGAAGCAACCGCAGTCGGCGCGCGCGAAGTGCTGGTCAGCGCCAAGGCTCCGGGAGAAACGAACCTGATCATCTGGCAGCAGGGCGGCAACAAGCTCCTGTTCGACGTCACGGTGCATGCCAGCCGCGTGGCCGCAAATAACCGAAGCGAAGCCGTCCGCCGGGAGCTTGAAAAGGAGCTGCCATCCGCCAATGTGAACTTCACCCTAGAGAACGATACAGTTTTTCTACGTGGTCAAGTGAAGAATCTCACGGACGCGCAACGCGCCGTCGCCATCGCTTCCACATTGGGGAAAACTGTCAACCTTCTGAACGTGGATATCCCGCCAGCCGACGCACAGATCCTGCTGAAGGTCCGTTTTGCGAGCGTGGATCGCACCGCCAGCACCGAACTCGGCCTGAATCTGATTAGCACCGGCGCGGGCGGGAATGTTGGAACGGCAACCACACAACAGTTCGCGCCGCCAAAGATCGAGCGGACTCCTAATGGAACCACGCAACTCACGTTGACGGACGCACTGAATATTTTCATGCTTCGCCCCGAGATCAACCTGGGCGCCACAATCCGGGCTTTGCAGCGGAAGCTGCTGCTGGAAATACTAGCCGAGCCCAATGTCCTGGCGATCAACGGCAAGCAGGCGAGTTTTCTGGCCGGTGGCGAATTCCCCTTTCCTACGCTACAAGGCGGCGCGGGAGGAGTCGGTCAGATCACGATCCAATTCCGGGAATTCGGAGTGCGAATCAATTTCCTTCCGGTGATAACGCCTCGCGGGACTATCCGCCTGCAAGTGGCGCCGGAAGTGAGTGCGCTGGATTTCTCAAACGGGCTTAATGTGCAAGGCTTTCAAGTGCCTGCCCTCACCGTGCGCCGTGTTAGCACAGAAGTAGAATTGGAAGCGGGCCAGAGCTTTGCTATTGGCGGTCTGCTGGACAACCGGCTTACGGACAATCTGCAAAAGATGCCGTTCCTCGGTGATATTCCGCTCTTCGGCAAGCTATTCCAATCAAAATCCACCAGCCGCCAGAATACCGAACTGCTGGTGATCGTAACTCCTGAGTTGGTGCGTCCGATGCCCGCGGGGCAGACACTGCCTGAAGTGCGAATGCCAAAGCCATTTCTGGAGCCGAATTCCGCCGTGCCGATGAGGACCCCGGGAACGGACTCCACCGGTCCGGTACAGGCCAGACCGGTGGAGTCGATCCCCATGGAAAACCTAATCGACAGTTTGAAACCCGGTCCTGCTCTAACCGATTCCAGGGGACTTGCGATTCAGCAGCAGGGAGGCTTGCCGATGATGACTTCGCAGCCGCAGTTGCAGCCTGCCCCTGCTGCCCCGGCACCCGCGCCCGCGGCGTCGCCTGCGCCCAAGTGAGTTACGGCATGATGTCATCCGCCGGAAAGATGCAAAGCTGTGGCCACTCTGGGCCGCCGAAGGTAGGAGTAAATTTCCTCATGACTTTTTTTATGCGATCTCGATCCGCTCTAATTCGATCGCTAGTGCTTGCGTTGCCCGTGCTGTGCGCTCTGGAACAACCGCTAGCCGCCGCCACCTTTGGGACGGTAGTGCCGATCGGTGGGCAAGCCTCCGACCTCGCGCTGGACGAGAGCCGGCGTGTCCTCTACATTGCGAATTTCAACGGGAACCGGGTTGACGTGATGTCGCTCGATAACAACGCGATTACCCGTTCCATCCAGGTCACCGCCCAGCCATCTGCGATCGCTTTGTCGAGGGACAACAAATATCTGGTTATCGGCCACTATGGAAACTTCGAGGCCGCAAGAAATGCCGTGACGGTGTTGAACCTGGAAGATAACTCACGGCGTGTTTTCGGGGTCGGCTCGTCACCGCTTGCCGTCGCGTTCACGAACCAAAACCTGGCTCTGGTAGTGACTTCCACCGAGTTTCTTTTGTTCGATCCCATGTCCGGTCAGACCCACACAATCGATACCGTTGCGGGCCTACAAGGCAAAACTCTGCCGATTGTCGCGCCTGCCAATTCGCAGGTCATTGTAAGAGCGGCCGTCGCCGCGTCGCAAGACGGGCTCTGGCTGTTCGGATTGACCGATAAGTTCCTCTTCCGGTATGACGTCCGGTTAGGACAGTTAGGTATTACCAGCTATACTTCCAGCCCTGAAATGGGTCCCCGGACCGTCAGCGTGAGCACTACCGGGACTTATTACCTCGCGGGCTGGGGATTGTTCGACCGGCAGGGCACTTTGGTGGCGCAGTTTCCCAACCCATCGGGCAAACTGGACATCGGCAGTCATGCTCTGGATCTCGAACGGGGTCTCATTTACGCGCAGATGACGCAGGCGGATCCCGCAGCTACGTCTCAGACTGGAACGTCAACCCCGGTTAGCAGCACGACCCCGGCGCCAGCGGCGGCCACTGACAGCAGCGGCCCCATCCTTCAAGTAGTTGCTGCGGATAACCTTGCAGTCCTGGACCGTCTGCAACTTCGGGAAAATCTCACCGGACGGTCGGTTTTGAACTCGGCGCGCGATGTCCTCTACTCCATCTCTGCCAGCGGCGTGACGATCTTCCAGGTCGGCCAACTCGCGAAGGCTCCGCGCATTCGATCCGAGCAGCGCGAAGTTCTTTTTCAAAGCAGCAGCTGCACCCGTGAGCAGCAGACCAAGGATATAGTGATTTCAAACCCCAGCGGCGGCCGCGTCGCGTTCTCGCTGACCACTTCCGATCCAGCGATCATTGTTACTCCGGATTCGGGCGTAACGCCGGCAGTCGTTCACATCACTGTAAATCCCGGCGCATTCCTCAATGCAAAGGGTACTTCGGCGGGTTACATCGATATTCATGCGTCCGGTGCTGTGAACCTTCCTGATAGAATCCGCGTGCTTGTGAATAATCGCGAACCAGATCAACGCGGGCTGATACAGAACATCCCCGGCAAACTGGTCGATATTCTGGCAGACCCTGTTCGCAGCCGCTTCCTGATCCTTCGGCAAGATACCGATGAAGTTCTTGTCTTTGACAAAAACCAGCGGCAGATTGCAGCGCTACGAACCGGCAATACGCCGACTCAGATGGCGATCACAGCCGATCTCCGCTATCTGCTGGTTGGCAACGATAATTCGAATATCGCATCTGTCTTCGACCTGGATACTCTCCAGCCCTCGACACCCGTACGCTTTCCGGTGGGACATTATCCCCGCTCCATCGCGGTGTCAGGAAACGCCATTCTGGCCAGCGTCCGATCCGGTTCCGGCGTGCACAAGATCGACCGGATCGATATGGCAAGCCGAACGGCCTTCCCGCTGCCCAACCTCGGTGTTTATACCAACGATGTGACCCTCAATACTGGTTTGGCAGCATCGCCGGACGGCTCGTCGCTTCTTATTGCGATGAGTGACGGACGGGTGCTGCTCTACGACGCTAATTACGATACCTTCGTAGCGGCCCGCAAGGACTTCGACAAGTTGTCCGGAGCCATTGCTGCGTCCAGCTACGACTTCTTTATCGTCGATAACCATGTGCTGAACTCCTCGCTTGTTCCCGTAGGCACACTCAACAATGGCGCGGGCACATCCTCCGGATTTTTGTTCGTCGATCAAATGGGATTCCGTTCCAACAGTCTCGGCGCAAGCCAGGCTGGCATGGTGGAGCGCGTGAATCTGTCGCAACTGCAGGGAATCCTGCCAACGAGAATCACCGAATCGCCCCTCACGAGCTCTACCGATGGCGGCTTCACCCGCACGCTGGCCGTCCTCGGCAACCGGGAAGGCTTGATTTCGCTGACAACTTCGGGCTTCACGGTGCTGCCGTGGAATTACGATGCAGCGTCTGCTCCGCCCAGAATCGACCGTGTAGTGAATGCAGCCGATCTCTCCGATAACATTGCGCCGGGTTCGCTCGTCACGATTTTTGGCTCTCAGCTCAGTCCCGCTCCTGGACTCGCAGGCGACCCGCTCACGGCGGACGCACTGGTGCAATCCTGCCTGACCGTCAATGGCAGCCTGGCGCCCGTGATCTTCTCTTCGCCGGATAAGATTAATGCGCAGATTCCCTATAACGCAGCCGGTTCCACGAGTCTGATTCTGCGTACGCCGGGAGGCGCGAGCGATGCCTTTCGGGTGCGGGTTGTGCCCGGTGCTCCGGCAGTTTTCCGGACCGGCACGGCCGGCGCCGAGAGCGGTATTCCCACCATCGTACGCGCGGCGAACAACGAGCTTGTGACCGTTTCCAACCCGATTCACCGGGGGGATGACCTGGTCATCTACGCAACCGGCCTCGGCAGGACCAATCCCGAAGTGCCCGTCGGCTCACCAGCACCCTATGAGCCTCTCGCTTACGCCGTGGAAACTCCCAGGATTACCCTTGGTGGCGTTGCGCTGCCGGTAGCTTTCGCCGGGCTTACCCCCGGGTTGATTGGTGTTTACCAAGTGAATGTTCTGGTTCCGCGGTCGGTGCCGACGGGATTCGATATTCCGCTGAGAATTGAGCAAAGCACAGCTGCTTCCACCGTCCCTGTAAGGGTGGTTCCATAGATAATGACCAAAAACAGAATTGGCCGTACAACTCTCGCATTGATCTTTCTTGCGGTCCCGGCGTTGGCCGAGGAGCATTGGGATATTGGCTTCGCCGCCGGTTACGGGTTCTACAAGAACGTGACCGCAACGAATGCCACCGGCAAAGCATCCGTCGGGTTCAGACCCGGGGTTGCTTTTGCCGCCCATGCGGGAAATGAGATGAATCGCTGGTTGGCGGGCGAAGCTCGCTACACCTACCGGCAGAATGACGCCTGGGTGTCCGCCCGCGGCACGGAAGCCAGATTCGACGCTGACTCGCACATTTTAACCTACGATCTGATTTTTCACTTGGCCGGACGTCCCGCTCACGTGCGTCCTTTTTTAGCAGCCGGAGCGGGGGCCAAGATTTACCGCGGCGCGGGACGTGAAGCAGCCTTCCAGCCGCTCAGCAACTTTGTCGCTCTTACCCGTGCCACTCAGGCCGTGCCTGTCGCAAGCGCCGGCGGCGGCTTCAAGATCGAAATGAATCGGCTCATAACCCTCAGGGTGGAAGCCCGGGACTACGCGAGCCCATTGCCGAGAGACGTAGTGACGCCCGTGCCAGGCGCCCGAGTGCATGGATGGGTGCATGATATTGTCCCCATGATTGGAATCAGTTTTAACGTCGGAAGATAAGAGATGAAAACGGTATGTTCCAGCCGGATTAGCCTTCTCAGCGGCCTCCTTGAACTCCTGCCAATCGCGTGGCGGGCATGCGCTCTGTTGGCTTTGGCATCGGCTGCGTTTCCCCAGGAAACAACCTTGGTCAGTGTGTCGGTCACTCCCACGGGAGCACCGTATCAAGTCGATGGCACGCTCTACTACAGACCTTCGTCATTCAGTTGGCCGAAAGGCAGCAAGCACACGCTGGAGATAATTCCCTACTGTGTATCTCCGGAGTCCGGTCCCCAGCAGAGTGATTGTCAAACGCGGTATATACCGGAAACGTGGACGACTGATAACGGGCGAATCGATTCTCCTACCGCCATCATCACAGCCGACCCGGCCATCAAATCCTATAGAGGTTTGTCCCGCGTCGAGTACCGCGTTCGATTCAGCTTTTTCGATGCCGGCGGCGCGACAAGTTCACCCGTAGCTTTTCCCTCGGGCCAGTGCATCGGTCCCAGGCCGAGCGCTGGTCCTCCCGGTATTGTATGTGTAGGCGGCGAATGCCATCTCGAGAGTTTTGAAAAATGGCTGCCTCCAGGAGACATTCAACTCTCGGCAATTCCGTACGATGGGTATGTCTTTACCGGTTGGTTCGCGGGCGGAGCGGGAACTCCTTTTCTCAGTACCTACAAAGTAACGGGTCCAGTGACTTTGATCCCGCGCTTTGCCCCTGGCAAGCGGGTTCAGGTTATCACCGACCCTCCGCAGCTACGGGTCCTGGTAGACCGCACCGAGGTGATCACCTCCGATCCGAAAACATATGTACCCGTCTGCTCGGCGCCCGGATTTTTTGACTTCGCCGAAGGATCCACCCACGTTCTGAGCGCGCTCTCACCCCAGTTCGATATCAACAACAAGCAGTGGGTTTTCGATTCCTGGAGCAACGGTGGCGGACAAAACATGGTGTACAAGGCGGAGCGCGCCAATGTCCCGGAAGTGCTGGTGGCCAAGTTCATCCCCGGCATCGTTGTCAGTCTCGGTGTTCCTCCAGGGCTCAAATTGACAGTCGACGGGCAGGACACTTGGCCTTCATATACCTTCGTCTGGGGGGCAGGGACGAAACACGTAGTCACCGCCCCGGCTGAGCAGACCGACCAGAATGGCCGGAAGTACCTCTTCCAGGGATGGTCCAACGGCGGACCAGCGACGCAGGAATTGAAGCTCGACACGAAAGACCTTACCGGCCTGCGCCTTACCGCCGAATACAAAATGCTGGGTATGTTGCTTGTCCAAAGCAACAACCCGGTGAATATTCAGGTTGGCGACGAAACCTGTACAACGCCTTGTACGCTGCATCGCGAGATGGGTTCCGAGCTCCGCATCGTAGCGCCGCAAACGGTGCCTGTATCCGAGGGATCGCGACTGGACCTGGTGTCTCTCGGCGGCGATACCGGGGCCGCAAGGAGCGTCAAGCTCGGTTCGGAGCCGGTGATCGTGCTGGCGAATTATCGTCCTGCTTATCGCGTCTCTGCTGTTGCCGATCCTCCGAATGGCGCCGTCATCCGCATGGAGCCGGCCAGCCCGGACGCTTTTTATCCGGCCAACACACGTGTCCAGGTATTTTCCACATCGCGCCTGGGATACCGATTTAAACGCTGGGAAGGGGACACGGCCGATCGCTTCAGCCCCGCCACCGTCATTGTGTCCGGTCCGCTCCGTCTCAGGGCGGTGTTGGAAGCTATCGCGGAAATCTCCAAGACCGGCGTCCGCAATGCCGCCGGCGAAACTCCGGTCAACGCAGTGGCGCCCGGCTCCATCATATCGATCTATGGAGCTAACCTGGCTCCCGCGACCGAGGTGGGGCCTGGGAATCCACTCGCGCAAACGCTTGCTGGATTAACTGTCGACGTCGCCGGACATATCCTGCCCCTCTTTTTTGTGTCTCCGGAGCAGATTAACGCACAGCTGCCTTATGACCTGCCGGCCGGAACGCAAACGCTGACGATAAGAAACAGGGACTCATCCGAAGTCAATGCGGCTTTTGAAGTTGTACGCAACGCGCCGGGGTTGATCACTTCCGGGCAGGGAGGTAAACCGGTCGCCGTGGTCAGACGATCGGACGGCTCCATGGCGACGGCCAACAATCCGGTAAAGCCGGGTGAAATCGTCACGCTGTTCGGTACCGGCTTTGGACCTCATCGAGTGCCTCCTCCAGAGGGATTCGGTGTCGAGGAAAGCGACGGATACCGGCTGCTGGATGCCGTGCAGATCGGGATTGGCGACCAGACGATCACTCCCGATTATGCAGGAGCGGCCGCCGGTCTGCCTGGTGTAGTGGCACTGCGCTTCCGGGTACCTTCTTCGGTCTCGGCGCAAGCCGTGGTCAATCTGACTGCCACAATAAACGGAGTCAACAGCAACACGGTGATTCTACCCACGGCGGCAGCCTACGTCACTACCTCGATCGAAGACGACAAATGAAAGTAATCCTCCGGACCGGCCGAACGCTACTTTCCTCGGAACAGTGCGGACTCGGCCGTCCCGGCTCCAACCTGCTTGTGCCCGCTCTCGAGCAGCGAGGCGCCTTCTTTCC
>DATLBY010000197.1:0-2743 GCA_035526665.1 Bryobacteraceae bacterium
CGAGGAAAGGAGCGGTCAGGCGGGGGTCCAGCAGGAAATTGGCCGTGCTGCCGAAATAGGCAGGCGAGCTCCGGTCGAGAAACATCGCCGAATCCAGCGTGAGCGCGTACCGATCAGTTTCCTTGGATAAGAAGCCGATGACCACCAGATAGTCGCAGAGAATGCGAATACCACGCGCCGAGGCGTGTACTCCTTTGGCAATTTCATCGACAGTACGGCTGCCCCGGCCAATCTCGCTGAAAACATCCAGCTCGATTGCCGCCTTTAGCGCAGCTGATCGTTGATAGGCATTCAGGGTTTCGAAGATGATTGCCGGATTGGGTTGCGGGATGGAAGCGGGTGCTGGGTTCATGGTTTTCACATCTTACATCCAAAAACGGTTCGTTGTCAGGTGCCCGTGGCCGCCATTCAATAAATACGAATACGGTGGTCGGTAAAGCGCAGATGAGCAGCAGGCGAGGTCCGCTGCATGTGGCAGCTCACGCACGCCTGATTGCGGGGACGCGGGCACTTGGAGCGATGCTGAACACTATGGCATGACAGGCATGCGGCAGTGTATGACGCGTCATCGCGCGAAACCGCATCGCCGTGCGGATCATGGCAGTTGCCGCAGGAAAGAGCCTTGCTCGATTGAAAACAACGGGATGCCATCAGGCCAACCGGCTGAAAGCGGACGGTGATCGGATCTTCGATTTCGGGCGCGGGTGAATCCTGACGGCCTTGCGGGAGGCGATGGCAACTCCCGCACAACTCGACCCGGGAGCGTGCAGGCAGTTGACGCTGGTTGAAAATGGCGGCCCGGATCTCCACTGTGGGCCGGGCTGATCGCGCGGCGGCGATGTGCGCCGCACCGGGGCCGTGGCAGCGCTCGCAGGTTACACCTGGAATCATCACCCTCAAATCGGGCTCGCGGGAGCCTCGCTCCACTGCCGTCGCGTGGCAATTGAAGCAGCGGTAGATTGTCTCATTGGTTTGCGGTACTCCGAGAGGGTCGCCGCTAATGCGGACCGGATGGCCGAACGTCAATGCGAGGCGCTGCGGCGTCGCGTACCAGGATAATCTGTGCTCAAAGTATTGGTTGTCCGTGCGCCCCACTAAAGTCATACCCTGCGCTCCCGCGCCGAAGATCCATTGCAGGATGCCGGAGAATTGCTCCCCGGCGGCAGTGACCTTTACCTGGAGCCCTTCTGTTCGCGGCGCATACTGGTAATACAAACCGTCGCGAGTGCGCGCGTCCTTCCATCGCGTAATCACGTCCCCGGCAAGGGGGCGGAGTGCCCGGGCATGCCGTGATTGCATTTGACTTTCAGCCTGGCGCGGATGACAACTCGCACAGACCGCCGGACCGGCAAAGCTTCCGGCGCGCATGACGGCGGCCGCACAAAACAGCAACACTAAAGTGCGGAGCATGGCTATACATCCGCAGCATCACCAAGCCAGCTTCAATCCAAGCTGGATTTGCCGCTGATCCTGCACTGCCGTCGTCACCTCACCAAATCCCGCCGTGCCGAAGGCCGTGTTCGGATTGTTGTAGTGCGGGGTGTTGGTGAAGTTGAAGGACTCCATACGCAGTTCCAGGGAGAATCGCTCGGTTAGCGGGAACTTCCGGAACAAAGAAAAGTCCAGGTTTACCAATCCGGGTCCAGCAAGCACATTTCGACCGACGTTTCCGAAGGTGGCTGAGGCCGGCACGGAGAACTTCGTCACATCGAAATACTTCTCGCCCCGCCCAACAGCTCCAAAAATCTCCGGCTTTCCGCTAATGTTCGGCCGGTTTCCGTTGCCCGGCGCGTTTAACGTGGTTGCGCTGAACGTCAGATTCAGCGGATCGCCCGTTTGCGCCGTGAAGATGCCGTTCGCCTGCCAGTCGCCCAGGAGCCATCGGCCGGGGCCCGACCTGAGCCAGCGCCCCCTCGACCCGAACGGCAACTCCCAGATGTAACTCTGAACGAACGTGTGTGTCCGGTCCGTGTCGGAGCGCGCGCGATTCAAACGGTAGTTGATCTGGTTGACGAACCCGCCGTTGTCATTCGACAAGTCGATTCCTTTGCCGTAGGTGTACGCGGTCGTCAGCAGGAAACCGCCTGAAAAACGACGATCGAACTTCGCCTGCAGGGAGTGATACACACTGCTGGTGGGTACCCAGGTGGTCGTCTGAGAAAGCCGCCGGAAGTTGACAAAAAGCGGCTGCCCAGCCGACCCGGCGCCCGGGATCAAACCCGCATTCAGATCCAGCCGGCCCAAAATTCCCACACCGTGATTGCCGACATACGCCGCTTCAAACACGAACTTCCACGGGAGCGACCGCTGCACTGCGATGTTCCAGGACTGCAAATACGCTTCGTTTAGATCCAGCGGGACCGTGAAGTACTGATTGTCGGGAGCGTTCAAAATAACACCGTCCTGCGGGATCACGGCGCGAATTGGCGCTGGGAAGCCCCCTGCCAACGTCCCCGCCGCGCGGAACGAATTCGGCGCATTGAACGAGTTGTTCTCAAGCACGGGGAAGTTGAAGGCATAACTGTTGTCGGGAAATGGAATCGTGCTGATCCCATACCCGCCGCGCAGTACCGTCTTCTCATTCGCGCGATAGGCCGCGCCTAATCGCGGACCGAAATTGCGCCACTTCGTTTCCCGGCCCAGGTTCGAAGGGTTCCGGCCGATTCCGGCCAGGACCAGCGCGTTGCGCGCCGGATCATAGTTCGAGAATCCCCCCGGGAACTGCGGCGTGGGCGGGAGCCAT
>DATLBY010000198.1:0-10638 GCA_035526665.1 Bryobacteraceae bacterium
GCGAGACCTTCGTCCGGTTTGTGAACCCGGTGCGAGACCAAGGGCGCGGCTGCACTAACTAGCTTTTCGTTCCTTGTGTCAATTTGTGCCGGGCGGTTTTTCGACAGCCCTTAGGAAATCGAAATCGCAGCCCTCGTTGGCTTGCGTTACATGATCCAGAAACAGCTTGCCATAGCCACGGTCGTAATGAGGAGCCGGCGGGCGGAATAGCGCACTGCGGCGCTGAAACTCATCTGCATTAATAATCAGGTCGAGGCGGCGGGCGGCGACGTCGAGAACCACTTCATCTCCAGTCTGGACAATCCCGAGCGGCCCTCCGACGGCTGATTCGGGAGCAACGTGCAGAACCACGGTCCCAAAACTGGTGCCACTCATCCGCGCGTCGGAAATGCGCACAATGTCTTTCACGCCCTGCTTCAGCAGCACGCGCGGCATCGGGATCCAGCCCCATTCGGGAAATCCGGGACCTCCTTTCGGACCTCCGTTTTTCATTACCAACACGGTGTTCCGGTCAATCGGCAGGTAGTCCTTGTCGATCTCGGCCTCCATGTGTTCGTGATTCTCAAAGACGTAGGCCTTGCCACGATGCTGCATCAGTTCCGGGGAGGCTGCAGTCTGTTTAATCACGGCGCCGTCGGGACAGATATTGCCGCGAAGTACGGCGATTCCGCCTTCCTGATTCAGGGCCTGGGATACCGGCCGGATGACATCGGCGTTATAGCAGGGCGCGCCCTCCAAGTTTGCGCCCAGAGTTTTTCCGTTGGCGGTGATGCAGCCGGTGTGCAGTAATGGCAAAACCTCCTTCAGCAGAGCAGGAAGTCCGCCGGCATGGAAGAAATCCTCCATCAGGTAGGTTCCTGAGGGCTTGATGTTGGCCAAGTACGGAGTTCGGCGGGAGATGCGCTCAAACTCATCCAAAGGAAGGTCCAGGCCGAGACGGCCGGCGATGGCGACCAGGTGCACCACCGCGTTTGTAGACCCTCCCAAGGCCATGCAGGCCGTGATGGCGTTCGCTATGGATTCACGGGTCATTATGCGGGAGGGACGTAAATCCTCCCAGACCATGTCCACGATGCGCTTGCCGCTCTCCTGCGCGATGGCCTTGCGCCGCGAATCGACCGCCGGAATCGAGGCGCAGCCCGGCAGGGTCATGCCGAGGGCTTCGGCGATATTGGTCATCGTAGAGGCGGTACCCATCACGGTGCAATGGCCGGTGCTTCGCACCATGCACACTTCCAGCTCACACAATTGTTCATCCGTCATCTGTCCGGCGCGGTACTGGTCAAACAATTTCCGCCCATCGGTGCCGGAGGCGATGCGATGCTCATGAAACTGACCTGCCACCATCGGCCCGCCCGGCACCATGATGGCTGGAATATCGGCGCTGGCAGCGCCCATCAACTGCGCGGGAGTGGTCTTGTCACAGCCGCACAGGAGGACGACGCCATCGAGCGGATTGGCGCGAATGCACTCTTCCACATCCATCGCCATCAGGTTGCGGAAGAGCATGGCGGTGGGACGCATGTACGTCTCGCCCAAGGAAATGGTGGGAAATTCCAGCGGAACGCCGCCCGCCTCCCATACGCCGCGCTTGACTGCCTCAGCCAGATCGCGCAGATGGAGATTGCAACTGTTCAGCTCGCTCCAGGAGTTACATATGCCGATGACGGGGCGTCCGTTGAACAGGTCTCCGGACAAGCCTTCCGAGCGAACGTAGGCACGGCGGGCGAAATTGTAGTAGTCAGGTCCGTGGAACCATTGCCGGCTCCGCAGCTCCCGGCTTTTGTCATGAGGCATCCAGCTATTATAGGAACACTTGAGATTTCAGACACTTTTTGCTCTACTGCTTAGCACCGCATTCTCCGTGAGCCCTGGATTTGCCCAGGACTGGCCGATGTTTGCCCGCAATCCCGAGCACACCAGTTTTCTGCCGGGCTCGCTGGCGTTCACTCCGCCAAAGATGAGCGCACTGCAACCCGGCTGGAAAATAGCGCTGAAGACGACTCTATCGGCGGCGCCCATCGTATCTGAAGGCGTGCTCTATGAAGGGGGTTGGAACGGGCAGTTCCATGCCATCCGCGTTAGTGACGGCGAGGTGTTATGGCAGCAATTCGTGGGAAAAGCTCCGGTGCCGGAGAATCCCTCCTGCTTCCCTGCTATCGGTGTCGCCTCACAGGCCGTTATCTGGGGCGACCTGGTCTATGTGGGCGGAGGAGACGCGGCAGTTTATGCTCTCAATAAGTACACTGGCGAGATAGCTTGGCGGACGCCGCTCGCCGACCCCGCGACGGGAGCGTATCTTTGGTCGTCCATCACGTTGTTTAAAAACGGACTCTATGTGGGTGTCTCCTCGCTGGGGGATTGTCCGCTTGCCCGCGGCTCGTTAGTGCGAATCGACTTGGACCACCCCGGCGAGCCCCTGGTGCGATACCTGATGCCGGAAGATGAGGTGGGAGCAGGCGTGTGGGGCACGCCCGCGATCGATGAGGCCACGAACACGGTTGTGATCACCACCGGCACCGGCGAGCAAGACGTAGAGCGCGGCATATGGGGCGGCACGCTGATGACACTGGATGCCACGACTCTGGAAATTAGGGACCACTATTTCCTGCCGAGTAATTCGCTGGAAGACGATATCGAGTGGGGGTCGTCGCCGACGCTTTTCCAGGCGAGCGATGGTACTCGCATGGTCGCCGCCACGGGAAAGGATGGAGTGCTCTACGCGCTTCGGCTGGCGGACCTGTCGCTGGTGTGGGAGGCGAAAATCGCCGTCTCCTGTGTCTGTCCGGAGTGCGGGTGCGGGTCGCTCTCGACTCCCGCGTACGACGGCAAACTACTGTATGTCGGAGCGGGTGTCAGCGATCCTGAAAGCTTCGAGGAGGGTACCGTCTATGCAATCGACCCGGATAACGGCGACGCTATCTGGAGGAGACCGACCACCGGAGTCATGATTGCGCCCGTTACCGTGGCCGCCGACATGGTGTTTGCGGCGGGAACCCACGGCCTTGAGGTTTACAGCGCCGGCGATGGAAGTCCCTTGTGGAATGACGGTATGGCGGGACCGATATACAGCCAGGCGGTCGTCACTCCCGACACGATTTATTGCACGTATGTTAGTGGCAATGTTGTGGCCTGGCGCCTGGGGGAGATCGCTAAACAGGAGTAAGCAGGCGGACTTCGCATCCCCGTGCGGATCAATTACGCTTGTAAGGTGTAGCGTTTGATTGCGGCCGCCTTGCCGGTGGCCGGATCCACGTCCAGAATAACCGCGTGGAGCTCGACGCCGCCGCGGGCTGCTTCCATCCGGGCGGGAGTGGACGTCAGGAACCGGCGGAGGATGATCTCTTTGTCCACGCCTATCACCGAGTTATACGGCCCGGTCATCCCACAATCGGTCTGGTAAGCGGTACCGCCCTGCAGGATTCTCGTGTCCGCGGTGGGAACGTGCGTGTGAGTGCCCACCATCGCGGAGACTCTGCCGTCCAGATGCCAGCCCATGGCCACCTTTTCGCTGGTGAGCTCCGCGTGAAAATCCACAAAGCGAACCAGCACACCCGCGGGCAGCGAATTTAAGATCTCATCTGCTTTGTGGAATGGACAATCGGTGGAGGGCATGTGTGCCCTGCCCTGCAGGTTGATGATGGCGCATTCCACTCCGTTCTTGGCTTTTACGATAATCCAGCCGCGGCCGGGGAGCTCTTGTACATAGTTCGCCGGACGCAGCAAGCGCGGCTGCTTGGGGAGATACTCGAGAATCTCCCGCTTGTCCCATATATGGTTGCCCGAGGTGAGAACATCCAGCCCGAGCTTCAGGAGCTCTTCGGCGATCAGGGGCGTGATGCCGAACCCGCCCGCCGCGTTCTCGGCGTTGGCGATCGCCAGATCGATGTGCTCGGTCGAGAGGATGTAGTGCAGCTTGTCAGCGACGATACCGCGGCCAGCGGAGGCGAATATATCGCCGATAAACAGAATTCTCATGGGGAAAGGAGATGGGAGCGTACCACTCGGACGTTATCAGCCTCCGTCATTGACCCTGGTATTTACAGGGGCGGAGTCCTCCGCGCGTCTTTAGGCTTCTCCGATGCGTTTCCGCCGGAGCCTGCACACCAACGCTAAAAAATGCGAGCCGGACCCCATGACATTGACTGTTGGATCAATTTTAGGAGGCCATTCACGTGCTTTGCAGACACGCTCCACCTGAATGATATCAGCAAAGCCTCCGAGGTTCGCGAGGAGCCTCAAGAGATGGCTTTCGCGATGGTGAAGGCGGCCGCGGCCGCGAGCCCGCCGATCAGGACAGTCTGCACTGCGCTCCGGGCGGCGGGAGTTCCGGTGGCGCGCCCTTTCAAATATCCAAACGCCACAAGGGCAGCCAATGTAAGGGCTACTGACACGAGCAGGGCCCTGGACGGAACGGGCACAAAAAAATAAGGGGAGAGAGGAATCAAACCGCCGGCGATGTAGGCGGAGGCGATGGTGGACGCACTGCGAAGCGCGCGTTTGGGATGAGGCTCCTCGAGTCCCAGCTCGAAGCGCATCATAAAATCCACCCATTCGACCGGCCGCTGGCTCAAGGCTTCCACCACAGTAGCCGTCTCCGCCCGATTCAGGCCGTACGATTCGAAAATCCTGGATACTTCCGCCTTCTCTTCTTCGGGCAGTGCAACAATCTCTTCCTCCTCCCGAAGCCGTTCACTGGCATAATGCTCGGCATCGCTGCGGGCCGCCAGGTAACCGCCCAGACCCATGGCGATGGACCCGGCGGCAATCTCCGCCAGGCCGGCCGTGATGACAACGTGGGTAGACGCCACCGCTCCGGAAAGCCCGGCGGCGAGCGCAAACGGTACAGTCAGGCCGTCGGACATGCCGATGACGACGTCCCGTACCATGGCGCCTGAAGTAAAATGTTCCTCCGCATGGCGGATCATACGCATGATGTCAGTGTCGCCCATGGCGGCGACGCTGCGAAAATGCGCTATGGACCAGACCAGTGACGCTGTACGACGGTCTCATTGACGACCGCTTTCCAACGCGCATCGAAGCGGCCTGCGATCTCGGGATACGGCGCCAGGATAGCTCCAAGGCCCAGTTGCACATGAGGCTGAGCAATCTCCTCCTCGAAATTGAGGCGCTCTTTCACGTCGGTCCAACGATTGGTCAATCCACCGGCGTCCAGCAGAACGATACGATCGCCGGTCACACCAAAGTTTTTCAGATGCGCATCCACGGAAAAAAGCCCCCGGCGCCAACCGGACTGCCGGAGCTCCAGAAACCGGTCCAGCCATTCCTCAATCTTTTCCGTCAGCCCGGCGGCGGCCAGATCCGCCAGGCGCTGGTGCAGAGTATCCTCGACGCGCTCATCGGCCTCACAAACCACCAGCCAACCGGGCCACCCTCCTACGCTTACCCGAGTGGGCGGAAAAACAACCTGTTCGGGCACCAGCGATGTTCCCGCAAGGTGGGCTTTTGCCAGGCGAGCGCCCCGTAAGTTCCGCCGGTGATATAGTTTCCAGGCTGTGCGGACATGCGTGGTGAACCACAGACTTCGGGGGATGATCAACATGACGGCTTGCATCAACACGCGCAAAAGCCGAATTTTCCGGGAGGGACCTTCGAGGAGTCCGCCGCCAAATCCGGCGGGCAGGATGCGCGAGAGCTTGCGTAGCATCCGCCAGAGCATGATCAACGCGACCACCTCGGAGGGGGAACGCTCGCGTTTCACCACCCAATGAGGGGAAGCGTAAACGACGCGGCCAATGCCTTCTCCAATGCGTTGCAGTTTTTGGCTGGTGAGTTCCTCAGGCGCTTCCGGAAGCACCGCCGGCGATTCCGGGACGTACATTGCGGGTAAATGCGCCATGGACTGCCCGTTTCCACAATAGCTCTTTTGGGGGAATCGGGAAACAGGCCGGACCACTACCGGCCTTTCAAGCAGTCGCCGATCTGTTTTTCAGTGATGGCGCCTTCTTTAATTACGCGCCAGTAGGGCTCGGTGATATCTACGGTGGTGCTGCCGGCCCCCGCGGATACGCCTCCGTCGAGAACCAGGTCGACGCCTCCGTCCATCATGGCGAAGACCTCGATACCGCTTCTGCCGGTCGGCTTGCCCGAAAGGTTGGCGCTAGTGGCAATTAGAGGCTGTCCGATCTTCTCAAGCAGTGCACTGGCGACCTTAGATTTGGACTGGCGCATCGCTAGGCGTCCGGTGTTGCCGGTGACCTTCAGCGGCACTTTAGACGCAGCGGGAACAATCAGCGTCAATGGGCCGGGCCAAAAATGCCGTGCCAGCAGATAGAAGCGGGACGTGAGGTCCTTACTCAGGTCCTCTGCCATGATCACGTCAGCGACCAAGAGGGGCAACGATCGCTGGGTCTCCCTTCCTTTGGCGCGAAACACTCTACCGACGGCGTGCAGGTTCAGGGGATCAGCAACCAGCGTATAAAGCGCATCGGTCGGGATGGCGACAAGGCCTCCATGAGTAATGACGGAAGCCGCGCGCTCTATGGCTTCGGCACTCGGGTGCTGGGAATCGATTTCTATCAGGTCTGTGGCCACTGGCGTTTCGGTTTACTGGATTTTACCGTGGATGGATAGCCGGGTATTTGCGCGGCTTGTAAGTCCGTGAAAAATTGTACCGCAATTGCCCCTCAACTTGAAGCCATGATACATTTCACACATATCTTAATTTTTGTTGGCCCAGGGTCGTAGTGTGACCTAAAGCGCTAGTAGTAAACCGCCGATTAAGGGTCGGGCGCTAACAACGCACGAGCTTTTAAATCTTATGCTGAATCTGTCTCATCTTCGAAAACTTTCTTTCTTATTGGCAATTTGCTGCCTCTCGTTAGCAGCGCAAGGCAATCGTACGGAAAATTATAACGGTAAGCAGGTTGTGGAGCGGGAGGTTATCGTAAGGCTACGGTACCCGGACGCCGCCACAAAAACGAGCGTGGGAATGGCGGCGGATGCCGACGAGGTCCGCGGTTTTGGAAGCCTCCCGTCGCTTCATGTGGTTCATTCTAAGAGCAAAAATGTACACGCACTGATCAACGAGCTCGGGCGGCGCGGGGATGTGCTGACGGTGGAGCCAAACTACATCGTACGGAACACGGCGACCCCGAACGATCCCAGCTTTCCACTCAATTGGGCGCTTGCAAACACAGGGCAGTCGATTCTGGGCGTACCGGGCACATCAGGCGCCGATATCGGCGCGAAACTCGCTTGGGATGTTTCGACAGGCGGAACAACAAATGTGGTGGCGGTGGTGGACAGCGGTGTCGACTACAATCATCCCGATCTGGCGGCCAACATATGGTCAGCTCCGGCGGCGTACACGGTCACAATGGGCAACCTGCAAATTACCTGTCCCGCTGGATCACACGGCTATAACGCCTTGAACAACAGCTGCGATCCGATGGATGACAGAGACCATGGTACCCACACCTCCGGGACAATCGGCGCGGCGGGAAACAACACTACCGGAGTGACGGGAGTCAACTGGTCGACCAAAATTATGGCTCTGAAATTTTTGGATTCGACCGGGAGCGGCAGTATCGCCAACGCCATAACGGCCATCGATTTTGCCATTCAGACGCAGGCCCGTTTCGCCGGCACCTCGACGCCCGTGAATATCCGGGTGTTATCGAATAGCTGGGGTGGCGCCGGCTTTACCCAGTCGCTGTTGGATGCGATCAATCGCGCGGGAGCCGCCAATATGCTGTTTGTGGTAGCGGCCGGCAACTCTGCAGTCAACATCGACACATCGCCGGATTATCCTGCCAGCTACGGCGCGGCCAATCAACTCACGGTAGCCGCCACGGACAACACAGATGCGATGGCCGGATTCTCCAACTATGGAACCGGCCATGTACACCTTGGCGCTCCCGGCGTCAGCGTGCTGTCGACTGTCCGGGGCGGCGCCTACGCGTATATGAGCGGGACCTCCATGGCTACTCCGCAGGTTGCGGGGGCGGCCATGCTGCTGTTATCCAAATGCACATTGAGCACGGCCGCGCTGCGCTCCACCCTGCTTGCGAATGTAGACTTGATTTCCTCCATGGCGAACACGGTAAGCTCGCGCGGGCGTTTGAATGTGAATAAGGCACTGCGAGCTTGTTCCGGAACCGGTCAGACCGCGGCGGGCACCGCGGCATTGGTGCAGATCGATACCACGACGCAGGGAAACTGGAAGTCGGCCTACGGAGCGGATGGCTATGCCATCGCCGGAAATGCTACTTCGTATCCGTCGTATGCCTCCGTCACGATGAGCGGGCAATCGTTCTGGTCGTGGGCGGCCTCGACCAGCGATCCGAGGGCGCTGCAGAAGGCGGCCGCATCCGACAGAGTGGCAGCCACCTGGTTCTCCACCACCAGTTTCGACATTGATGTAAATTTCACCGATGGTCTGTCCCATAAAGTCGCGTTGTATGCGCTCGACTGGGATGTGTATAACCGCGTGGAGCGCATCGACGTGATCGGCTACGGATCCAATACGGTACTGAATTCACAATCTCTATCCTCGTTCTCGGCGGGTAAGTATGCTGTGTGGAATATCACCGGCCACGTCATCTTCCGGGTCAGTAACGTCGGCACCATCAATGGCCTTGTCAATGGGATATTTTTCGGCGGCGCGGCAGGTCAGCCGCCGCCGGCCACGTCGACCGCCACGGCGGCTTTTGTGCAAACGGACACAACAACGGCCGGTTCGTGGAAGGGGGTCTACGGGGCTGATGGGTATTCCATAGCCGGTGATGCGGCCAGCTATCCGGCCTACGCCCAGACCTCTCTGATCGCCAATTCCTCCTGGACATGGACGACATCCACCAGCGATATCCGCGCGCTGCAGAAAGCAAACGCCGGGGACCGTGTCTCTGCCTGTTGGTTCTCCGCTACGAGCTTCGACATCGACGTCAACCTGACCGACGGGAAGCAACACAGGGTGGCATTATATGCGCTCGATTGGGATTTCTATAATCGAAACCAGCGCATTGATGTCATCGACTATGGGACGAATGCCGTTCTAAACAGCCAGAGCATTTCCGCCTTCACAGGGGGCAAGTACCTGGTGTGGAATGTTGCAGGACACGTGATCTTCAGGGTCGTGAACGGCGGGGGAATAAACGGCATAGTGAACGGAATCTTTTTCGGTACGCCCGCCACCAATTCCACGGCCGCGTTCGTGAAAACAGACTCCACTACCCTTGGGTCCTGGAAAGGCGTGTACGGCGCCGGTGGGTACAGAATTAACGGCGATCCTGGTCTGGCGCCCTCATTTGCACAGATCGCCGTAAACGGGGCGCTCAGCTGGACCTGGGCGGCGTCCACTACGGACCCGCGGGCGCTCCAGAAGACTGCAACTGCGGACAGGATTGCAGCATGTTGGTACAACGATGCCGTGTTCACCATCGATGTGAACATTACGGATGGCCGCTCCCATCAACTCGCGATCTACTCCACCGATTACGATACAACTGCAAGATCCTACACGGTGGATGTGGTGAACGCAGACTCAAATAGCTTCCTGGATTCGAGGAGTCTCAGCGCCTACAACTCTGGCAAGTACCTGGTCTGGAACGTCACTGGACACGTGCAATTGCGGTTCACGCGCAACTCCGGTTACAACTCCGTGGTCAGCGGAATTTTCCTAGAGCCGTAAGGCCCGATTAATATAGCGTCAACTCGACGGGCGCGCCAGTTCCGCAGCCCAGAGCCTGAGCGGCCGAGCTCTGGTTTAGCGACACCTCCAGGTAACCGGAGCTCCCTTCGATGACGCAGGCTTCGCCCGGCGCCAGGTCGGCGTAGGCCGGCGCCAGGCGGTGGATTCTCTGAATTCCGACGATCATTTCGAAGGGCCGCTGCCGGATCTCAGGGAAATCGTCCACGTGAAAATTCGTGACCAGGTTTCCAAAATGATCGATTTTCAGTATGGTCCCCGTCCAGGCCCGCTTGCTGGTACGCGGGGGCTTCTGGAGGCCGAGACGAAGATGATCGACGATTAATTTTCCAAAGCGCGCCGGCGCTCCGGAGATGGCGAGATGCGCCGCGCAGGGAGCAAACACATCCCGTCCATGGAAGGTTTTGCTCACCGGTGTTAACCAGAACTTCTCAGCCGTGATCTCCCGCACCCGCGACTTCTCCCTGGCATAGACCATCGAGAGAACCCCGTTATCCGGTCCTACGAAATATTGCCCGGCAGCCTCCACCAGGATGGGACGCCTGGCGGATCCGACACCCGGGTCCACGACCACTACGTGAACGGTCTTTTTGGGGAAGTAGGGATAGACCTGGGCGATGACATAGGCGCCTTCAAGCACCTCATACTGCTTGACTTGGTGCGTGATATCCACAATTTCGGCTTCGCGGCAGATCCCCAGGATGACTCCCTTCATCACGCCTACAAAATGGTCGCTGAGGCCGAAGTCGGTGGTCAATGTCACGATGGGCTTGGACATAATTGTTAAACTGGTAGTTTCTCCCCGTGAATCGCTTCTACTTTGATCACAACGCTACCACGCCGCTCGCTCCGGAGGTTTTGGACGTGCATGTGAAAGCGCTGCGTGAAGTTTACGGCAACGCCTCCAGTATCCACCAGCCGGGGCAAGCCGCGAAAGAGGCGCTGGAGAATGGGCGCCGGAGTGTCGC
>DATLBY010000199.1:0-18808 GCA_035526665.1 Bryobacteraceae bacterium
CCGGGACCTGTACGTTATCCAGGTACACTGCCGTTGTGGAGCTGCCCTTGATGCCCATCTTTTTTTCTTCCGCTCCGGAAGAGACACCGGGCCACGCGCGCTCCACCAGGAAGGCTGTGAACTTTTCGCCGCCAACCTTGGCGAAGACAGTGAACAGATCGGCTGCGCCGCCGTTGGTGATCCACATCTTCTGGCCGTTCAAAATGTAGTGGCTTCCGTCTGCGCTCAGGTCCGCGCGCGTCTTGGCCGCGAGCGCGTCAGAGCCGGCGTGAGGCTCACTCAAACAGTAGGCGCCGATGATTTCCGCCGACGCCAGCTTCGGCAGGTACCGGCTCTTCTGCGCTTCTGTCCCGTATAGCAGAATTGGAAGCGTTCCAATGCCCGCATGGGCGCCGTGCCACGCCGAGTATGACCCGTCACGAGCCACACCTTCCGCCACGATCATGGCGGACGTGAGGTCCATATCCATTCCGCCGAACTTTTCGGGCACTACCACGGCGAGCAGGCCAAGTCCGGCCGATTTTTTCAGGATGGATACCGCTACTCCGGGCTCCTGGTGCTGGATCGCATTCACATGAGGCGCTACGTCGCGCGCCCAAAACTCATCTGTCGTGCGTCCAATCGCGCGATGCTCGTCGCTGAAGTCTTCCGGCGTGAATACGTCGGCGGGATCGCTGTGCTGTAATAAAAAAGCCCCGCCCCGCATTCTAGGCAGCGCTCCCGGCGTAGTAGCCATAGCTAAGTCTCCTAATTGAGCGACTCGAAGATGCCGGCGGCGCCCTGTCCACCGCCCACGCACATCGTCACCAACCCATATCGCGCATGACGCCGTTTCATCTCGCGCAAGATTGTGGCCGTGAGCTTCGCGCCGGTGCATCCCAGCGGGTGCCCCATCGCAATCGCACCGCCATTCACATTCACTTTGTTCAGGTCCAGTCCGGCCTGTTGGATTACGGCAAGCGCCTGCACCGCGAACGCTTCGTTCAGTTCGATCACGCCAATGTCCTCCAGCTTCAGGCCGGCCAGCGCCAGCGCTTTCGGGATGGCTGCCACCGGTCCGATTCCCATGATCTCTGGAGGAACGCCGGCCACGGCGAAGCTGACGAATCGCGCCATCGGCTGCAATCCGAGTGCGCGCGCTTTATCCCCGGACATCACTAGCGCGGCGGCCGCGCCATCGCTCGTCTGAGACGAGTTGCCCGCGGTGACCGTACCCCGTGCGTGGAATACCGGCTTCAGCTTGGCGAGCGCTTCCAGGGAGGTGTCGGCCCGCGGACCCTCGTCCCGTTGGAACGAACTGTGCTGCTCGCCCGCCAGAGTGGTATGCGTCACTGCAAGCGGAACAATTTCCTCGTCGAACCTGTGTTCTGCCTGCGCGCGCAATGCGTTCTGGTGGCTGCGATACGAAAAGGCGTCCTGCTCCTCCCGGCTGATTTGATGTTTCCGCTGCAGTTCCTCGGCCGTTAACCCCATACCCATATAGATTTGGGGATGATTGTTCACCAGCGACGGATTGGGTGCGAATTTATGTCCCGCCATGGGAACCATGCTCATGGATTCGCTTCCCCCCGCAATCACGATCTGGGCGCCGCCCCCGCGTATACGATCCGCCGCCATGGCGATAGCTTGCAGACCGGAGGAGCAGAAGCGGTTGATCGTCACTCCCGGAACTACATCCGGCAGTCCGGCACGCAGCGCTGCAATTCGCGCCATATTCATTCCGGACTCGGCTTCCGGCATGGCGCACCCAAGAATTACGTCGTCGATCTCTCCTTTCGGCGTCGCCGGATATTTTTGCAGCAGGCGTTGGATCACCGCCGCGGCCATATCGTCCGGACGCGTGTTCCGCAGCGTGCCACGGTTGGCTTTCCCCACGGCCGTGCGCAGACAGTCTACAATCACCACATCTTGCATGCAGTTATTCCTCTAGTTTCGGAGCGGTTTCCCGGTCTTCAACATATGTTGGATGCGCTCCTGGGTCTTTGCGGTTCCCAGCAGGCTCAGGAAGGCCTCACGCTCCAGATCGAGCAGATACTGCTCAGAGACCGCCTGCTCCCCGGAAAGACGCCCGCCGCTCAGTACGTTCGCCAGCTTTTCCGCGATCAGCAGATCGTGGTCGGAGATAAACTCTCCTTGCCTCATCATCCAGGCGCCCAGCTTCATCATGGCAAATCCAGACTCCCCCGAAACTTTGATGTCGCTGCGGGGCGTACCGGCGGTATAGCCGGGAGCCAACGCCAGCGCCAACGCCTTGGCGTCCCCGATCAGACGTTCCGGATTCATCGAAATCACATCGGCATTGTGCAGGAGGCCCAGCTTTCGGGCCTCCTCCGCACTCGTCGACACCTTGCCGTAGCCGATCAATTCGAATACCTTCCGCGGATCGCGCAGGCGAATCAGCATCTCCTTGCAGCCGCCGCCGGCCGGAATTAGTCCGACCCCCACTTCCACCAGGCCCATGTAGAGTTCGGCCGAAGCCTGCGCTCTCGTGCAGTGAAGCACAAACTCGCAGCCGCCGCCCAGCACGCGCGCAAACGGAGCGGCAATCACCGGCTTGGGAGCGTATTTCAGAGCCATGCTGCACTGCTGGAACCGCTGAATGGCCAGGTTCAGGTCGTCCCAGTCGCCCTCCTGGGCCGCCAGCAGAAGCAGCATCAGGTTGGCGCCTACGCTGAAGTTTTCACCCTGGTTAGCCAGAACCATGGCTTCAAAGTTCTTGTCCGTCTCCTCGATGCCCGCGTGAATCATCGTAACGGCATCGTCGCCCAGGGCATTCATCTTGCTGTGAAATTCCACACAGAGCACGCCGTCGCCCAGGTCAATCAGCGACGCGCCGGAGTTCTTCTTCACTACGCCGCGTGCCCGCTTCATCTCTGCCAGCACGGGAATCCCCGGACGATCCTCCAGCAGCGCATAGCCATTCGCCGTCAGGTCAAAATACTGCGTGCGCGGCGTTCCCTCCTCATCCGCGGGCCGGTAAAAGGACTTGGCCCCGGAAGCAAGCATCGCGGTGATACTGGGGGGCAAAGTGCGCCCCTCTTTTTCGAGCCGCGCAACCGTCGCTTCGAACCCGAGGGCGTCCCACAGTTGAAAGGGGCCCATCTGATGCCCGTATCCCCAGCGCATCGCGCGGTCGATCTCCACGATCCGGTCCGAAATCTCGGGAATCCTTTCGGCGGAATACAGGAAGACATCGCTAAAGAGTTTCCACAAAAATGAGCCCGCACGGTCGTCCGATGCCACCAGTGTCCGCAAACGTTGCGGCAGGTCCTCAATCTGGCGAGCCGTATCCACGCCCGGAAAGCGGACGTGATTCATGGGATGATATTCGAACGTTTTCCGGTCCATCGCGTGAATGTCGCGATCTTTCCCGGTGCGCTTGTAGAATCCCTGGTTCGTTTTATCCCCCAGCCAGCCTCGCCTCATCATCTCGTCTAGAAACGGGGGCGGCAGGAAGCGCTCGCGCCAGGGATCGTCCGGAACAGCCTCGTAGAGATTCTTCGCCACGAACGCCCACACATCCAGCCCGACAATATCCAGCAGCCGGTAACTGGCGCTCTTCGGCACTCCAATTAGAGGACCTGTGAGCGCATCCACCTCCTCAATCGTGTAATCGCCTTCGATGGTGTTCTTGTGAACGGTGGCGCCGTAAAAGCTGCCGATGCGATTCGCTATGAAGTTTGGCGTGTCCTTGCACGGGACAACTCCTTTACCCAGCCGGCGGTCACAGAAGTACGAGACAAACGCCACCACGTCCGGGTCGGTCTCCGCTCCCGGAATCACCTCCGTCAGGTGAAGGTAGCGCGGTGGGTTGAAAAAATGGGTGCCTAGAAAATTGCGCCGGAACTCGTTCGAAAAGCCTTCCGAAATCTGCTGTAACGGGATTCCACTGGTATTGGTCGACAGGATGGCGTCCGGTCTTCGCAGCCGGCCCACCTTGCGCCACAGCGCCCGCTTGATCTCCAGGTTCTCGGTCACTGCCTCCAAAATCCAGTCACAATCGGCCAGCTTCCCCAGGTCGTCGTCGAAATTCCCCGGCGTAATCAGGGCCATCGCCTCTTCTGAGAAGAATCCGGCGGGCTTCTGCTTCGCGGCGTTCTCTATGCCCTTTTTCGCTGGCGCGTTCCGGTCAATCGGAGCGGTTGCAGCCAGGTCCAACAGAAGTGCGGGTATACCCGCATTGGCGAAATGGGCGGCGATTCGTGAGCCCATTGTTCCTGCGCCCAAAACAGCAACACGGCGAAGTGTTCTCATGACCTCTCTCAGATTGGGAGTTTAGCAGAGTGTGGGCGCAGCGCGACTCATCGAATATGATGGTGATGGGTGGAATGACGGACAGTACAGGGGGTACACGGAACAGAAACGCTCGATCGACCCTCTTACTGATTGCCACGAATCTGATCTCAGTGGCGTGCCTGTATTGGGTCCTGCACGATGTGGATGCCAAACAGCTCATGCAGGAGGTCTCCAGCATGGATTTGCGGTGGGTCACCATCGCGGTTATTAGCGACATTCTGGTGTACTTCTGGCATGCCTACCGCTGGAGCCTGCTGCTTTCGCCTCTTGCCACCGTCGGTTTCGGCCATGCTCTCCGCGCGATCTATGTAGGTCTGTTCGCGAATGAAGTCCTGCCGTTCCGGACCGGCGAGGTAATTCGCTGCTACCTGGTGGCGCGCTGGACCGAGCTTCCGCTATCCGTCAGCTTGTCCTCCGCTTTAATTGAGCGTATGTTCGACGGCGTCTGGCTGATGGTCTGTCTCTTCGTGACCGTCAACTACGTAAAGCTGCCGAAGTATCTTGTGGACGGCGGCCTGGTGATCGGTGCGCTGGTCCTTGTGCTGATCCTTTTGCTGGGGGCTGCCATGTTTTTCAAGGATAAAGCGCGCGCCCTCTTCTCCCGCAGCCGCATTCTCAGCAAATTGAACATCGTCGTCGAGGATCTGAATATCATCGGCCATTCGCGTTATGTCTACTTTTCGGCTATCGCGAGCCTTCCCTACCTGCTGCTCCAGATCATTCCCATCTACTGTCTTGCGCGGGGGTATGGAATCGAACTGTCCATCGGTGAGGCGTCGGCTTTAATGGTGATCTTGCGGCTGGGTGCGGTGCCCCCGCAGGCGCCGGGAAACGTAGGCACATTTCAAGCGCTCACCGTGGTTGGGCTTCAGATTTTCGGTGTGCACGCCGCTTTGGCTAAGCGCTTTTCGGTGATCATGTGGAGCGTGATCACGCTGCCACTACTTATCGTGGGCTTCATCGCTCTGGCCATTACAGGTTTGAAGATCGCCGAAATTCGACACCACGCGCATTCGAGTATCCAAGCTCACCGGAAAAAATAATCAAAGGGCCGCTTGCGGCGCTGCAGCCTCTGCTGCCTTCACCCGTAAAACGTCGGCCTTTTCAGACTTGCCCACATGGTCGAGCCAGGAGGCGTGGCGATTTAAATTATTCACCAACTCGGTACGCCTCGCATTGCCTGCTTTTTCCCAGATCTTCCGGGCCTTTTCCAGGCATGGTTCCACTTCTTCCCAGCGCCCGGAATTGTACTGCATATCAGCCATTAGCTCCAGGGCCATCGCCAGGTCAGTGTCCTGGAATCGAGTCAGCACGGCGATAGCCTGCATCAGGTGCTCTCTCGCAGCCGCCATGCGATTCGCCTCGATCTCCAGATGCATCAGTTGCAGCAGAATCGCGGCCACCTCATGCGCATCGGCGTTGAGCTGACGCTCTGTCAACCGGATCGCACGGGTGAAATGCTCGGCGGCCGCACCCGAATCTCCGGTAGATCTCAAAGAGCCGCCCATCAGGCGGAGATCCCGAACGAGTTTGGTTGTGGGTGCCCCTTCTGAGGCTGTATCATGGACCGGCATCGCCAGCGCCAGGTGCCGGAGCGCCTCCTCATGCTGCCCACTGGCTTGCCACACGGCCGCCAGCTCAGAGTGCAGATCGGCCGTCGCCATGTGATTCGAACCTAATGCCGCTTCCGACATGGCAAGCGCCTTTTTGAGTATGGGCACAGCCGCCGCCGGGTCCCCGCAGTTTTTGTGAGCGGTGACCAGCCGTCTTGTACGAGCTGCAATCGTATCCAGATTTTGCCGGGTGAGACTCTCTTCAAACTCCAGCGCCTCCCCGAGCAGAGTTACCGAATCGATATGGCGCCCCTCGGCTTCGGCGATTTTGGCCGCCATGTCGAGACACTGCGCATAAGCGGTGCTTGCCCGCATCTTGGCTGCCGACAGTTGCAACATGGCGCCTTCGATGGTTTGGCGCGCCTGCTCGAGTTTACGCAATCGGAGCAGCTCTTGCGCCAGCGCCAAAGCTGCGGCCACCTGATCCCTCAGGGGCGGTAGCCTTTCCTCAACGGCCTTCGGGCTGGTTTCCCCGGCTCGCGCCTTTCCTGGTAGAATTTTTAGCCAGAACCTCTGGAAGCCTGTGGAAAGTGGACGCACGGTCTAAGAGTTTTATCGGCTATTCCCCAGGGGACTTTACGTTTGACGCGAATTGAGCCGTCAGCTCACATATAAAGGCGACGGCTCGCTTGCAATCTGGCAAGCTTCAGGAATTTCCTAGGAGGAAAAATGCCGAGGCACATCGTGGAGATCAGTGATGAAGTGGGGACTTCGTTCAGGCTTCTGGTAGACATCGGGCGGGTGGGCTTGGGCGCGGCCTCATCCACTCGGGGAACCTGGCGAGCAGTGGACAAAGGCGCGATCCGATATAACAGCGGCACGGCAAAATACTTCAGTTCCACGCAAATGGGCGGCGGCACCGATGTCGACCAGGACTATTATCTGGCCCTCTATTCCTCCCCACAAGCCGTGGGTTGGGGCATTATGCTCAACGAGTATGCGGGCCGCGTCCTTGTTAACGATGACGGGATGGGCCGCCTGGCGCAGCAGTATTGCATCACACTTAAGCCGGGCCGCATCTCCTGGGTTCTTGCCGACTAGCCGGCGCAGCCTACGGCTTCGCGGCCGCCGGCAAATAGGTTTGCTTTACAGTGCCGGGCGCAGCCAGGGCAGCCAGCTTCGGCAAGTCGAATTCTTTATACAGATCCAGGCAAAACAGGTCCGGCGCGGCTTCGTAGGGGACCGGCTGCTCCAGTAGCCAGCCCAATGACCGCATACCCTGGTCAACCTGAACCTCGGAGTAGGCAGCCGGATCCAGCGCCGCCGCGATCAATGTAGTTACCTGGCTGCGAATCCCTGTGCTATGCAGGCCCTTGCCCGCCGGCGCGCGCGTGGTCTGTAGCCAGGATGTGATCGCCGCCAGTTGCGCCGCCTGCATCGCCAGCGGGCGCTCCCCCAGAGCTGCCAGCAGTTGCGTGTAGTCGGGCGCGCGCCGGTCCCGGACGGAATCATCGCCGCGGAAAATCACATCCAATACGAGCACCTGCCGCCCGCGGTTCACCAGGTCCGACGCTTCGCTTGCCGCCGCCTCTTTGCCCCCATCGTGCAGCACGATCGTTACCGGAGCGTTCTCGGGACTGGCGATAGCTTTCAGCCACACACCCGTCGCACAGAGCCCGTTGTCCAGTTCAAAAATGTACGACCGGGTTTCCAGCCCCTTAGACTTGGTCGTCGCCACCGCCCAGGCATGTTGTACTTTCACGGGACGGTAGTGAATCAGCTTCGCCAGCGACTGCCGTTGCCCGGCGGCCGGGACGCCCTGCGCCTTTTCCGCCTGGACCGTATTGGCCTGCGCCAGTTGGCGCGCCAATGCCAGAATCGTCAAATTGTCTTTCGGGAGGCCGACCTCAAGCTCCTTCGTGCTCTTGATCTCCGCGCCTGTGGGGATCTCCGAATCAACGGCCGGAAGCCGGAAATTCCTCGCAAAAAAACGATACGCCTGCACCCGGTTATCCTGCTGGTAATTGTGCGTCCCCGGATCGGCATTTTCGTACCATTGCAAGGCCTTTTCTTTGCCAAAAAGCTTGAAAAATGGCTGAATATCGTCAAAAACACCGCTTTTGACGATGCCAGCGCGGAAGCAGCAATCGTCCTCCGCGTTGTAAACCAGAAGCGTCGGACGCGGCGCCCGCATCGCTGCTAAGTCCGTGTAATCCTGCCCATCGCGGAAGTCGGTGGCGTTCTGCTCAATGTCGTTGCCGACATATTCGGGGTGCTCGATACCGGCAATCAGGGAACTAAACCCGGCGACTGGAACGGATACCGCCACCCGTTCATCCAGCGCGCTCAATGTGATGGTTTGCCAGCCGCCCCCCGAGAGCCCTGTCACGCCCAGCCGGCTGCGATCCGCGTTCGGATGCTCATACAGGTAATCCAGCCCCTTGCGCATCGCCAGGTAGAAAAGCCCCACTCCGTTGGCGCCCGCCAGGTCCAGATGTCCGGCATAGGAGTGCCCGTTCTGCTTGTTTGCCAGCTCTCCGAATCCGAACCACTCCACACTCAGCGCCAGCATGCCCTGCTTGGCGAAATTGATGCAGCGCTTCTGCTTGTACTCGACAGCCAGACCGGCCGGTCCCACATGCCCCTGCACGTTCAGGATGGCAGGTACTTTGCCATGGAGATTCTCCGGTTCGTAGAGGATAGCGCTCGAATAAAAGCCGGGTACAATCTCATAGCGGAGCTTCCTGAGCCGGTATCCCGGACCTCCTTCCAGTGTCCCGAGATCTTCGAATTTCGGCGGCGCCGTGACCCAAGCCTTGGGCCAGCCGTGGAAAATCACGTCATCCAGCAGGTGGCGGCGGATTCGCTGTGCCTCTGCCGTCCACTGGCTCGCGCTTTCTGGCGCGCGAACCGGCTTCACGTGCTTCATGGCGAATTGGCGCAGCTGAAATTCGGTGACTTCAGTATTTTGCAGGCGAGTGGCAAGCACGGCTTGCAAATGGCGAGGGTCGGTTTGGCCGTTCGCAAGAACGGTAAAAACACTCCACAACAGCAGGGTTCGCATACGGGATGGGAAAATTAGGCCCCCACCGGAGCATGCTCGAGGATCTGTTCGGTTTTCCGGTCCCAATACAGCTTCTTGCCTTCGCGGTAGCTGCGTGTAGCCATCACCACTGCCACGGAATGTCCAAAACCGGTCTCGATATTTCCATTCGTCGTCTGACGGGAGCGCATGCAGCGGAACCAGTCATCGGTGTGATACTTCAAGTCGTCGCTCTGGTCCACCGGCGGCACATCGCTGCTTCCCGCCGCGGTCACCAGCTCCGGCTTGACCGGCCCGGACTTCAAATCGAAAACCGGGTTCCCGCGCCAGCCGCTCTTCGTCTCCGGCAGATACCACCATTGCGGACTCCCCTCGCCGCCGGGCGAATACAGCGTGCCGCGCGTGCCCTGGATAATCGTGTGATCTCCATAGCCATTGCCGAAGGTCGTCGAATAACTATAGAGGACCTGCTTCTCCTTAAAGGTGGAAAGGCTCTGAAACGTATCCGGATTCTCGCGCACATCGTGCCAGGCGAAAATGCCGCCGTTCGCCACCGTATCATCCGGGATAAAAGTATCTAAATAAAAGTGGACCAGGCCCGACCCATGGCTGTACCACTGGTCAGTGATTCCGCCCGAGAAATCCTTGAAGATCCGGAACTCAAAATAGACTCGCGGGTCAAAGGGGCGCCAGGTGCGTCCCAGGAGCCAGCGCTTCCAATCCGTGTCCTGTTCGCGCAGCTGGGCAATATTGGGATCCTTCGGAACGTGCCAGCGTGGTCCGTTGAAATTCCAGCTCTGGTTCACTGCTACGATTTTTCCCAGCTTGCCGCTGCGGACAATGTCGCGCACCTTGTGCTGGTAGGGATCGCTTAGCCACTGCGATCCGATTTGGATCACCTGCTTGCTCCGGCGCACCGTATCGCGAGCCAGCTTGGCGTCTTCCAGCGTATTCGCCATCGGCTTCTCGCAGTAGCAATCCTTGCCGGCACGCACCACCTCGGCCAACAGCCTGGCGTGTTGATGATCGCCGGTGCCAATCATCACCGCGTCCAGTTCCGGGTCGGCAAGCATTTCTTCCGAGTATTTAAACCCTTTCGGACGCTTCCCGAACAGCTCCTGCGCGCTGGCCGCGGCTCTTTCCCGATTCACCGACCACAGGTCGCAAACGCTCCGCAGATCGAAGTTTGGGTCGGTCGCCAAGGAGAGCTTCAGCATCCGCCGGTGTCCGACAGCCCTGTGCCCGCAGCCTAGCTGACCCACTTGAATCCGGTCGTTTGAGCCGACAATCCTGGCGTAGGAAAACGCCGTCATCGGAACCATTGCCTGACCTGCCGCTTTCAGAACGCTTCTGCGGGATATTGCGCTATCCATGACGCACCTGCCTTGCCCTTGAAGAAAAATTCTCGATGCTTCGTCCCGTCTGCGCCGTTTCTGCAAATCGTTGAATGAAAACGGAACCGAGTGCTCCCAATTTTTCCAGAGAAAATCTCCAATGTCAATTGGACAGGCTCGTAAATTGCGGAAAGGACCCCGGACAATGTATCCTGCAAGAAAGGGGTTGTTATGAGAAATTACTACATTCGATTATTAGTATCCTTATCTATTCTGTTTATGGCGGCGATTGCCCAGGCTGCCGACCCTGCCGGAACTATCGCGGGAACTGTCACCGACCCTAGCGGCGCTGCAGTTTTGGGCGCCAAGATCCGCGCGGTAAATCCATCCACCGGCCTCACGCGCGAAACCACCACCAACAGCGATGGCGGCTACGTGTTTCCGTTGATTCCCGCCGGCACCTACAATGTGACCGTCGAAGCCGCTGGCTTCCGCCGTTATGAGCAGCGCGGCGTCGACGTCAAGGTAGACTCCAATTCCAACGTTTCCATCGCCTTGCAACTGGGAGCTGCCAGCGAGTCGGTAACCGTCGAGGCCAATGCCGAGATGGTGGACACGCGCTCGGGTACTCTGGCGCAAGTTGTCTCCGAGCAGAAGATCGTGGAACTGCCGCTGAATGGACGAAATGCCGCAACGTTAATTTTGCTGGCGCCGGGAACGGCGGACCTGAGTGCCTCCAACGCGCGCGGCAGCGGCGATGCCATGCAGACCGCCAGCTATCCCGGTGCACAGTCAATCACCTCGAACGGCGCTCGCAGCGACGGCATTAACTACAATCTCGACGGCGGGAGCACCATCGACCATTACACGAACGTCAATAATCCGCTGCCCAACCCGGATGCCCTCCAGGAGTTCAGCGTACAAACGAACAGCTATAGCGCCGAGCAGGGCCGTGCTTCCGGAGCGATCGTCAACGCGGTAACGAAGTCGGGTACAAACCAGTTTCATGGCAGCGCCTTCGAGTTTCTGCGTAACGGCGCACTAAACGCCCGCAATTATTTCGCGCCCACTCACGACAAGCTGAAGCGCAACCAGTTCGGTGGCAGCCTGGGCGGGCCGATCGCTCAGAACAGGCTCTTCTTCTTCGGTACCTACCAGGGAACCCAGATCCGCAATATTTCCACCGGCAATAGCGCCTTTGTATTGACGCCGGAGCAGCGCCTGGGCGACTTTTCCTCACTTTCGCGCCAGCTCATCGATCCAGTGACCAAACAGGCCTTCCCCGGTAACCGCATTCCGGCCAATCGGATCAGCCCGGTAACGGCCAAGCTGCTGCCGCTCATCCCTGTCTCTTCTTCACCTGATGGCTTGATTCGCTTCGACCGCCCCGTCTCCGACCAGGAAAACCAGGTGATGGGACGCCTCGATTATCTCCAGGGCGGCCACCGCCTTTACGGCCGTTATTTCGACGCCCGCTATACTCATGCCGCTGTCAGCGGAGCCCAGGATCTGGTCCGTTCTGCCCGTGGAGCCGACTATTACAACCGCAATGCCTCCTTCAGCGATACCTTTAACGTGCGTGCGGACCTGCTGAACAACTTCATCGTGTCCTATAACAAAACCAGCGGCAGCATCATCAGCGGCGCGCCCTTTAGCCTTGCAAGCATCGGCGTCCCGGTCGCTGGACCTAACCCGCCCGAGATCAACATGACCGTGTCTGGCTATTTCGCCATCAGCACGGGAGCTCCCGGTGATTTTGATCGTCATAACTTCCATTTCGCCGACTCCCTGCACTGGATCAAGGGCTCGCATGAGCTGGCGTTCGGCGGAGATTTCCTGCGCATGAATGTGGACCTCAGCAACTCCTACCGCCAAGCTGGACGCTACCGGTTCCGGGGTACCAAATTCAGCGGCGATCCGCGCTCGGATTTTCTGGTTGGCTACATCGAACAGTTCATCCAGGGCGGCGGCGAGTATGCAGCGCGCCGGGGCAACCTGGGAAGCGCCTTCTTTCAGGACAACTGGCGAGCCACCCGCAGCCTGACTCTGAACCTGGGTGTCCGCTGGGATCCTTTCCTCCCCTACACCGACGAGCTGGGACGAACCGAATGTTTCCGCCCAGGCCTGCAATCCAAACGCTTCCCCAACGCGCCACAGAATTACCTGTATGCCGGTGATCCCGGCTGTCCGGCCGGCGGCAGTGAGTCCGTTTGGGCCCAGGTTTCCCCCCGTCTCGGTTTTGCCTACAATTTTGGCGGCCGCGGAAACACTACCCTCCGTGGCGGCGCCGGCGTCTTCTATCAGCCGCCCTTCGTGGAGGCCTATAACAACATGGTGGACAGCGCGCCGTTTAGTCCCCAGGTAATTCGCACCATCGGCGTACCGCTCGACAATCCCTATATCGGTATGCGGAATCCCTTCCCGGAACAGTTCGCACCCACGCCGCCCGCCGCTAATGTAGCCTTTGACACCCCGATGGTAGCCGTCTCCTACACTCCGGATTGGAAGCCTGCCCGGATGTTGAGCTGGAATCTGACCCTGGAGCATCAACTGCGGAATAATTGGCTGGTTCGCGCTGGTTACGTTGCTTCCAAGGGCACACACCTCGGTTTCAACACTGACGTGAATGCTCCTCAATACTTCCCCGGAGCTGCCAACGTCGACGCACAACTCCGGCGTCCCTACAGGAATTTCAATCTCGTCACCATGAACACCTCGGGTGCGAATTCGCAATACCACTCGCTGCAGCTCGGCATCGATAAACGCTTCTCCCACGGATTTACCGCGGGGGCCAACTATACCTGGGGCAAGAGTCTCGATTGGACGTCTTACCTCACCGATTTGGACGGCATCAACGTAATCAACCCCTTTAACGCGCGCGCTTACCGCGGCGTCTCGGACTACAACGTGCCTCACCGCTTGGTTGCCAACTTTATCTGGCAGCTCCCCTCGCCCAAATCTGGATTGGCCGCGGCCGTCCTGGGCGGATGGGAAACCAGCGGAATTATCAACCTGCAGAGCGGATTTCCGCTGAATATCAGTTCCGGCGAGGACAATTCCCTCACCGCTATCGGTAACGATAACGCGGATGTGGTTTCCAAGCCGGGCTATACCAGCGGTTCAAAGGCCGACCGCATCAATAAATGGTTCACGACGGAGGCCTACCGCACCAACCGCGAGGGGACCTTCGGAACTGTCGGCCGGAATACCTTGATCGGGCCGGGCACCTTCGATGTAACAGCCGCTGCCCACAAGAGTTTCCGGCTAACGGAGCATGTAAAACTGCAGTATCGCGCCGAGTTTTTCAACGCGCTCAACCATACGAATCTGAATAACCCGGGTACTACGGTCACCACCAGCAGTTTCGGCCGGATTACCAGCGCCCGGGATCCTCGCATTATCCAGATGGCCTTGCGTCTGAGCTTCTGACCTGGAGCCCGCTCCCATTCGCCGTTTTGGAGCGGGCGTTCCATCCCACCGAATGCCCGGCGTCCGCCGGAAAACTGCCTTATAATCGTGTTCGAGGCAGGAGCCTCACCACGTTGAGAACCAGCAGCTTTCTATTTCTCGCCTCCCTGCCACTCGCTGTCCCAGCATTTGCCGCCGACCGCCAGGTATCCTTCAGCAAGGAAATTCAGCCGATCTTTGAAAAAAATTGCTGGCAATGCCACGGCACAAGCGTCCAGCTTTCCAGCCTGTCGCTCATCGACAAAGCAGGCGCTCTGAAGGGCGGGGAACACGGCTCCGATCTGGTGCCCGGCAGTCCGGAAAAAAGCCGTCTCTACCGCATGGTATCCGGCCAGGAAAAGCCGGCCATGCCGATGGGGGGAAAGCTGACGGCTGGCGAAATCGAATCCATACGCCTCTGGATTGAGCAGGGTGCGGTGTGGGACGGGGCCATGCCGGCGGCGCCTGTGGCCGCTCTATCCATCAAGGATCCGCCGCTGCCGCCCGAGGCTCGCAACTACTGGGCATTTCGTAAGCCAGTCCGCTTGCCCGTGCCGGCCGGCAGGAACCCAATCGACGCGTTTCTGGAGCGGTCGATGCAAAGCAAAGGCATTCAGCCGGCGCCAGCCGCCAGCCGCCGTGCACTCGTCCGTCGTGCCTATCTGGATCTTCTCGGCCTCCCGCCTACACCCGCTGAAATCGCTGAGTTTCTAAACGATAAGTCGCCCAACGCCTGGCCCCGCCTGCTTGATCGCCTGCTCGCCTCGCCGCATTACGGCGAGCGCTGGGGGCGCCACTGGCTCGACATCGCCCGCTATGCCGATTCCAACGGCTTTGAGCATGATTTCGACAGGCCCAATGCTTGGCGCTACCGCGATTACGTAATTCGCGCCTTGAATAACGACATTCGTTATGACGATTTTCTGCGTCAGCAGATCGCCGGCGACGAACTCGATACCGTCACGCAGGACTCGCTGATCGCCACCGGCTTCCTACGCAACTACGCCAAGGTCGGTTTCCGGGAAAAGGATAATCCCGAGAATCGCTACGATTACCTCGACGACATGATCGCTACCATCGGCCGCGGTGTTCTTGGCCTCACGGTGCAGTGCGCCCGCTGTCACGATCACAAATTCGATCCCATCCGTCAGACCGACTACTACCGGTTGCAGGCATCCCTATTCGGGTACGTGGAGGTGGACCATCCGCTCACTTCGAAACAGGAGGCCGAAGCCTACTCTAGGAAAGTGACTGAGGTCGACGCTCGCATCTCCGCCTTACGCCAAAAGCTTCGGAGCGTGGAACAGTCCTATCGCGACCAGTTGCTCCCAGCCAAATACAAGAAGTTTCCCCAGAACGTCCAGGCCGCGATCGACGTTCCGGAGGCGCAGCGCACGCCCGGACAAACGCTGCTGGCCAACCAGGTCCTCCGCGCAGTTTCCGTGTCCAGCGGCGAGATCGATCGCATCATGAAGCCGGAAGACCTCACGGAGAAACAGCGGATCACTGCACAGATCGCTCAATTGGAGAAGGAGCGGCCGACGCCCATCCCCCTGGCCGCGGGCATCACTGATGGAGATTATCGCTTCACTCCCGACGGTCCTGGCGACGAGCCAGCTCCGGGCAAAGGCATCAAACGTGAAGCTATCGAGGGCAGCTTCCTGCACCAGGGCCCCGGCCGCTATCAGGCGCCGCCGTCGTATTTTCTCATTCGAGGGGACGTCAACAGCCGTGGCCCGCGGATGCAGCCCGGATTCCTGAAGGTTGTTACGCCCGACAACGCACCCAGCGAGATGCCCTTACCTTCCGGGCACACTTCGGGCCGGCGCCGCGCCTTGGCCGAGTGGCTCGTCTCCCCGGATAACCCGCTTACCGCGCGCGTCATCGTCAACCGCATCTGGCACCACCACTTCGGCCGCGGCATTGTTCCTACCCTGGACAATTTCGGCAAAATGGGTGAGCTTCCCAGTCATCCCGAACTGTTGGACTGGCTCGCTGTGGAGTTTATGGATCGCGGCTGGAGCCTGAAGCAGACGCACCGTCTCATCATGAACTCGCAGGCGTACCAGCGTTCCTCTGAGTTTGAGCACGAGGCGAATCTCGTCCAGGATCCCGATGATAAACTTCTGTGGCGTTACCCCATGAAACGCTTGGAGGCCGAGATTATCCGCGACTCCATCCTCGCTGCCAGCGGCGGTCTCAACCCGGAGCTCTTCGGCCGTCCCGTTTTTCCCGTGCTCCAGCCCGAGGTGCTGGAGTCAATGAAGTACGGCGTATGGAAGCAAAAGACCGACGGTCCGGAGGTATGGCGGCGCAGTATCTACGTCTACCGCAAGCGCGGCCTGCCGCTTCCCATATTCGAAATCTTCGATCTGCCTGACCAGAACATCTCCTGTGGAGCCCGCAATGTCTCGACGGTACCCACCCAGGCGCTGGCACTGATGAACGATCAGTTCGTGCTGCGTCAGGCTGAGCTTTTCGCCGGCCGTCTCCAGGAGGTCGCGTCCACCGATCCTCAAAAGCAGATCGATCTCGCCTACGAAATCGCGCTGGCGCGACCGCCCGATGCCACGGAACGGCGGTTTGCCACCGAGTTCTTAAAGGAACATAAGCTGGTGGACCTGGCGCATGTCATGTTCAATTTGAATGAGTTCCTCTATCAGAGGTGAAACGGATGAAGGAATTTCAGTCAAGACGCCAGTTTCTGTTTGAGAGCTGTGGCGGCATCAGCGGGCTGGGACTTGCCGCTTTGCTCCAGCAGGAAGGCCTGCTCGCAGCGCCTTCGGATGGCTGTTCCGCGGGCGCCGCCGCGACGTCAGCCCTCCGTCCGCCCCACTTCGCTCCTCGCGCCAAAGCCGTGATCTCGCTGTTCATGAGCGGCGGTGTCAGCCACGTCGACACCTTCGATCCAAAACCTGCGCTACAGAAATACGCCGGGCAGCCGCTCACAGGCAAGGGCGACATTGTGGTACGGCAGGGCAATCCGGGCCCGTTGATGCCCACTCCGTTTACCTTCCACAAATATGGACAGTGCGGGATGGAGGTCTCCGAGATCTTTCCCAAAATCGCTTCGCACGTGGACGATATCGCGCTGCTTCGCTCGGTTTACGGCAAATCCAATGATCATGTGCAGGCGCACTACGAACTCGCCACCGGAATGATCCGGATGGGTTTCCCCAGTGTCGGCTCCTGGGTGACCTACGGGCTCGGCTCGCAGAACCAGAACCTCCCGGGCTTCGTCGTCATCTACGATGCGCACGGCGGCCCCTTCGGGGGGCCCGCCAACTGGAGCGCGGGCTTCATGCCGGCCACCTACCAGGGCACGGTCTTCAAATCGTCGGGTACTCCAATTATCGATCTCAAACCCCCGGCCGGTACCGCGCCGGAGCAGCAGCGCGCCCGTCTCGATCTGCTGATGAAGCTGAACGAACTGGATGCCGCAAAGTTCCCGGGGAATAGCGAGCTGGCGGCCCGCATCTCTTCCTACGAGCTTGCCTACCGGATGCAAAGCTGCGCCCCGGAGGCGGTTGACGTGGGCGGCGAGTCCGCAGCGGTCAAGCAGTTGTACGGGCTGGATAATCCTGTCACGGAAGCCTTCGGCCGTCAGTGTTTGATGGCTCGCCGTCTGGTGGAGCGCGGCGTCCGTTTCGTACAGCTGTATCACGGCGGACTCGGGATTCAGAACGTCGATACCTGGGACGCGCACGAGAATGTAAAGGACAACCACAGCCGCCACGCCTCCGAAGTCGACGGTCCCATCGCAGGGCTCCTCACGGATCTCAAGAGCAGCGGCTTACTCGACTCGACGCTCGTGGTCTGGCATGGCGAATTTGGCCGCATGCCTATCTCGCAGCGTGGAGTGGGGCGCGATCACAATCCCGGAACGATGAGCATGTGGATGGCGGGAGCGCGTATTCGAGGCGGGCAGATCATAGGATCCAGTGACGAGTTTGGCTACAAGGCGGAGGAGCAGCCTATCGGCATCCACGATTTACACGCCACCATACTCCACTTGCTGGGCATGGACCACACCCGGCTCACCTATCGCTTCAACGGCCGCGACATGCGCCTCACGGATGTGTACGGCGACCCCATTCCTCAAATCATCAAATCGTAGGGGGGCGGTGAAGAGAGAGTATGATCAAGGCGTGAATTTGACGATTGACCTGGATCGGGAAGAAGATGGTCGCTGGATCGCGGAAGTATTGGAGCTTTCCGGCGTAATCTCATATCGCCAGACTCGGGACGAGGCGATTAGCAGCGCTGAGCGGTTGGCTATTGAGGTGATTACTGACCGCATCGTGCACGGTGAGCTTCCGTCTTCCGCCCTCGGCATTTCCTTCACTATCCCGGATGAGCAACTGGCCCGCCAGTAAATCCAGACGCGTCTTGGCAGCATTGGAGCGGATCAGCTGGCGATTGAAACGCCAGCGGGGCTCTCACCGGGTGCTCACATGTCTCGGCTGGCCGGAGTACGAGTTTACGTTCCACGAATTCTTGCGGCACAAACAGGTAGCCGGTGGGACGGTCTCGCAGTCCAAGATGGGATTCGGCGCCCATCACACTGTCCACTCCATGGATGCGCCCGACGCTGGCGAGCTGGCCCCGCTTCGTATCGAATTCATCGATTCAGCGGAGCACGTCGAGGAGCTGCTTCCATCTCTTTACGACATTGTGACCGATGGCTTGATCGAGGTGCAAGACACCACCATCGTCAAATCCGTCAGAAAGGGAGGCGCACCGGAGCCCCGCCGGCCTCACCACAAAGTGAAGGGACCCGCTAAATTGATGCGCGTATTCCTGGGTGAGGCCGACACATGGCGCGAAGAGCCCCTCTACGAAGCCATCGTGAAACGTCTGCGCATGCTGGACATCGCCGGAGCTACGTGTACAGCGGCATTCTCGGGTATGGCGCCAAGGGACACCAGCACAAGGAGAGCACTCATTGGGATACGGGTCTCATCGTGACGTCGGAAGTTCGCGTGATCCGCCTGCAAACTGGTTAGCCGGGCGATTTTGCCCATCTCTGCATGTTCTAATAAAACACAAATGGTGAAAAGAATTATAAAGCGCCTGCCCCCGGCAATTGCTGCCGCCTCTCTTATCTGCTGCATGGCCGTTGCGGGCTGGTCCCA
>DATLBY010000200.1:0-8888 GCA_035526665.1 Bryobacteraceae bacterium
TCACTCACCCGGCGGCAGGTAATCTGGGCGGAGGCGGGTTTCTGCTGGTCCGCATGGCGGATGGGCACTCCACCTTCTTCGATTTCCGCGAGCGCGCGCCCGGTCAGGCCTCCCGCAACATGTATTTGGATTCCGCGGGCAAGGTAACAAATGACAGCCAGGCGGGCTGGCGGGCATCCGGGGTCCCCGGAACAGTGCGCGGCCTAGAGGTGGCACATCAGAAGTTCGGGAAATCCAAGTGGCGCGATCTGGTGGCGCCCGCGGTAAAGCTGGCCGCAGCGGGGTTCCCCGTGATGTACGGCCTGGCGCATTCTCTCCAAAGCACAGGCAGGCTTGCGCGATTCCCGGAGTCCAAGCGAATCTTCACGGGGCTGGCAGTAGGCGCAACCTTGAGACAGCCGGAGCTCGCGGCCACGCTCGACCGGATTGCACGCCGCGGCGCCGCCGATTTTTACGCAGGTGAGACGGCGCAGCGGCTGGCGAAAGCCATGTCGGATAATGGCGGGCTCATCACTCTCGCAGATTTGAAAGATTATCAGGTGCGAGAGCGGGAGCCGCTTACCGGCAGCTATCGAGGCTATACGGTAATCACAGCTCCTCCGCCCAGTTCCGGTGGGATCGGGATTCTCCAGATGCTGGGGATGCTGGAAGGCTCCGGCTATGCGAAGGAGGGCGAGGGCGCCGCGTCCACCATCCACTATGTGGCCGAGGCGATGCGCCGCTTCTACGCTGATCGCAGTAAGCACATGGGCGATCCGGACTTCTTTCAATTTCCCGTTAAAGCGCTGCTGGATCCCGTCTATATACAGAAGCAGCGCGCCTCCATCGATCGGGAGAAGGCAAGTTCCAGCCAGACGATCGGACCCGGCGTGTTCGACGGCAAGGAAAGCTCGGAAACCACGCACTTCTCCATCGTCGACGCCGAAGGCAATGCCGTGTCGCTGACCTATACGCTGAACGGCAGTTATGGCAGCGGAGTGACGGTGCCGGGTCTTGGATTCCTGATGAATAACGAGATGGACGACTTTGCGGCGAAGCCCGGTGAACCGAATATGTTCCGGCTGGTGCAGGGCGAGGCAAACGCGATCGCACCGGGGAAACGTCCGCTCTCGTCGATGACTCCCACGATTTTATTGAAAGACGGCAAGCTGTTCATGGTACTGGGAGGCCCCGGCGGCGGCCGCATTCCAAGCTCCGCGCTGCAGACGATTTTAAACGTCGTCGATTTCGGCCTGAACGTGCAGGACGCGGTCGACCGGCCGCGCTTCCATCATCAATGGCTGCCCGACGTCATCAGCCTGGAGCACGGATTCTCGCCGGATACGATCCGTCTGCTGGAAAAGCGCGGGCACAAAATAGAGATCACGGAACCGCAATCGCAAATCGAGGCGATCGCCGCTCGCGCCGGCTGGCTGGAAGGCGGCGCAGACGGGCGGAGCAATAGCAAGGCCGAAGGCTACTAATTCAAATGAAGCATGTTTTGTCGACTCATCTGTTCGTGAATCACCGGCTGACTACCGTCTGGCTGGATAAAGTATGGGACGCCGGTATCCCGGCGGTGGAGATCTTCTGTGCCCGGCAGCACCTGGATTATCGCGATCAGGCGCAGATCACCGAACTGGGGCACTGGTTCCGCGATGCGGAGCTGCGGTTGCACTCGCTGCATTCCCCTATGTACAACGACGATTGCTGGGGCAGAACCGGCCCCCAAGCCGTCATTAACATTACCGAGCCTGTGAAATCGAAGCGCATCGCAATGGTGGATGAGGTGAAGCGCGCCATCGAGATCGCCGAGAAAGTACCGTTCCAGTACCTCATTCAGCACCTGGGCCACCAGGAAGAGGAGTTTGACGAGCGCAGAATGGATGCGGCCTTCTCGTCGCTGGAGGAGCTTGGCATCTTTGCGCGGCAGCGCGGGGTCGGGATACTGCTCGAAAATATACCGAATGTCTTTTCCAGCGCGGCGCGGCTGGTGCAGTTCCTCGAAATGACGCACCTGCCGCTACACTTCTGTCTCGACACGGGGCACGCGAATCTCAACGAGGGCGTCGAAGCGGCTTACGGCATCATGAAAGACCGGATCCGGTCGACGCACATTCACGACAACGACGGCAAAGCGGACAAGCATCTGTTTCCCTTCCTGGCGGAAGGCGGGACCATCGACTGGCGGCGCGCCGTGGAACTGCTCGCCTCCCGGCCGGATCAGTACCCCATGCTGCTGGAGCTGAAGGAGGTTCCCGACGTTGAGAAGCCCTTCGATGCGGTGCGGGAGATCTTCGACCGTCTGGAAAAGCTGGCGGTGCCGGAGCCCGTGCGATGAGCGATGCTCCGCGCATTCGCATCGCCGATGCCGGCCGCCACGTGGGCGAAACGGTTCAAATTCCGGGATGGCTGTACAATCTGAGAAAGTCGGGAAAGATCGTCTTTCCGCAGATCCGCGATGGTTCGGGAATTATACAGTGCGTCGCCGTCAAGGCGGACGTGCCGGAGGAGCTGTTTGAAACCCTCAAGAACCTGACTCAGGAATCCTCGGTAATCGTCACGGGCAAAATTCGCGCGGAGCAGCGGGCACAGGGCGGCTTCGAGCTGGACGTGACGGGAGCGGAAGTGATCCAGCGCGTGCCGGAATCGGATCCGTATCCGATCACGCCGAAAGAGCACGGCATCGATTTTCTGATGGATCGGCGTCATCTGTGGCTGCGCAGCCGCCGGCAGCACGCCATCCTCCGCATTCGCCACGAAGTGATCAAGGGCATTCGCGATTACTTCGATTCCAACGGCTTCGTGCTGGTGGATACGCCGATTTTTACACCGGCGGCCTGCGAAGGGACCACGTCGCTTTTCGAAGTGGATTACTTCGAGGATGAAAAGGTCTACCTGACACAGTCCGGCCAGCTCTATAACGAAGCCAATGCGATGGCCTTCGGGAAGGTTTACTGTTTCGGCCCCACATTCCGCGCGGAGAAGTCGAAGACGCGGCGGCATCTCACCGAATTCTGGATGGTAGAGCCGGAGATGGCGTACGCCACGCTCGCGGACGTCAAGCAGGTGGCCGAAGAGCTGGTGATGTTTGTTCTGGGCCGTGTGTTGGAGAACCGCCGGAGCGAGCTTGCCGTGCTGGAGCGTGACGTCGCCAGGCTGGAGGCGGTGAAAACTCCTTTCCCGCGGATGACCTACGATGATGCAGTGAAAAAGCTGCGGGAGAAGGGCAGCAACATCGAGTGGGGCGGGGACTTGGGGGGAACCGACGAGACCCTGATCAGCGAGGGACTGGAGAGCCCGCTGATGGTCGATCGCTATCCCGCGCAGGTGAAGGCCTTCTATTTTGAAGCCGACCCGGAGCGGCCGGAACTGGCGCTGGGCGTCGATGTGCTCGCCCCGGAGGGTTACGGAGAAATCATCGGCGGCGGACAGCGCGTCCACGACCTGGACCTCTTGTTAAAGCGCCTGGAAGAGCACAACCTGCCGAAAGAGGCATTCGACTGGTATCTCGACCTGCGCAAATTCGGAGCCGTTCCGCACGGCGGATTCGGAATGGGTGTCGAGCGTTGCGTTGCCTGGATCTGCGGGCTGGAACACGTCAGAGAAACCATCGCGTATCCGCGAATGCTGTACCGCACCCGTCCCTGATTCAAAGATGCGTAATTCCTGCATTGCCATCATCGGTGCGCCGATGGACCTGGGCGCCGGCCGCCGCGGTGTGGATATGGGGCCTTCCGCCATCCGGCTGGCGGGCCTGGCGGAACGGATCGTCGCGCTCGGCTACGAGGTGGAGGATCTGGGGAACGTCAGTGTGGTGCAGCCCGAGAGCACGCCGGTGGGTCCGCAGCGCGCGCGCTACCTGCCGCAGATCACCAAAACCTGCGAGCGTCTGGCCGGGATGGTGGAGACCGCGCTGGCGCAACGGAAGATGCCTCTGGTATTGGGCGGCGATCATTCGATTGCAATTGGCACCGTGGCCGGCGTATCTCATCATTATCAAAAGCAGGGGCAGAAGATCGGACTCATCTGGATCGACGCGCATGCCGATATGAATACGCCCGACACCAGCCCGAGCGGCAACGTACACGGCATGCCGCTGGCGTGCTGCATCGGCAAGGGACCGGAGGAGCTGACCGGGCTCTCCGGCTTCTCCCCGAAAGTGGATCCGAGGAACGTGGCGCTGGTTGGCATCCGCGATGTGGATAAGCTGGAAGTGGAGCAGGTCCGGAGCGCGGGGATGCAGGCATTCACCATGCGCGATATCGACGAACAGGGGCTTCGCAGTGTAATCGAAAAAGCGATGGAGACGGCCTCGGACGGAACCGCCGGATTTCACCTCTCCTTCGATATGGACGCCGTGGATCCACGGGAGGCGCCGGGCGTGGGAACTCCGGTTCGCGGCGGATTGACGTACCGTGAGGCGCATCTTGCCATGGAAACGATTTGCGATTTTGGCGGACTGCGGTCCATCGAACTGGTTGAGGTCAATCCTGTCATCGACGAAGTGAACCGGACAGCCATCTTGGGAGTAGAACTCGTTTTGTCTGCCATGGGAAAGAGGATTCTTTGAAGCTGAATGTAGCGGTGGTCTGCGGGGGCAGAAGTGGCGAGCACGAAGTGTCCCTTCTCTCGGCCGCGTCGGTCAGGAAAGCCCTGGATGCCGAGCGCTACAACGTGCTCGATTACTTTATTTCGAAGGAAGGGAAGTGGAGCCCGCGGGCGATTCTGCCGGAGCCGGAGGGAAACCCCGGCATCGACGTCGTGTTCCCGGTTCTGCACGGCACTTTTGGCGAGGACGGCACCATGCAAGGTCTGCTGGAGCTCGCGGACCTGGCCTATGTGGGTCCGGGAGTCCTGGCCTCGGCCGCAGCCATGGATAAGGAGGTCGCCAAGCGGCTCTGTCTTCAGGCGGGTCTGCCGGTGGTGGAATATATCCTGGCGGGTAAAGATTTCGACTGCAGCCGGAATCCCTTCGGCTACCCGGTGTTTGTGAAGCCGGCGAATCTGGGCTCCTCGGTCGGTATCTCCAAGGCCCGCAACTGTGACGAGCTGGCCGCCGCCGTGAAGAATGCGGCGCAGTACGACCATAAAGTGATTGTGGAGCGGGCTATCATCGGGCAGGAGATTGAATGCTCCGTGTTGGGTAACGGCGAGGCGGTAGCCTCCACGCCATGCGAGATTCTCCCCTCCCGCGAGTTCTACGATTACGACGACAAGTACGTGCTCAATAGGACGGAAACCCGGCTGCCCGCGAACGTCACCGCCGGTCAAATCGCGGAGGTTCGCCGGATTGCGGTGGAATGCTACCGGGCACTGCAGTGCGAGGGAATGTCGCGCGTCGATTTTCTTCTGGAGCAATCCAGCGGGAAGCTCTATGTGAACGAGGTGAACACCATCCCCGGGTTCACTTCCATCAGCATGTACCCCAAGATGTGGGAGTACGACGGACTGGCGTATTCCAAGTTGCTTGACCGCTTGATTGAGCTGGCTTTGGAACGGCACGCCGCGCGCCGCGTCTTACGCTATACACGATGATGCAGTTTCTTCTGCTCGGGCTCCTCTTCGCGCAGCTTCCTGCCGATCCCATCGAGCAGCAGCTGAAAAAATTCGTGGACGTTTACTCCGTGGTGGAGCGCGAGGCGGCCGATCCGGTTGCGCCGGGCAAAGGATTTTACGAGGGAGCGATTCCCGGTATGCTGCGGCGGCTGGATCCGCACAGTGTCTTCTTCGATCCGGGGCAGTTCGATCAGCTCAAGGAAATGGAGCGGTCGACGCGGAAAGGTTTCGGTAGTGTGGTGTCGCTAGTGCCAGGCCGCGTGATCGTGCTGCAGACGTCGCCTGGAACGCCCTCCTCCAAGGCCGGCCTGATTCCCGGTGACGAAATTCTGGCCATCAACGGCATCCGGCTCGACCGGCTCGAATTCGAGGAGCTGATCGGTCTCTTAGGCGAAGCCCGCCAGCACACTGTTCGCATCGATGTACGAAGGCCTGGCAGTCCCCGGTTGCTGGATTTTCTGCTCACGCCTGCCGAGGTGGACACCCCTAGCGTGGAGCGCACTTTCCTGCTGCGGCCGGGCGTCGGCTACATTCGTGTATCCAGTTTCGACGCCCTTACCGGGAAGCAGATCGGGCAGGCGATTGAAAAGCTGGGCGGAGCAAAACTGAGCGGCCTGGTTCTCGACCTGAGGAACAATCCCGGCGGATTGCTGCCCGCGGCTCTGGAGACCGCATCTCTCTTCCTCAAACCAAAACAGCGGATTCTCAGCGTCAAGGGACGATCGGTGAAGGGCGAAGAGATCAACGTGCCCGACTCGGCGATTCCCTATGAATTCCCACTCTCCGTGTTGGTGAATGCGAAGAGCGCCAGCGCGTCCGAGATTGTGGCTGGCTCTCTCCAGGACCATAAACGAGCGGCCATTGTGGGCGAGCGGAGCTTCGGCAAGGGTCTGGTGCAGAGCGTATTCCCGCTGTCGAGCGGCACCGGGATGGCGCTCACCACTGCGTTTTATTACACACCGGGCGGACGATCCATTCAGCGGCACCTGTCGGGTCAACTGGATGTAGCCACCACGCGCAAGGATGAAGGCGGCATTCAGCCCGACGTACCGGTTACGCCGAGCCGCCCAACCCGGTTACAAACATTTCTGGATGCCACCGGCTCGTTCACATCCTTTGCAACCGACTACATCAGCCGCAATCGCCGTATCGTCGCAGACTTTGAGGCTTCGAACGCGGTGCTCGACGAGTTTCAGACCGCCCTGTCGGCCAAAAATGTGCGTCCCGGGATTGCGGAATGGTCACAGGAGCGCGAATGGATCCGCAAACGGCTGCGGCAGGAGATTCTCAATCAGGCTGTCGGCGTGGAGAAAGGTGACGAGGTGGAAGCTCAGCTGGACGCACAGGTCCAGGCGGCGCTGCAAGCGCTCGCGATTCCTTGACTCGCCGCGATCAAGGTTTACCCAGCCACGCTTCATACGCCTCCAGAACCGTTTGGCCCCGATAGGTTGTAGTCCGGCCAACCGGTTGCTGGGGAGGTTGCGGATGATTCTCAAAAACCATCTCCACAGGTCCGGCGATCTTCCAGGGCTTGTACTCTTTTGCGTGGCTGACAGCTCTCTGGGCGGCCTCGCGGATCTGCCGTTTTGCCTCGGTGTGGGAAAGGCTCAAAGTCGAACCTTTTCCCACTAGACGCTTTACCGCTACGGTCACCGCCTGGGGCTGCAGTCCCTGAACTTCCGCGCAAGCGGCCTGATCGCCTGCCAGCATAATGACGGGAATTCCAAAATATCCGGCGATAGCAGCCAGTTGCCCAATCTCTCCCACGTCCGTGCCATTGATCGAAATGCGTCTCATCGCAAAGCTTTGTGAGTGTGCCAAAACGCCGTTTTTCGCGCCGGCCATGGCATGTTGGCCAATGAACATGATGCCGTCATACAGCTTTTCCGACAGGTAGTAATTGGCGGGAGTCGGCCGGCCTTGAATCAATTTGGCCTGGCTGTGGATCTCGTCCACAGAAAGCGTACGGCTGCCGTCGTGTCCGTCCCAGATCACGATCTCACCGGCGCCGGCTGCGAGTGCGCCTTCCACTGCGGCGTTGACCTCCCCTAGCAGAATATGGCGTGCCTCCAGGTAGCGCCGCTGTCCCGGCAACAACTGTTCCTCGGGATCGTTCACGCCGCCTGCGCCTTCCAGATCTGTGACGATGAGTATCCGCGGTGCTTGCGCGAGACAAGTGCAGCAGAGAAAGAAAAGACCGGCCAGGATGCGCTTCACGTATAACTCCCGATGAAATATTTGGTATTGACGAAGGTAACACAGGCGCGTGTACAACACCGGCTCAAACACACACGAGATCAAGGCTCCTTGGCCAGACCATCGTCGAGGAACTGGAAGAAATAGTCGATCACGGCGTTGGATTGCACGGAACCTGCGCGTCCAATGTCGAGCGCGGCGATCTTTTGAGGATCCGTCATCCCGGCGTACCTCTTATTCATGGGGAAGATCAGGAAACGATGGACGAACAGCTGCAGATACCAGGCCACAGCGGCGCGTGCCGAGCGATCGATTTTTGGCGGGTTGCCCCCGGTCAGGCGGAACACAGGCGTCCCTGCCGCATTCCTTGCGTTCACAACGAAATTTCGAAATCTCCGGAAGGGCGTCGCATCGTAGTAGCTTCGCAAATTCGCAGCGAGCGAGCGCGTTTCCTCATACATCGTGCCCAGGTTTATGCCATCGAGGTCGCCTCGTAAATCCTCGTAGCTGGCTTTGAGTGGGAGCAGTCTCTGCAGATCCGGCTTTGGACCCGATCCCGCCAGCGGAGTTTCCTGCGCAACCCACGCCAGCACGCCGCCGAGGTCGCCAATCCAGGTGAGTGAGACTTCGATATCGTCTCCTGCCCAGACGATCGGCAGGCCAAACCCGTGCAGGGCCGGTTGTTGGCGGCGGGAGGCTTCGATGCCGATCAGGACATGTCCCATGTCCGCCGGGACGCCCTGAATCTCGATGGTTTCAAAACGGCGGACGTTTTTACCATCCGCGGTATCCAGACCGGCCAGGCGCGGCACGTTCTTGGTACGGTCCAGCAGCAGTGGGAACAGCGGCTCCAAAGGGCTCCCCTTGGCAGGCTGAAACATCTTCCGAACCGAGCTGAGGAATTCGAAGTGTGACTGGCTGGTGGGCCGCGCTTGCTCGTGACGATCCGTTACCGCCAGGAAACATTCCAGAGGGCTGTAATCGATAGCGCCCTCGACCGAAATCTTATTCCCGCCTGTCCATTCCAGGTTCACGCGTATTCGAATCCGCCAAGTGCCTCCGTCGAGCGTGGCCGACGTCATGGCAGTGAAAGTACCGTCGTCGCGAATACGGCGAACGCCTGCGGCCGCCGCCTTTACACCGCCCGTAGGGTA
>DATLBY010000201.1:0-19523 GCA_035526665.1 Bryobacteraceae bacterium
GGAATGCAGAACTGCTCCGAGTGCTGTACCGGCGTTGCCCGAAGCAGGCTGCACAAATACCTCGCGGTCCGCTTCCAGGGCGGCGATCAGCAGCGCATTCATTCCCAGACCGCCGGCAAAACACAGCGGACCCGCGGGACCCGCCATCCGGATAACCGCGCGTTCCATTGCCCTCTGCAGGCCGGCAGCCACGTGCGGCCGCAGAGTTTCCGGTAGTGGAGCCGCATCCTCCAGGCCAAGCCGGTCATAGAGCTTGCGTGAGAATGCGCCGCCGCTGACGCGGTCTCCATCAAAAAAAGAGCGGTCAATGCGCGGCCAACTCGCCCCGTTCAGCGACATGATTTCTTCAAACAAGGGGATGAACCGGCCATCTCCTGCCGTGGATAGCCATTGCACCTTGTGCTCGTCCGCGTTCGGTTTGAATCCCAGCAGCTCGGTGACCCTGCCGTAAATATCGCCCAGCGAATCGGGATAGTACAGATCTTCTTCCAGCGTCAGTTCCGTGCCTTTGCCGGACCAGCGCGCTCCACAGCGAAAATCGCCGACCCGATCCAGCGTCAGGACAGTAGCCGATTCAAAGGGCGATGCATAGAACGCCGACGCGGCATGAGCGGCGTGATGTTCCACCACTACCAGACGGCTCTTGGCGAACTGGCCGCGCAGCTCCAGATGCAGCTCTGTTTCCAGCCCCTCGCTAAACGGGCGCACCAGAGCAACACAGTCCACCTGGTCGGCCGAAACTCCCGCCAGCCGGAGGCATTCTTCAATGGCCTGTACAGGCAGCTTCCCAGGCGTATGGCCGCGGGCGATTTTTTTCTCTTCGATCGCCGCTACAAGCTTTCCATCTTTGAGAAGAGCGCAGGCGGCATCGCTGAGAATTCCGCCGATTCCGAGGATAATCATGTCAGTTCGTCTTTACGCGTTGCGAAGCCGCTGCAGGGCTCGCTCCCGGCCAACGGCTATAAATACCGCGAACGCACTGGGGCCCACCGGCTGGCCGCTCAACGCAGCGCGGGCAGCATTGATAATCACCCCGGCCTTCACGGTACGTTCGATGGCAAGTTTTCGCAGCTCCGCTTCCACCGTCTGTTCATTAAATTCAGCCAGCGCCTCCAGCCGGACACCCAACTCGCGCAGCAGCTCACGCGCTCCCGGCTGGTTCAGCTTCTCCAGAGCCTCGGGCGCGATTTCAAACTGATCGGAAAAATAGGCGCGGCCACGGCTTACGAAATCCAAAAGCGTCGAGAATCGCGACCGGACAATGTCCACGGTGTGCGCCAACACGGACTCGTCCTCTACAATATCGAAACCGTGCCGGACAAGGGTCTCACGCACCAGCGGGGCAAGCTCGTCCACAGGCATGGTGCGGAGGTGCTGCGAGTTGAGCCACAACGCTTTCGGATCGATCGGATCCTGCTCACTGAAGTTGACTACAGCGTTGCTGCGATTCACGCCTTCGAATTTGAACGCGTCCACCAGCTCCTGGCGCGACATCTGTTCGCGGTCATCCTTTGGACTCCAGCCGAGCAGACAGAGAAAATTAACATACCCATGCGGCAGGAAGCCGGCGTCCCGATAGGTGGTGACGCTGACCACCTGGCCGTGCTTGCGCTTGGATAACTTGGCGCCATCGGGTGCGATCAGCAGCGGCAGGTGCGCAAATACCGGAGGCGGCGCATCCAAAGCCTCAAAGATCAGCAGGTGCTTGAAGGTGTTTGAGAGATGATCCTGGCCGCGAATAATATGGCTGATTCGCAGGTCGATATCGTCCGCGCAGGAGGCCATATGATAAGTCGGCATTCCGTTACTGCGCAGCAGAGCAAAGTCTTCGATATCGGCTGTCTGCTTGGATTGCGGCCCGAAGACGCCGTCATCGAACTTCACCGCTTGCTCCGAATTGCGGGGCACGCGAAAACGTATAACAAAGGGCTCTCCGGCCTCGGCCCGGCGATTGCTCTCCTCCAGCGGAAGATCCGGCATGCCAGGGTTGAAGAGCCAGGGTCCGTCCCCGTGCGCTTTCTCTTCGCCCTCGGCGTGCATGGGAGTGAAATCCCGATACGCCGCGCCCTTCTCGAAGATTCTCTGAGCCATCGTGCGATGCAGCTCGAGCCGCTCAGACTGGCGATACTGCTCGTCCCAGGAGAGGTCCAGCCATTTAAGGCCTTCGAAGATCGATTGTAGCGACTCCTCGGTATTTCGCTCCAGATCCGTATCATCCACCCGAAGAATCACGGTGCCTCCGTGATGCCGGGCATACAGCCAATTGAAGATAAACGTCCGTGCGCTGCCTATATGGAGATAACCGGTGGGAGACGGGGCGAATCTAACTCTCATCAATCCTTCAGTATACGGGACCGCTCAAACCGGCTCGATGATGGGAGGCGATCCCAGCCGCCGGTGGAGCTCGAGGAACTGCGGTATCGACAACTGCTCGGCGCGCAGCTTACCCTCCGGCAGTGTATCCAGCACCTCCTTCGGATAAAGCTCCAGCAGATTATTGCGGAGCGTCTTGCGCTTATGGCGAAAACAGGCGCCGGCAAAAGCCAGGAGCGCGGAGGGATCGCCGGTCAGCGGCACAAGCCGCGGCGCCAGTGCAATGACGGCTGAGTCCACCTTAGGCGGCGGGTGAAACGCGCCCGGCGGCACTTCGAAGAGAATCTTCGGTTCCGAAAAAATCTGGGTCTGGACGCTCAGATAACCATATTCGCGCCGTCCAGGGGGTGCGGCGATCCGTTCCGCAACCTCCTTCTGCACCAGGAATGTGGCCCGCTGCAGCAGTGTACCTAGAGTCAACACACGATCGAGGATCGGCGAGGTGATGTAGTAGGGAAGGTTGCCTGCCACCGTCACAGGCCCCCATTGCGCAAGATCTGTCTGCAGTACGTCGGCATTGACGATGGTGAGGCGCGGGTTGCCGCGGAACTTCTGTTGCAGGTAGTGGACCAGGACAGTGTCGACTTCGATGGCAATCAGCCGCTCTGCCCGTTGCAGGAGATGCTCGGTTAGTGCGCCTCTCCCGGGACCAATTTCCACCACGGTGGTACAAGCAGGAGCCGGCGGACCGGGACACGCCGCCGCGGCAATGCGCTCCAGAATGGATTTGCGGACGAGAAAATGCTGCCCCAGCCGGCGTCCGGGCATGAATTCGGGAATTAACCTTTTACATCGATGCGGCTGGTGTTGAAGGAAACACGGATTTTCCCCGCCATCGGCTGCCCAAACGTTGTTGCCGGCGTGAACTGCGTAAAGAGCAAATTACTCTCAATCCTGCCGCGCAGACCCGGTGTTTTCACTAGAATGGGCGAATTCGGAATCGTGAAATCGACAACCCTGCCAAGTTCATCGAAGGTGACTTCGACAATCACATCTTCGCCGCTCACGCTCAACAGCGGCAACCCTTTCACCGAGGCCTCCGTGTAAAGACCGGTAGGGACATCGTTCAAGCTGATGGTAGACAGGCCGGGGATAACAAAGGCCGGCGTCAGCATGCTAAATAGTACAAATGACGATACGAAACCCCCAGCAGTAGGAATAGCCAGCGGACGCATCAAATTCTCGCTCCATAACCGGAAACGCTCAAACCAGCTATTCAGCAGTGTCGGAAAACTGCTGTGATCCATCCGCCGCTGCCGCTCATGCGAAGCCACAATGCGAAGCCGTGTGGTGAGGTCCGCCGGCACGGCACAAGCAGGCATGGCGCGTAGGAGGGAGCGCACATGCAGCTGCGCACGCGACAGCTCGGAGCAGCTTTCGCAACGCTCCAGATGCGATTCGAAACCGCTGCGCTCCTGCAGGGCAAGACACCCATCACTGTAGGCAGCAAAATTCCGGTGTACGAAGCTGCAGGTAACACCCGAATCCGATCTAGCCTGCTTCCGTCGTTGACCATTCATCGTCTATTCACCGTCTCTTTTCACCGTGCCGGCTGAGGGTTCCATTGCATGGAAGGTTCCGGCTTCAACCGCCCAGCTAGCGTGGTTCTTAATGCCTCGCGGCCGCGAAGGATACGAGACTTTACCGTCCCGAGAGACACCTGAAGCACATCCGCAATCTCGTCATAGCTAAGATCCTCGAGATCGCGGAGTACCACGGCAGCGCGGAATTTGGGGTTCAAATCCCCCAGAGCCTGCTGAATCAGCAGTTGCGTTTCGCGGTCCGAGACAAGATCGAAGGCAGAGCGCCCGGGATCGGCGAGTATGTCGTGGTAATTGGTAGCGGTCTCCTCCTCGGTTTCAAATCCGATCTCCTGGCGTTTATGCCGCCCGAACCAGCGCGAGTGGTTGTAGGCCTCATTGAGCGAGATGCGATAGATCCAAGTCTTCAGACTGCTCTTGTGCTGGAAGGACCCAATATGCCGGAAAATTTTAAGAAAGATCTCCTGCACCACGTCGGAGGCATCGGAGGGATCGGTCATCAGGCGGTAAACAAGGTTGTAGACAGGCTCCTGGAAGGTGGCAATCAATGCCTCGTACCCCTCCTCGCGGCCTGTCTGGAGAGCCTCGATAAGACAACCCTCTTCGCTATGGGACTCGCGCGGGGTCGAGCAGAGCCGGCAGGGCCCGGAGGTCGGCGGGAAAGGAAAGCCTAGCGTCGTATCGGCCACAGTGTTCTCACCTGCGATTCTACCCGAAACCGATTAGTTAGACACCGCTGGGCCCTGGTTGGTTCCCGGAACTGCATGTCATGAAGAGCAACAGACTTTCTCGTAGAGATGCTCGTACTGCGGGATCACAGCCTGCGTGGCGAAGCGGGTCACGGCGGTGTTCCGGGCGGCGGCCGACATCCGGGAGTGCAGCTGGGGATTTGTGAGCAGCTCTGTCACCCGTTGGGCTTGCGTGGCTACGTCACCCGGAGCTTCGATGAAACCGTCGACGCCATGTGTGATCAGCTCCGGGATGCCGCCCGCGTTGGTCGCCACAGCCGGCACGCCGCACGCCATCGCTTCCAGGGCGGCTAAACCGAAGGCTTCCAGCTCGCTGGGCAGCAGCAGAACGTGAGCTTTGGGGATCAGGCGCTCCACATGATCCTGCTTCCCGAGAAAGGTCACGCTGCCGCTGACGCCGAGATCCCGCGCCAGCCGCTCTGCCGGTCCCCGCTCCGGACCGTCGCCCGCCATCAACAGCTGAACGTCGGTAAACTGCAGCACTTGGTGCAGGATATGGATACAGTCGAGTACACGTTTCACCGGCCGGAAATTAGAAATGTGCAACAGCAGCTTCTCAGTGTTGCTGCGCTCTGGATCCGGCCGGTACATGTCAATATTCACAAAGTTGTGAATGACCTGAATCTCGTTCTTGACGCCGAACACATCCACCGTGCTGGTTTGCAGGTACCGGCTCACGGTGGTGACCGCGTCCGATTTCTCAATAGAGAACTTTGTGATCGGGAAATACGAGCGATCGGCGCCGACCAGCGTGATATCCGTGCCATGCAAGGTCGTCACGAACGGAAGCCGTTTACGCGGCGCCACGATCTGTTGCGCCAGCAAAGCTGCGATGGAATGCGGGATGGCGTAGTGAACGTGGAGCAGGTCGAGATCGTACTCTTCCGCCACTTCGGCCATGCGCGAAGCTAAAGCAAGGCAGTAGGGCGGATACTGAAACAGCGGATAGCTGGAGACCTCTACTTCGTGATAATGGATGCGCGGAATTCCCGCGTCCAGGCGGATCGGATTGGCGTACGTGATGAAGTGGATATCGTGACCGCGCGTGGCGAGCTCCAGGCCCAGCTCGGTAGCCACGATACCGCTGCCGCCATAGGTTGGGTAACAGGTGATCCCGATTCTCATTTGGCCAATCTATCAATATCGATTTTCAGAGTGGCGAACCCGATCTGCCCGTTCAGGTTCTCATCCGGTCGAGGCTGATTGCCGCCGCCGAACCAAACGCGCGTCTCCCCGGCGGCGACCTCCACGTGGGGATCACAAATCACCTTCGAGTTCCAGGGATGGGCTCCGGAGAGAACCGCCGACCGGGAAACACGTGTCCAGGCAACACCGTCCTGCGAGCGCGCCAATCCCAAACGACGGTTTTCGGCCCGGTCACGTCCGGTGTAAAGCATCCAATAGGAGCCTTGCGCCTGCCAGACGGCCGGCTCTCCGAGGCCGACCTCGTCGAAGGTACCGGCTTCACCCAGTTCCAGAATCGGATTTCCCCGAAATTTCTCCCACTGTATTCCGTTACGGGAGCGCGCGACTCCCAGGCGCTGCCGCCGTGCCCGATCCTGTCCGAGGTAGAACAGATAAGTGTAGGGGCCGGCTGTGATTACGTAAGGATCGGCAACACCCCGCTCATCCCAGCTGCTACGGGGACCCCGAGAGATGACCGGCGTCGCATGCTTGTTCCAATGCAGGCCATCGGGAGATCGCGCCAAGCCGATCTGCGGCGGATCGCCCGCCTGGTACCAGTAGAAAAACATGTCATTCTGCCTGGCCGCGGCGCCGTTGGCTGCGATGTAGCTTCCCTCCCACGAGGCAGGCTCCGGAGACAGAATTTTGCCATTCCTGGCCCAGGTGATTCCATCCGGTGAAGTCGCGAGGCCGGTTCGCCAGGTTTTGCCGTCGAAGCCCGAGTAGAAATTCATATACCTCTCGCCAATCCGGACGAGGGACGGATTGAGAGTGTCCACTGAATCCCAATCACCGGCGGCGCCGCGGCCCAGCACTGGCTGAGAACGAACGGCCCAAGTCAACTGGACGGCGCCGGGCTGCGGCTGCAGCGGCGGCAGAGAGAACTCGGCATATTTCCCGCACCCGGCCGTCACAACAACAAGAGGGAGCAAAAGAGCAGGCGCGCGCCTCATGTCGGAATGCGAATTTTCAGCTCTGCTCCCTGACTGGGACGCGACTCCAGATGGAGCTCACCCCCAAGCGTTCGAATGCGGCGTTTGATGCTGCGCGGACCCAGCCGCAGCATCTCCAGCTCATCCAGCGAATACGCGCCGCTAAAGGGAAATCCGCTTCCGTCGTCTTCCACGGAAATCTGGATTGCGTCATCCAGCGGATCGATCACCATGGTGACGCGCGAAGCCTTGGAATGCTTGCGGACATTGTTCAGCGCCTCCCGGATAATCTGCAGGATTTCCGCGGCCATATCCGGCTCTTCCGGCTCGGGAAGCTCGCCGCAAACCAGCGTGGTGGAAATCCCGCTATCCCGCTCAAACATTGCCACAGCCTGCCGGATGGATGCGCTCAGGCCGGCATTGTCGACCTCGATCGGCTGCATGTTCCGTAAAAATGAACGAAGGTCGGTGACTTGCGATTTTCCGAGCTCCTGCAATTGCAACAGCTCGCTCAACGCCGCATCCGGATCCCGCGAGAACAGCTTCCGGATAATCTCCAGCCGCATCTGGAAACTGATAAAACTCTGGAGCGGTCCGTCATGGAAATCGGCCGCAATTCGCTGGCGCTCGGATTCGCGGGCTGTTTCTGCCTCCGAACGGGAAATCACGGAGCGCTTGAGGGCGGCGGACAAGCGTTCCTGCATGGTCCGCTTTTGTATCGAGAGCACGACAGCCAGAACGCCTCCCAGCAGTACTGCGGGCCAAAGCACGTACGCCGGGATCGGCCTTACCAGCATAAAAAAGGACAGGCAGATAAACACTACGCCGGCGGTTGTGACATAGGAATACAACAGCGCCGACATACACAGCAGATAAAAATAGGTAACGGTGCTCAGCCACACTCCAGCCTGGCTGGGATGCAAGGCGCACAGAAAGAAAAACAGGACGTCCAGCGCAAGGATGGGGATTGGATAGACGATGCTCTCTACCGTGTTCCGAATCAGGATAAAAATGCTATAGATGCAGTACAGGCCGGTAATCAGCGCGACGGCGAAACCGTAGGATACCGGGTACAGCACATAGATGGCGACGCATGCCACCGCCAGTAGCGCACGGACCACGCCCAGGTGGCGACGCCACATATACGGCACCATTGTGTGCTGGACAGACAACAGAATTCCCCGGAATTACAGACCTAGGGGAGTTTACCATACCTACGGGAAAAGCCACCCCGGCTAGCGTACGTACAAAAAAAGAGTATGGCTGCGGCCTTCCCCGTCATTATCGACAACTTCTGTCTTCACCGGCTCCCAGCCCGCGAAGTCGAAATCGTGCGCCACAATCCGTGTTCCTTTCTTCAGCTGGCTTTCCAGCATTGGCAGAATTTTTCTATTTGATGCCGGAAGCAGATATACCGTAATTACGTCGGCTGAGGAATAATCCTGCTGAAAGAGGTCACCATAAATAATCCGAGCCTTTTTCTGCAGCCTTAATTTTCGAATAGTCTCGGAACTCTGCTCATAGAGCGCCTTGTCAAATTCCACACCCGTGGCTTCCGCTTTGAACTGTTTGGCGGCTGCGATAACGATCCGTCCGTCTCCGCTGCCGAGATCGAACACTTTGTCTCCCGGCCGGACGCTGGCAAGCCGCAGCATTTTCTCCACAATGAGCGGCGGCGTGGGAAAGTAAGGGGCAAGTTTTTCGCCGCCTGCGGTCTGCGGAGGAGTATCCTGGGCGAAACAGAGACCGGTCAGAGCGCCCAGAAGGAAGAGACGGTGCACAGCTAGGGCTCCAGGTAGACCTGCACGCGATTGCTCTGCTGTCCGTCGGACTCGATATAGAGCTCCGCCGGGCCGCTATTGACGATGGAGGGCAGTTGTACCTCTAACAGATACAGTCCGATATAACCCGGGGCCAATGTGGCGCGCGTCACCGGAAGCGGCTCACGATCCAGATAGAGGCGCACCGGAGCGATGACCTTGGGAGCGTCCTCCAGGGGCGCGGCGAGTCCCGTCGGCCACTCAGGTCGCACGCGCCCGAGTCCGGCTGCCAGGATCTGTAGACGCGTTCCCGAATGGGCGGGCGTCGCCGCGTTCAGCACCAGCCCCGAATCGGCATTCATGACCAGCGCGTTGCTCTCCTTATCGATAAAAATAGACGGGGAGACTTCGCGCAAGGGGAGACCGACGCTAATGGTTCCCCGCGGCGACTGCAGCGCGAGCGAGAGACTGGATCCGGCAACCTCAAAAGGCACCTGGATCTGCGATTCCGTATCCGATACCGCCAGCACCGGCGCATTCCATTGCCCGGCCCGTGCGCTGAGTACGCGACTGCCGACCACGCTGATCAGGGATCCAGGGGCCGCGGGGCGCGCCGTCATATCGGCCGAACTTACTACCCTGGGGTCCAGCAGCCGGTGCGGAGCCATAGCGGCATAGATTCCAAACCCATCCAGCGCGACATACAGCTGATTGCCCGCCGCGTCCAACGCGACGTCGAGCGCCCGTTCGGCACGCAGCCGGGACCAAGGGGTTGCCGGCCCGGCCGCCTGCAGGTCGGCAATCGTCATGTAAACGCCGAGGTCGCCGGCTACATACAGAGCGCCGGTAGTGCGTTCGGCCACGATCGCGTGTAAGGGAGCATTCGGGAGATTTGCGGTCAGGTCATCCCAGAACTGGCCGCCATTCAGCGTTCGCAGCACGTGCGAGCGCTGCTTGGAATTGGTCACCGCCAGCGCGACCAGCGGGTCTTTGGCATCAAGATAGATTCGCTCGACCGTTCCGCCGTCAGTTTCCCGGATTCGCCAGGAGCGGCCCTGGTCGGAGGAGGACCGCAGCGATCCATCGGCCGCGCCGGCGTAGATGCTGTCTCCGGATTTCGCTATTGCAGTGATCCCGATGCCCAAAAGACGGGACGCCTCGCGGCGTTGCTGCAAGTCCGTGGACGGGTGTTCCGCGGGACGCCACCCGGAGTTTTCGCCGGCTCGCCATTCCACTACATCCTCGCCGTCGCCGGTGGCAATCTGGAGTGCGCCAGAGGAATCGCCGACGCGCACGATGCTGTGGATCGGCAGGTTCGGCAGTAGCTGATTCAGTCCGGTCCAGGAGAGACCCGCATCCATGGAGCGCCAGATCCCGCGCCGCCCGGCTACAACCACCTCGTCGGAGTTCACCGGCGAGACAGCCAGATCCGAGAGGCTCTCGCCCAGAATCGACGTACCCTTGTAGTTGGTTACATTTACCCAGCTCAGTCCGCCGTCGTCGGAGCGATAAGCATCGCGCCCGGCGGCGAATAGCCTGCCGGGGCGGGCCGGTTGCGCCTTGATCTGAACGGCATTTTCCGGATGTGTAGGCGGCGCGCTGATCACATCCTCAGGTGGAGTTTCCGGCTTCTGTGCCAGGCGCCAATGTTCGAAATCGGAGGTCTCAAAAATACGTCCTGAGTGCGTGCGGGCCGTTAAAGTTGCTCCATCCGCCGAGTACCAAACTCGATCCACCGGACCTGTAGCCACGGAAGCGAGATTCAGCTCCAAGGCCGTATTGCCGACGCGGCGCCAGTCGAGTGGCAGAAGGCCAGTCGCAGCCGGTTGGCAGAAGGCTCGGCCTCCTGACAAAACGAACCCAATCGCCCCGGCAACAGCCCAAATTGTAGCTTTACGACACACGCAGTGAGTCCATTTTAACCCTTTCCTCAGGCTTTCCACTGAGAAATCGTTGAAATCAAACAAGTTTGCATTAAACTTATGCAAGGTTAGGGAGTTGCACTGCAATTTTGATGTTAGACTGAGGTTCTATCGTTATGCCTTCAGCCGGATACCCCGTTGCGCGTACGCTACTAGCGGCTACCGCATTGCTGGCATATTCGCGCGAGTTGGCGGTAGCTCAATTCTTCCCGTCATCCCCGGAAAGCGCCGCGAAAGTGGTGGCACTCACCGGCCAGGTTTCGCTGATGAAGGATTCTACCCCCTGGGCGCTCCAAAGCGGCGGTCTTGTCTACGTGAAGCAAGTTATCGTGACGGGTGCCGATGGGTATGCCAAATTCGAAATCTCAGATGGCAGCACCTTCGAAGTATTTCCGAATTCGAGAGTGACCTTTCGCAACAATCCATCGAACTGGAAGGATTTGCTCGATGTCTGGCTGGGACGGGTGAAGGTCCATATCGAGAAGTTGGGCGGGCAGCCGAACCACAACCGGGTGACTACCCCGACGGCCGTAATTTCGGTTCGCGGCACGGTGTTCGACGTCTCGGTCGAGGATGGCGAATCCACACTGGTGACGGTGGAAGAGGGTCAGGTTGCGGTGCAGCATGCGCTCATGCCCTTGAGCGATCCGAAACTATTGAATCCCGGCGATGCAATCCGCGTGTACAAGAATCAGCCGCTCACCCAGCGATCCATGGACAAGAGCCCGGCGGTGCAACAGGCATTGCGCGCTGTAACGGAAGCCATCTACCGGATCGTCTACCGCACTCCGCAGGCAGGCGGTGGTGGCGGAGTTCCAACTGGCGGCAGCGCCCCGGCTGGCGGCGGAGTTCCAGGCGATACCGACACCCAGGCTCCTCCTCCCCCCGCGCCGGCTCCCTCAGCGCCACCGCCTCCCTCAGCGCCACCGCCTCCTCCGCCGGCAAACTAGGGCGCGCCTTTAGCCTTCCATGCGAAACTAGCGGTGTGGATCGCCGCATCAGCTCACTTTTCGCATTGGTAAGCCTTCCGTTCGCGCTTGCCGCACAGGAGAAGCAGACCACCGGGCTCGCGGCGGAGTGGGATATTCGAAAAGACACAGCGGAGCTGGCAGCGCAGGTCAAACGCATCCCGGAAGTGCTCGATCAGGCGAAGCCCAAGGATTGGGTCGCTAAAGGAGCGCCCGAGGCCTACATCCGTCAGTTGGAATCGGCCCGGAAAGAGTTGCAGTACGTGATCGGATCCACGGAGAAATTAGTCCGCGATCCGGAGCGTCTCCCCGCCGCACTCGACGTGCTGTTCCGGCTGCAATCTCTGGAAGCCCTGCTCAATTCGCTCCGTGACGGTGTTCGCAAGTATCAAAATTCCCGTGTTGCCGATCTTTTAAATACCCTTTTGACGGATAATGCCAATAACCGGGAGAGACTGCGGCAGCATATATTGGACTTGGCCGCTACCCGCGAAGAGCAATTTCAGGTAATGGACCAGGAAGCGCAACGCTGCCGGACGGAGCTAACACGGCAACCCGCGCCCGACGACCAGAGATCCCGCATCAAAACAAGGAAGAACCCAGCCAAGTGACCGAAGCTCCCATTTTTGTATGCAGCATCTGCAACGAGCCCTCCACGCAATTGTGCGTGTACTGCACCAAAGATACGTGCGGCAACCATCTCTGTCCCAAATGCGCGCGCTGCAGCGACTGCTGCGATTGCGAGACCCGCGGCCAGTCCGCCGGTTAGGCGGGGCGCGATGCGGCAATCCTGGAAGCTGGCTACAATCTTTCTGGTGTGCTCTCTGGTGAGTCAGGCGGGGGCGCGGATCCTGGTTCACGGTCATCGCGGTGCCCGCGCGCTGCGGCCCGAAAACACGATGCCTGCCTTTGAATACGCCATCGCGGCCGGGGTCGACGTGCTGGAGTTGGATATGGCGGTCACGAAGGATGATGTGGTCGTCGTGTCGCACGATCCCGTCATGAGCCCGCCGATTTGCACTGGCGCGCGCGCGGGGGTACCCATCCGGCAGCTTACGCTTTCCGAGCTTCGTCAATACGATTGTGGAGGCGCCAGGAACCCAGCCCAGCCCAGGCAAAAGCTTGTCCCCGGGACTCGAGTGCCGACGCTCGATGAAGTGTTTGCCCTAGCGCCGAAGGGCCGCTTCGAGTTCAACATCGAAACAAAAATCTTCGCGGACAAGCCGGACTTGGCGCCAACACCTGAAAAGTTCGTTGAACTCGTCCTGGCGGTCATCCGAAGACACAAACTGGAGTCGCGAGTGATTCTACAGTCGTTCGATTTCCGGACTCTGCACGCCATGAAGGAGCGTGCGCCGAAAATTCGGCTGGCCGCCCTGTATGAGGGAACGCCGAAAAGTTTCGTGACGATTGCACGCGAGGCGGGCGCCTCCATTATCTCGCCGCGCTACAACCTGGTAACGCGTGCCGAGGTAAAGGCGGCGCATGCAGCCGGACTGCAGGTGATCCCATGGACGCCGAATACACCGGATGACTGGCGGCGTTTGGTCGATGCGAACGTGGATGCCATCATCACGGACGATCCCGCGGCGCTGATCCGTTATTTAGCCGCGGATCAGCGTTAATCTGCGTTGATCAGCGGCTAATTTTTCCCGCAGCCGCTTTTCGAATCACGCTCTCACGCTCTCCCTTGCTCCATTTCTCCTGGAGTTCAGCCTCCGGAACACCGAGCACGCGGCCTAAAAGAATGTAGGCGGGCAGTGCGTGAGCAAGGTGTTTCCAACGGGCCATCTCGATCAGGGCAGGCAGTGCCCGTTCGCGTAGCTGCGCCAGCGTCCTGGCATCACGATGCTCCGTCAGGTTCACCAGCGATACGGCCGCGTTGTTGCGGTCGGTCCAGACAATCGAGTTCAACATCTCGATGAACCAGGTGGGGGAAATCTTCAACCCCGCGTCGGGCTTCAGCTCAGCAAGCACGGCGAAAGCGCCCAGGCTCCGGATGGCATTGCTGCGCACCGTGTCATCGGAATCCTGCAAAGCATACAGGAGGTCGTTGACGACCTCGGGCTTCCTACGGGTGTACCCGATGACATAGGCGGCCATGGCGCGATTCTCCTCGCTGACCGAGTTTCGCAGCACCTTGCGGATCGCTTCCAGGTTGTCGGAGGCCAGTGAGACAAACTTTTCCTGCGCCAGCCTGGCTGCCGGATCGGCCATGAGCGAGTGCCCTCGGGTAAGATCCTCGCCGGTCACGCCGCGGCGGCCGGCCTCCTCAACGTATTGCAGAAACTTCGCGTAAGCCTGAATGATCTCCGGCGGCAGCGAAAGCTCTTCCGCGGGCGGCTTCCGGTAATCGAAATGGGGAGCGCCCTTCTCTTCGAGGCCGACGTAGAGAATGGCCTTCCCGTCGTCACAACAGGTGGCTTCCAGATGGGCGCGCACAATCCCAGGCAGCTTCTCCAGCTGCTCTTCTATGTCCGCCTTCGGCTGGGGTAGAGGGTCGCCTTCATGGACGCGCAGAGCTTTCCTGACCGTGCTTTCGCTGGTCTTTCGCAGACCATAGAAATCAACGGTTCCGATTCGGGGAGATTGGCCGTAGCTCAGTCCGAGGAAAAGAAGGATGGGGATCAGGAGCCGCAAACGTGATGGACGCATGCGACTCCCTGCAGGCTACGCCTGTTTTTCCGCCAGGTCGCCGATCACCGGGATCTTAAACCTGTCGTTTTGGTAGGCCTTCACGATCAGCAGAATCCAAACCAGCAGACCGCCGAGCGACAGCAGCAAGCTGAAGAGAGTAATCAGGATATGCAGGCTCCATGGCATTGCCATTCCGACGATGGTCAGCACGATCCAGAATACGATCCACGCGATATGAAAGAAGATCGACTGAAACGCATGGAAGCGAACGAACTTACTCTGGTTGTAGGGCGCCAGAACCAGGAAAAGTATTCCGGTGATCAGGCCGAGCACGTAGCAGAGCGCTCCCGCCACATTGTCAGACATACCCGTCGCCTGGGGCTGCGCGTAAGGCTGGGCGCCGGCGGGTGGCTGCTGCGAATAGGCTTGCGCTCCAGGCGGCGGCGCCGAAGCCGACGGCCCTCCCGCCCCCACCACCGCGCCACACTTCGCGCAGAATTTTCCCTCCACTGCTGCGCCACAGTTCGGACAAAAAGCCATTGAGTATCCTCCACTCTCTCGAATCAACGATTCGGCAAGGCACCGTGCCTACCGATTCTACTCCGAAGTCAGGAACGGTGACAAACTCCTTTAGCTCACCGGTGCAGACTCTGCTGGCGCTCGATCCAGCCTTTAACGCGCTCCTCCAGCAGGTCGAGGGGCAGTGAGCCGTTTCCAATCACCAGGTCATGGAAATCGCGAAGATTGAAGCGGCCACCCAGGGACTTTTCGGCCAGCGCCCGCATCTCCTTGATCTTCAGTTCGCCGATTTTATAGGAAAGAGCCTGCCCGGGCCACGCAATGTAGCGGTCGACTTCCGAGACGCGTGTGTCGCCGGTATTTTTCAGAAAGTAGTCGATCGCCTGCTGCCGTGACCAGCCGAGCTGGTGCAGACCGGTGTCGATCACCAGGCGGCAGGCCCGGAACAGCTCCGAATTCAGTTGACCGAATTTGGAATACGGATCGTTGTACAGCCCCATCTCGTCCCCGAGGCTCTCCGCATACAGGCCCCAACCTTCCGCGAAGGCCGAGAGAATCCACGCTTTGCGGAAATCGGGAGTATCCGGCTGCTCCAGCGCCAGCGCGATCTGGAGATGGTGGCCCGGCACGGATTCGTGGAGCACCAGCGACGGCATGGTCCACTTAGCGATTGCTTCCGGTTTATACGTCTTGGCGTGAAAATAACCGGCCCGTGTGCCATCGCTTGAGGGAGGGGTATAGTGCGCCGCGGACGCTTCCGCCTCGTGATCGGGAATCGCCACCACGCCATAGGGCATACGCGGAAGTTTTCCAAAGAGCTTGGGAATTTCCGGATCCGCGCGTTTGGCTATTTCCCGATACCCTGCCAGCAGCTCTTCCTTCGTTTTGTAGTGAAATTCCGGAGCCTCGGTGATATGCCGCTGAAACTCCTCCAATGTTCCCTTATAGCCGGCCTGCTCGCGAATTGCCTCCATTTTGGAGCGAATCCGTGTCACCTCGCGCAGACCGATGTCATGAATCTGCTGCGGCGTCAGAGAGGTAGTAGTCATCAGGCGAACCTGCATGGCATACCATTCCGGACCGTTCGGCATGTCTTTCAACGCGGTGGAAGTGCGGGCCTTCGGGATATACGTCTGCTGCAAGTAAGCGTGGAACCTTCGGAGCGCAGGCGCCAGGCTCTCCGTGTAGGTTTTGGCCGCCTGGGTCTTCAGGCGGTCGCGATCCGCGGCTGGTATCCGGCTGGGTATTTTTTCAAACACCGCCAGCAGCGGACTTTTTGCGGGATCTGCCGGGGTCTGTCCCTCAATCTGAGCTGGCAGATAGCGAAGGGTAATCTGCGGGGGAGAAATGCCCTTAGCGAGGCCCTTATTCAGCAGCGCAATCGACTGATCGATCAGAGCCGTCGCAGCTTTCATCCGGGCGATTCGATCTTCAAAATCTTTTAGCGTGAATGCCGGAGATTGCGCCAGCGTTATAGATATGCGCAAGTGGATGCCGTACATCTGGTTTGCCAGCATGTATAGCGAATCGAACTCGTGTTGCTCGCGCTTCTTCTCGAAATACCTGCGGAACAGGTCGTAGTTGATCCGATCGGTGTCGTTCAGCTTGCTTTTATCGATCGTTGCAATCGCCTTCAGATTTTGACTGTAGAACTGCAACTCGCGCTGCAGGCCGGCGTCCGAAAGATCCGACCATTTATCGTTGTATCCAGGCTCGCCGATAAAGGATGCGGTCTCGGGCGATTCCCGAAGGATCCCTTTATAGGCATCGGCGAATAGTTTGTGAAGCTTCTCGGATTCGGTTTGTCCGAGTGCCAGCGAAGATCCAAGTAAAGATAGGATTAGCAAGCGCATGTGGATCAGCGTACCCAATGCGGGAGCATGTATGCGTAGACGACTACAATCAGCCCCAACACACAAGCCAGCAGAATGCTGTGGCGCAGGGTGAAGCGGAAGAGCTTCGCCTCATCGGCCTGTACCATACCGGTAGCAGCGGCGGCGACAGCGATGCTCTGGAGGCTGATCATTTTACCCATTACGCCCCCGCTGGAGTTCGCCGCGGCCATCAATGTAGGGTTAAGATTCAGCGTGCCGGCGGTGACCACCTGGAGATTTCCAAACAGTGCATTCGCGGCCGTATCGCTCCCCGTCAGAAACACGCCAAGCCAGCCCAGCAGCGTGCCGAAAAACGGGAAAAACGCGCCCGTCGCGGCGAAGGCGAGACCCATGGTAGCCGTTGCGCCCGAATAGTTCATCAGGTTGGCGAGGCCCAGGACTGACGCGATGGTAACCATCGAGAGAGCCAACTGACGGGCGGTATCGCCGATCGCTTTCAGGAAGGCTCCCAGAGACAGCCGCAAGATAATGGCGGAGAGCACGGAGGCGATCAGGCAGGCCGTTCCGGATGCGGAAGCAATATTAAATACGTACATCGCACCATACGGCGAGGCTTTAGCCGCCACCGGCGGTACCCGCTGGATCAGGTTGTGCAGGCCCGGCCAGCCGAAGGTGGACGTGGCCTGATTCAATACGGACTTCACCGGATCCCAGCCCCACAGCAGCACGAGAATCACCAGCAATCCGTAGGGCGACCAGGCGCGGAATGTCTCGGCGGTGGTATGCGCGCGGCGCGCCACCGTAGTGTGCTCGCCCTCCAGCGTGAAGTTGTCGGATGGTTTCCACAAGTTGAGAAGCACTACCAGCGATCCCATGGATGCCAGCGAAGCCAGGATGTCGGTCAACTGCGGGCCCATATAACTCGAAACAAGGAACTGGGTGCCGGCAAAGGCAATTCCACAAACAGCGGCTGCCGGCAGGACACCTTTCAGTGCGCGAAAACCACCCATGACGAGAACCAGGTAAGCCGGGACGATCAGGGACACGGGAGCACAGATGCGCCCGACGTTGGCGCTCAGGTCCATTAAAGGTAGTCCTGTAATGCCGGCCAGAGTAATCAGTGGAGTTCCGATCGACCCGAATGCGACCGGAGCGGTGTTCGCCAGCAGGCAGATGCCGGCCGCGTAGAAGGGCGAGAATCCCAGGCCGGCCAGCATCGCGGCGGCGACCGCCACCGGCGTGCCAAAGCCCGCCGCCCCTTCTATGAAGGCTCCGAACGCGAATGCAATCAGCAGGGCTTGCAGGCGCCGGTCGTCAGTGAGATTTCCCACCGAGTCCTTGACGATTTCAAACTGTCCGGTAACAACCGTCACGCGGTAGAGAACAACTGCCCAAAACACCACCCAGCCTATCGGAAAGAGTCCGAAGCAAGCGCCATAGGAGGTCGCCGCCAGCAACAGCGGAACCGGCATGCCGTAGACAAATAGCGCGACGACGGCAGCCGCGCCTAGACCCGAGAGCGCCGCCAGCCAGGCAGGCTTCCGGAAAACGCCCAGGAGCAATAGAAGAGTGAAGACGGGAAGCGAAGCTACCAGGGCCGATAAAGGCACACTGTTCGCGATGGGGGTATAGTGTTGTTGCCACATTATGAGCCGTATCATTATTCCACGATCGCGGCGGCTGTTACCATAATTTCTTTTCGGGCCGGGTACGATGACTACTAACTGCGGTGTAAGATAGCAAGACCTAAGTGACACTAGCCCCTGTCGACTACATCATTCTGACGCTGTATTTCGGCTTCGTCCTGGGCATCGGCTGGGTCATCAAACGGCGCGTCTCCACCAGCGAAGATTTCCTCACATCGGGCCGCTCGGTTCCGGTCTGGATCACCAGCCTGGCATTTATCGCAGCCAATCTAGGCGCCCAGGAAGTCATCGGCATGTGCGCTTCCGGCGCCAAGTACGGAATCATGACGGCTCATTTCTACTGGATCGGCGCCATTCCGGCGATGCTCTTCGTGGGAGTCTTCATGATGCCGTTCTATTACGGCAGCCGCGCGCGCAGCGTCCCCGAGTATCTGAAACTGCGCTTCGACGAGAAGACGCGCGGCCTGAACGCAATCACGTTCGCCATCATGACGATATTCTCGTCCGGAATCTCCATGTACGCCCTGGGACTGCTATTCCAGCTCGTGCTGGGCTGGAGCTTTACCGCTTCGGTATTGTTGTCGGCGGTCATTGTGCTGATCTATACGTTCCTGGGCGGATTGACCAGCGCAATCTACAACGAAGTGCTGCAATTTTTCCTGATCGTGCTCGGCTTCTCGCCCTTGGCCATTCTCGCGGTCGCCAAGGCGGGAGGCTGGCAGGGTCTGGCCGCCAATGTGCCCCCGGTGATGACCCACTCCTGGCGCTACATGGCTCATGCTTCCGACAATCCAATGGGCGTGGACACATTCGGGATGATTGCCGGGTTGGCATTTGTCCTCTCGTTCGGATACTGGTGCACGGACTTCCTCGTGATTCAGCGGGCTATGGCCGCAAGATCGATGTCCGATGCGCGCCGCACACCGGTGATCGCGGCGTTTCCCAAGATGTTCATGCCGTTCATCGTGATTGTCCCTGGACTCGCGGCGCTGGCGCTCACCCGCATGAATATTGGCTACGCGCTGCCGGCCAAGGGCGCGGGCTACGACTACGATCAGGCTCTGACCACCCTGATGGCGCAGTTTTATCCCTCCGGTATGTTGGGCGTCGGATTAACCGCGCTGATGGCCTCGTTCATGTCCGGCATGGCGGGGAATGTTACAGCGTTCAATACGGTATTTACCTATGACATTTACCAAAGCTACATTCGCCGCGGCGCGCCGGATTCCCATTACTTATTTGTAGGCCGGCTTACCACCATAGTCGGAATCGCTCTTTCAGTGGCGACCGCGTATTTGGCATCGCACTACAACAACATCATGGATCTGCTGCAGCTTGTCTTCGGCTTTGTGAACGCTCCGCTGTTTGCAACGTTTCTTCTGGGTATGTTCTGGAAGCGTGCCACCGCTCACGGAGCGTTCTTCGGCCTGCTCTCCGGCACCGGCGCCGCGGCGCT
>DATLBY010000202.1:0-5950 GCA_035526665.1 Bryobacteraceae bacterium
AACAGGTCCCCGATTGGTAACATAGCCAGTTCCGGGTTATACAACTCCTGGATCAGCGCCATGTCGGAAAAGACATTCGTGTCGCCGGAGAAGTAGATCGTGCGGCCATCGGGAAAGTGGAGCACGTAACCGGCCGCCTCACCCCCGTAGAGGATCTTGCCGTCATCCAGGATGCCACAGCTGTGAACGGCGTGTGTCATCGTCAGGCGCAGCGGGCCCACCTGCTGTGTACCGCCCTTATTCATCGCGCGCACCTTCTGCACGCCTTTGGATTCCAGCCACTGACCTGTCTCATAGATCGCCACCACTTCCGGAGAGAACTTCTTCGCCAGCGGGACCGCGTCGTGAATGTGATCGAAGTGACCATGCGATATGGCGATTACATCCACGCGATCGAAGGAGTGTCCCGCGGGATACGAGGGATTGCCCGCAATCCAGGGATCCAGTACGTACACCTCCCCGGACTCCAGCCGCAAACTGAAGGTTCCATGCCCAAGCCAGGTAATCGCAACCATTTCATTCACCTCGTGATGCGGATTCCGTCGCCGTAGGCCGCCATTCCCGGAATCGTAACCGGGAGCTTGCCTGTGATTGGTGTTTCCGAAAAAATGGCCCGCACGGCAGATGTCTCAGAAGTTGGCGTCGTGCTAAATGTCGCCATGTAGGCAGTCACGGTGGGGAAGCTGCGAAGCAAGTAGGGATTTCCCAACGAGACGAGTACCACCGGTGTTTGTCCGGCCGTCAGAGTATTTACCAGCCCCGACAAGTTACCTGCCAGCGCGACATTCCCACGATACGCGCTGGCGGAAACGAAAGCCGCCACCACGTTGACGGGGCAGCCCGAAGACTTTTGTATCGTCTCATTCATTTCGTTCTGCGTGATCAGCGGATCCAATGGGAAGACCCGCGCCGTTTTAGTTCGTTTCTGAATTTCTTCGATCATTTTGCGTCCCTGCTGTCCATACCGGCCCTCGGCCAAAATGAAATAGCAGGCCGTCTGCGGGCTCTTCAGGGGAATCGCCGATTGCTCGTTCTTGACCAGCGTCACTGCCTTATCGGCGGCCTGCTGCGCCTTCTCGGTAGCTTCCGGTGAATCGATGTTGTCGCTAATGTCGTCCAGGTCGACCAGGCGCTTTCGATGCAGACCGACGCGTACCTTGGCCGCCAGCACCCTCGCCACGCTGGCCTCAATCCGTTTGCGCGTGAGCCGTCCGTCCTGGATGGCGGCTACGATTCCACGAACTGCCTCTTCCGGATTGAGCGGCATCAAGAGGACGTCTGCTCCTGCCTGCAGCGCCCGGACGGATGCTTCGGAACCTGGAAATTGCTTCGTCAATCCCTGCATGTCCATGGCGTCGGTAACGATTAGACCTTCGAAGTTCAAGTCTTTCCTTAATAGTCCAGTGAGTACCGCCGAAGAAACCGTGGATGGGATCTCCTGCTTCTCAATTGCCGGTACCGCCATATGCGCGGTCATCACAGCATCCACTCCGCTGGCGATGGCAGCTTTGAACGGGACGAGTTCCAGCTTTTCCATGCGCTCGCGATCAGCCGGCAGACTGGGCATGCCCATGTGGCTATCGATGTTGGTATCGCCGTGGCCGGGGAAGTGTTTCGCGGTTAGCAGCACGCGCGCGTGGGCGTCGGAGTGCGCACCTTCAATAAAAGCTTTCACCTGAGCCGCTACATCCTCAGGATTCTCACCAAAGGCGCGTATGTTGATAATCGGGTTATCGGGATTATTGTTTACGTCCGCGACCGGCGCGAACACCCAATGAATCCCCAGAGCTCTGGCTTCGCGCGCCGTGGCCGCGCCCAGGTAACGGGTCAGCGCCAGGTCGCGTGCGGCCCCGTACGCCATCAAGTGCGGATACTTGGTAGTGTTGGAAACGCGCATGGACGCCCCGCGCTCAAAATCCGCGCCCACCATGAGAGGAATCTGCGCGAGCCTCTGCAGCCGGTTGAGGAACGTAGCCATGGCGAAAGGTTCGGCATTACGGACCGTTCCACCCACTACCCGGTTAACGACGATGATCCCGCCGACTTTCAGGTCGCGTACCAGATGGACAAAATCCTTGAAGGCCGCCGATCGGGAAGGTGGAGCCTCACCGTACGAAGTGATTACGATCAGTTGGGCCGCGAGTTCGCGAAGCGACATGCCCCGCATCCACTTCTGGACCCACTGCTTATCCGGTGACGGTAGCGTGGCTGCCCGAGCCGCCGCTTTGTTTCTGTTTACGCCTGAGGAGGCAGGCTTGGTTGGCGGGCTTGCTGGAAATACCGGCGAGAGGACCAGGAGAAAAGCCGCCAGGACTTTCCGAACAGGCATCTATATCAGTTTAGACGCTCTTGGCTCGATACCGCGTTGCTAATTGCGAGCCGGCGGGTTTTTTAGGAATAGATCGCTTCAGCAGCCGGTTCACGGCGCGGGTCATGTGTGTGACCTCGGTGGCACTTTTTGCAATCACCACATCGGCGCCGGTGTTCGTCTCATTCAAACCAAGAGCGTCCACCATGCCGGAGATCAGGACGATCGGGATCGCGGGATTCTTTTCCCGGATGGAGGCGATTACCTGCGCTCCGTTCATCTTCGGCATTTTGTAGTCCGTGATTACCAGGTCGAACGGGCTGGCGGCGAATTGCGCCAGTCCATCCTCAGGACTCGACGCGGTACAGGTCTCATAGCCAATCTCTTCCAGCAGCGTCCTGCGCGCCATGAGCCCGTTCTGATTATCGTCGATGAGTAAAATTCGAAACGGGCGAACACTCGACGGAGCGTTTGAAATTTTCATGAGTCCACGAAAAGTTAACAAAGGGTTAACACTGCTGTCAACGTATTTCTATCGGACTCAAAAATGGAAAGATGTTCCGCTTGACTTTTACTCCACGGCACGAGGTGCCGTATACCCCGCCTTCGCGACGACCGTGTACTTCATCGGTTTACCTTTCTCGTTGGTAATCTTCAGGGGCTCGCCGGTCGCGGGATTCACCAGCTCCACTTTGATCTTTCGATACTTGCCGTCCTTAGCCTGGTTGGACGGATTGTAGACCAACGAATACTGGTTCCGGAGAGAGTCCGAGATCGAGCGGAAGATATTCGGAAACTCGCCGTAGAAGCGGGGAAAGAAAGACTGTCCCCCGGTCTCTTTGGAAAAGGTTCGCATCTGGTTGTCTGCCTGCAGAAAGTCGAGGCGCGCAATGGCGCCCATGCCGCCGCGGGCATCCGCCATCTCCCGGAGCGCCTGCATCAAACCGATGGCGTAGATTGGAACACTGGCAGTCTGCAGAGCCTTCCTGGTTTTATCGAATGTAAGCTTGCTGAACGTATCCATTCCGGAGGCGATCAACACGATCGCTTTCCGGCCCTCGATGCCCGACATGCGGTCGGCGGTGTCCACCAGCGCGTCGTAGAGATTTGCTTCCGAGAAAGCCGCAATTCTCAAGCGCTGCATTGCCTCCATGGCTTTGCGCTTGTCGGTCGAAAAGTCAGAAAGGATTTCCGGCCGCATGTCGTATGCCACAACGGCGACGTAGTCTTCCGGCTTCAACGTCTCTAAGAACCCATAGGCGGCAGTCAGAGTCTGATACCAAGCCTCACTGTAATACTGCTGAAACAGGTTGCTGAACTCGATCACCATGCATACCGTCATGGGCGCTTCGCTGGCGCCGAAGGTGGTGATGGTCTGGGGAACATTGTCCTCCAGGACGCGGAAATTGCCTTTTGGAATGTTTGGAATGAAATGACCTTGGTTGTCGAGAACCGCCACATCCAGGTTTACCGCGGTGACATCGCTCTTGAAACTCGGCCCTTCTGGGATGCTATTCTCTTTTTTCCCGAATTTCGATGGAATCTTGGGCTGCTCTGCTTCCGGAGGCCCATCTTTCTTGCGCGGCTTGGCAACGGTGTCCGAGGACTGTTTGTTTGGACCTTCCTGGGCGCCAACCGGCAGACTCAGCGCCGCAAATGAAATGAGAAGAGCGAGGGAAAGACGTTTCATGGCAAGGAGTGTCCTTGAGCGAACTATAGCAAATAAAGGGACGTTCGATAAAAGAGAAAGGTTGCCGCAGGAGCCGGTTGCTCAATTCACAAAGCGGTCGTGCTTGGATTCGCGTTTTCGCAGGTACACCTGAAACTTCTTCTTGGCGCGCTGCAGCTTGTATTCCTGGTACCAGCGCCGAATCGGGGCAATCGGTTCAAAGCGGGACTTCCGGCTCCGCAAATAGCCATACCCGAAAATCATGCCGCCCAGATGAGCCACGTGACTGATTCCGCCCCCGCTTGCCCCAAAAGAGCTCATGAAGGCGATAGCTCCCAGGATCATGACAAAATACTTTGCCTTCATGGGAAACAGGAAGCTGAAAAGCACCTGGGTATTCGGGTAAAGCATGCCGAATGCGAGCAGTAGGCCGTAAATCGCTCCCGACGCTCCAATGGTTCGCGTGTATAAGGTGTTGCTAAATAGCAGGTTGGCGATTACTACCGAAATACCGGCGCCGATGCCGCATAGGAAGTAGTATTTCAGGAACTTCCGGGTGCCCCAGCCGCGCTCGAGATCGGCCCCGAACATCCAAAGAGTCAGCATATTGAACAGAATATGGCTGAATCCGTTGGGATCGTGCAGGAACATGTAGGTGGCGAGCTGCCAGATGGCTAGGTGGTGGAGGACTTCGCCGGGAATCAGGCTAAATGGGAGAAAATACTGCTCGGCGCCAACGCGGGCGGCGAAGAAATAGAGGACAAACAGGGCGATGTTGCTGATTAGCAGCCATTTTACGCCGTTGGGAAAATACCCCGAGTAGGATATTCCGGAGCTACGCGGTCGGGTGCTGTACGCCATGAGTGACGATGTACCGTCGTTCCCAGAATATCAGAGCCACTGCGAGAACCGGGCGTTTTTAAGATAAAACTGTATCGTCGTCTCTACCGATTCGAAGCAGGTAAGCCGCGAAGATTTGAATGCCGATGCCGAGCGCCAGCCAGACTTGCCAGTGGGAAAACAGGCCGCGCGAGAGAAAGAATGCTCCCATCCAACCCATGTCCGCTCCCAGACGCCAGAACGAGAGCACGTAGCTGACGAGTGAAATCGGAGTCATTAGGTAACCGAGGACAGGCGCAACATCGTGCGGCGCCGCGGCGAATTTTTTGAACGTAGGAGCAACTGCAGCTGCAATGGACGGCGACATCGGATCAGGACCCCTTGCTACGTACATAGATGCAACAAACCTTTGATAAGTTTCCGCCATCGAACGCCGTACGACTTAGGCGGGCAAGTGATAGGTGACTTAGGAGGCGGCGTCGTTGCGAACGTATCGGTGAAGAGTAACGGAGCCGATTTGCAGCGCGATGCCGAGTGCGATCCAAACCTGCCAATGCGAAAAAACACCCTTTGAAATGGCGAACTGGCCCGTCCAGTTCAAATCCGCGCAGAGACGCCAGAAGCCTAGCGCAATAGCCATGAGAGACGCAGGTGTGAGAAGAGATGCGGTGATTACCGCAAGCTGACGGTTCGTTCGATGGGCAGTATGTAACGTCCTGCCATAATTCAGTCGTAATTTAACGACCATCGCGTAGGAGTTTCCAGTTTAGCAGCACATTGGTGTAGAGTGAATCCAGCAATTCCATTAACATTTTGAAAGGGAATACACCTTAGAACATGCGCAGAGTGAAAACCGCAGTCATTGGGGCCGGTTTTATGGGTCGAGTCCATTCCGAGGCGATCCGGCGGGTAGGGAACGTAGATTTGGTCGCCGTGGCGGCCGCCAGTGCAGGCGAAGCGGCCGAGTTTGCCAAGAGCATCGGCGTTGATCGATCGACAGACGACTACAAGAGCCTTCTCGCGGATAAAGAGATTGATGCCGTGCACGTCTGCACGCCAAACGCGTTCCATTATCCGGTCTCAAAGGAGGCGATGGAGGCCGGCAAGGCGGTTTTGTGCGAGAAACCGATGAC
>DATLBY010000203.1:0-8683 GCA_035526665.1 Bryobacteraceae bacterium
CGGCCGTGTTCCAGAATACAAATTACGCAACGAGTCGCGGAGCTACCGACATCGAGCCCAACCGCATATTTGACGCTACTCGGCACGCGTTGCACCTCCTATGGCAATGATGCGATCCCGCAATCGCAGATCTAAAACGGCGGCGTCCGGCATGCGCTTACGGATGGTGGCCTGATTGTCTAGAAAGTTCTGCAACCGCTGACGATACTTTTGATCTCCCAACATCAACACAATGGTGCGGTGGTCGAATTTTTCGGTGATCTTCACGTTATCGATGTCCGCAACATCGATTTCCGACACGCTGTCGGCCAGCGCACCCAGCTCGGACTGCAGACGCAGAAATCGCTTCACTTTTTCGCGGCGCACTTCTTCCGGATCGTCACCGGCTATTCCTGTCACCACGGGCAGATGGAGCTCCACCGGCCTCTCGGGATTCAACAAAACACCTTCGGCGTCGATCAGCCCGGGCCGCATCGCGCCCTTGCCCGCCGCAATCTGCACAAAGGCAACGGGCTTTCTCTCGGTGATGCGAACCACCAGGCGGTTGGGCCAGATGCGCGAGACAGAGGCGTCCTTTACCCAATCGATGGCGAGCAGGCGCCGGCGGCGCTCCGCAATTGGGCAAAGATACAGGCTGCGGCCAAAGTCCTTGGCGAACACTTGCTGCACTTGAAGCTCGGAAGTATAGAATAGCCCTTCGGTCCGGAACCAGGGACTGGACTCGCCCGCCTCCGGAGGGCCGGGTAGAAAGAAGCGCGCATCGGAGATCACAAACTGTTCCACGCGCCAGAAGAGGCTCATCAGGGCGACTGCCGCCAGGGCGGCCGTTATCAGACCAAGGATGTAGCGAAGCGCGGCACGGCCGTTCATCTCCGGCATCGGCAGGGCTGCTTCCGCCGCGGGCCGACGCGCCATTACTCGATACCCCGCAGCTTCTGGAGAACCTGATCGCCGGCCTGCCACACGTTGCCTGCGCCTAACGTCAGCACCAGGTCGCCCTCCCGGCAGGCCTGAAATACAGCCGCCGAGGCATTCTCGATACTTCCGCAGTATGTCACCGAGCGGTGCCCGAACGAACTCAGGCGATCGGCGAGCACCTGGCTCGAGATGTTGGGAATCTCTTTTTCGGAAGCCGCATAGATATCCAGCAGGTAGACACTATCGGCCTGATGGAAGGATTTTGCAAAATCGTCCATCAGGTGCAGCGTGCGGCTGTAGCGGTGTGGCTGAAAGATGACGTGGATGCGATCGTACTCGCACTGGCGGGCTGCCGCCAGCGTGGCCCGAATCTCCGTCGGGTGATGACCATAATCATCAATTACGGTAATACCCTTCTCCTGCCCGCGCTTCTGAAACCGGCGATCCACGCCGCTGAAACTGGCTAATCCAGCGCGGATCTTGTCGAGCGGCACCTCCAGCTCGAGTGCCACCGCGACGGCGGCCGTGGCATTCAACACGTTGTGCATGCCGGGGACGTTCAACTGGAAATCCCCCAGATCCTCGTTGCGAAAACGAAGGCGAAATTCACTGGCGAGGTGCCCGCAGGAGGATCCTGTTACCGCCAGTTTCGCCTGCGCCAGCGTGCCGTAGGTGATCGTGCGGCGGGTGATGCTAGGCAGAATCTGTTGAATGTTTTCGTCGTCCAGGCAGACGATGGCAGCGCCGTAGAACGGCACCTTGTTGACAAAATCGGTGAAAGCCGCACGGATCGCGTCGATGCCGGAGTAGTGATCCAGGTGTTCACGGTCGACATTGGTGACGACGGCGAGAATCGGGCTCAGCCGCAAAAACGAACCATCGCTCTCATCCGATTCCACCACCAGAAAATTGCTGCGGCCGAGGCGCGCGTTCGACCCGCCCATGGTATTCACGCGTCCGCCGACCACTACGGTAGGATCAAGTCCGGCGTAGCTGAGAATGGCTGCCGTCATCGAGGTTGTGGTTGTCTTACCATGGCTGCCGGCGATGGCGACTCCAAACTTGAGCCGCATAAGCTCCGCCAGCAGTTCACCCCGCGGGATCACAGGAATCCGCAGCCGCCGCGCCTCCACCACTTCGGGATTCAGCTCATCCACGGCGGAGCTTATCACCAGGGCCTTGGCGCCATTGACGTGCGCCGCCGAATGACCCTCATGCACACAGGCGCCGAGGGACTGCAGACGTTCGGTGATTGGGCTCAACTTCAGGTCGGATCCGGATATTTTGTAGCCTAGATTCAACAGGATCTCGGCAATGCCGCTCATCCCGATCCCGCCTATCCCCGTGAAGTGAAGCTGTTGGGGCTTAAAAAACATTTTGATCTTTTATTGTTTCGAGTAGCACAGCCCGGTGTCAATCGGATTATTCACTTTCAATCATCTCACGGAGAATGGAAATCCAGGCGCAAAAAGTTGCCGTTCACTCGCTCAGGGACGGCTTTTTTTTGCAACCTCTTCCAGTACGTCCGCTGCCCTGGATGCGGCCCCGGGCCTGGCGAATTTCCGGATGTTCCGGCCCAGATCACAAAGAGCCTCCCGGCCGGTGGCCAGCGCCGCCACTTCATCGAACAACCGCTCCCCGTTCATTTCCTTGTCCAATACCATGCGGGCGGCTTGCGCTTTCACCAGAGCCTCTGCGTTCCCGCGCTGATGGTCGTCGGCGGCGAACGGGAAGGGTACCAGCACTGCGGGTTTACCGGCGGCCGCAAGTTCAGAGACGGTGGAGGCGCCGGCCCGGCAGATAATCAGGTCGGCCGAGGCAAACGCGGCCGGCATGTCGGGAATAAAGGGCACTACCTGCCCGGCCAGGCCAGTCTGCTCGAACTCGCGCGCCAACTGCTGGTGCATTTCTGTGCCGGTCTGATGCAGGATGCGGATAGGAGCCCCCGCGTCGGCAAAAATAGGCCAGCTCTCCCGGGCGGCGTTATTCAAAGTACGCGAACCGCGGCTGCCGCCCGTAATCAGCAGAGTGAATTGCTCACCCGCAGGTTTTTCAGATATTTGGAAGAACTCCTGGCGCACCGGCACACCGGTGGTTTCGGCCCGGCCGGGCGGGAACCAGTCGGCGGTTTCCTCAAAATTCACCAAGGCCCGGGTGATAAATCGTGCCATCCGGCGGTTCGTCAAGCCGGGGATGGCGTTCGGCTCCATCAGAACGATAGGGATACGCCGCGTCCAGGCGGCCAGCACGGCAGGTCCGGCAACATATCCGCCCATGCTGAATACGGCCGCCGGGCGGCGGTGCAGGTACGCGTTGGTGGTACGCGCCACGCTGACAGGCAGTTGCACGACGGTCCTGAGCTGCTGTAGAAAACCGACGCGCTGGAGACCGCCGATATTGATCCATTCGATTTCAAAACCGGCGGCCGGCACAAGCCGCGATTCCATGCCGTTTTTGGTGCCGATGAAAAAGGGATGGTGCCCGCGGCGGCGCAGCTCCTCTGCCACCGCCAGGGCGGGAATGATGTGGCCGCCGGTTCCTCCGCCGGCCATCGCGAAGGTAAGTCCGCTCATTCCGCGCGTTCGCTGACGCTCAGTAGAAGCCCCAGAGAGATCAGGGTGCTCAAAAGTGAGCTTCCTCCGTACGAGATCATCGGCAGCGGGATGCCTTTGGTGGGGCCCATATCCAGGACCACGCTCATGTTGATGAGAGCTTGCAGGACTACGGAAGCAGTTACGCCTAACGCGAGATATTTCCCAAAATCATCCGGCGCGATCCAGAATAGACGCAGGCCGCGCCAAAGGATCACGAAGAAGCCAACCAGCACAGCCGTGGAGCCCCACAGCCCGAGCTCCTCGCCAATTACCGCATAAATAAAGTCGGTGTGCGCTTCGGGCAGGTAGAGTAGCTTCTGTTTGCCTTGCATCAGCCCGACTCCCAGAGCGCCGCCCGTACCCACTGCGATTTTCGATTGCCGCGCCTGGTAGGCGGGATCGCGCGTCGCCAAAGACGTGTGGACGTAATCCTTGATCTTGCCTGCGCGGTCGAATTTACTGATGATTTTGTATTCGGGGTCGACATAGCCGATAATCCGCGCCATGCGATACGGCTTCGAAACAATCAGAATGCCGGCGAGGAGGCCCACACCCGCCAGCCCTAACAGAATATAACGGCGCTCCAGACCGGCGACGAAGAAGACCACTCCCGCGGTGACGATCAATACGAGCGCTGTGCCAAAATCGGGAATCGCAACGGCGGCCACCAAAACGGCCAGTGCCAGAGAGGCCGGCAGGAGAGTGTGCCGGTTATTAATTGCACGCATCCTCAGCGTAATGAAATAGGCGAGAAACACAATCAGCGCCGGCTTGGCAAACTCCGACGGTTGGAGGCCGACCGAACCTATACTGATCCAGCGGTGCCGGCGGGGATCCGCAAAGTAGGCAATCAACAGCATGGAGAGCACCACGCCGAGCGGTGCAAAGGCCCAAACCGGGTTGCGGAATTTCCGGTAGTCCAGGCGTTTGAAAAACATCAGAACCAGAAAGGAAACGGCTGCCCAAAAGATCTGCCGGCTGATGAAGTAGTAGCTCGATTTATACTTCAGCTCGGCCATGACCGAGGATGCGCTGAACACGACCACGATCCCAAAGCAGACCATCACCACAACGGTGAAAAATAGAATCCAATCGGTTTTTATCTTTTGTGCCATTTCCTCTTCAGGTGCTCTCTATAGCTGCATGACGGCGGTTTTGAATACTCTACCGCGATGCTCAAAATTTTCAAACTGGTCGAAGCTGGCGCAGGCGGGCGCGAGCAGCACCGTCTCACCGGGCCCGGCTTGCGCAGCAGCCGTTTCCACGGCAGCTTCCAGGGTGCCAGCTTGAATCAGCGGCAACCCGTCCCCAAGCTGGCTTGCGATTTTGGGCGCGGCCGCGCCAATCAGCAGAATACCCCGGGACTTACGGCGCAGTGAATCGCGCAATACGGTATAGTCGCTGTTCTTGTCTTTCCCGCCCAGAATGATCCACAGTCCGCCGGCAAACGCGTCAATCGCCTTCTGCGCCGCATCCACGTTCGTGGCCTTGGAATCGTTATAGTAGCTCACTCCCTGGCGCTCGCGCACAAACTCCAGCCTGTGCTCGACGCCCGGAAAGGTTCGGATAGCGGCGGCAATCCGGGATAAGCTCGCACCGGCTAGTCGGGCTGCCGCCGCTGCCGCCATGGTATTTTCCACATTGTGGATACCTTTCAACGGGATATCGCTGATGGGCAGCAGCTCCAACTCGTCAAAGTAAAGCTTGCCGTTGCCCAGGTAGACGCCCGGCGTAACTGGCCGCGCGACACTGAACCATAAAATGTCCGCTGCCGTCGCCTGGGCATAGCCCACGCACGAAGCATCGTCTGCATTCAGAACCGCGAAGTCCCCGGCCTGCTGCGTTTCGAAAAGGCGCCGCTTGGCGGCTACGTAATTCTCAAACGTATGGTGGCGGTCCAGGTGATCGGGCGTCACATTCAGCGCCACCGCGATGTTCGCCCGAAACCTGGAAATGGTTTCCAGTTGAAAGCTGGACAGCTCAATCACGTTCCACTGACCGGCTTTCGAGGAGTCGATCATGGCGGTTAGCGGAGTGCCGATGTTGCCGCCGACCTGAACCGCTATTCCGCTCTGCCGCAGGATATGACCCGTCATGGCGGTAGTAGTCGTTTTTCCGTTAGCTCCCGTGATGCCGATGACGGGGCCTTGCAGGAAATAAGAGGCGAGCTCGACTTCGCCGATCACCGGAACGCCGGCCTCCCGCGGCCGCGTCAAGTCTTCTAAATCGGCGGGAACTCCAGGCGAAATCACAATGAGGTCGGCGCCGGCCAAGGACTCGGGTTTCTGCGGCAGGAGAGCTACTCCCAGCGCCTCCAGCCGTTCGCCCGCGGACCCGAGCTGCGCGGCGAAACGTTCATCCACTGCCCGAACCCGCGCCCCCTGTTTACGCAGAAGTTCGACGGCGGCGAGTCCGGACTTCGCCATCCCCACCACAACCACATCTTTGCCGGAGAAGGTAATCATCGCAGCTTCAGCGTGGTGAGCGCGAACAGCGCCATGACTAGTCCAGCGATCCAGAATCTTGTGATGATCTTCGATTCCTGCCAGCCCAAGGCTTCGAAGTGGTGGTGCAGCGGCGCCATTTTGAAGATGCGCTTACCGCGCAGTTTGAAGCTGCCCACCTGCAGAATGACGGACAGGATTTCCAGCACATAGACTCCGCCGATGAAGAGCAGCAGAACTTCCTGCTTGATCAGAACCATCACCACGCCGAGCCCGCCGCCCAGCGCCAGGGATCCCACATCGCCCATGAAAATCTCGGCCGGATGGGCGTTGTACCAAAGAAAGCCAAGCGAGGCTCCGGTCATCGCGGCGCAGAAGATTGTGAGCTCGCCGGCGCCGGGCAGGCGTGCGATATCCAGGTATTCGGAGAATTTCGCGTGACCGCTGATATACGTCAGAATCGTGGTGGCGCCCGCCGCGATAATCATTAAGCCGATCGCCAGCCCGTCCAATCCATCCGTCAGGTTCACGGCATTCGAAGCGCCGCTAATCACAATAATCAGGAACAGGAAGAAAAACACGAATCCAAGCGGGTAGGTCCAGGGATTCTGCAGTAGCGAGGAGATCAGCAGATCGGGCCGCCATTGCTTGAAGAACGGGACGTTTACGGACGTATCGTATGCGTTCTTTGAATGCAAGCTCAACAGCAGTACGCCGACCAGCAGAGAGGCCAGCACCTGCAGCGCGAACTTCTTGCGCGCGGTAAGCCCCAGGTTCTGCATTTTCCGGACCTTCCGGTAATCGTCGTAAAAACCGATCAGGCCGAAGCTCATCAGCCCAAAGAGAGCAACCCACACATAGGGATTCCGCAGATCGGTCCACAGCAGAGTGGGAATCACGATCGAGATAATAATCAAGACACCGCCCATGGTCGGTGTCCCTGCTTTTTTCTTGTGTGATTGCGGACCGTCGTCCCGGATGTGCTGCCCGATCTGAAAATCCCGCAGTTTCCGGATCAGCCATGGACCAAGCACAATACATAGGAAGAGCGCTGTCAGGCTGGCGAACGCCGTTCGAAACGTGACAAAGTTGAATAATCGAAGCGGGCCCAGGAACGGGTACTGCTTCGCATAAACGAGAAAGAGCTTCTGATAGAGGAGCCAGTGGAGCATACTATTCGAGGAACCTCTCCAGAGCCATTTCTACTCTTGTGCCGCGGGATCCTTTGAACAGGATAGCGTCCCCTGCCTGCGCCAGGCTGCGCAGAAATATGCCCGCCTCGGTGGGATTCTCAAAAAAATACGCGGCGGTATCTGGCCCGGCGGCCATGGCGGCATCCACCATGAAGCGCGCGGCGCCGCGTATCCCAACGAGCACAGTCGTCCCGCTCTCCGCAACGTAACGGCCCACGTCACGGTGCAAGGTCTCGGACCAGCGGCCTAGTTCCAGCATCTCTCCCAGCACAGCAATATGCCGGCGGGCCGGGGTGTCCCCTAGCACGTCGATCATCCCTTTGGCTGCGTCCGGGTTGGAGTTGTAGCAATCGTTGAAAATCTTGATTCCTTTGTGGATGAGACGCTCGCCCCGCATTTTACCCGGGCTCAGCGTCCGGGCAACTTCCGACATCGTATCGAAAGGCACTCCGAATACATGTGCGACCGCAATCCCCGCCAAAATGTTTCTTATTCCATGCCGGCCCGCCAGCGGACTCTCAAATTGCGTCTCTCCCACGCGGAACCGCACCCCAGTCTCGCGGAGCACTACCTCTTCCGCCCGGATGTCGGCCTCCGCCGACAGGCCGAAAGTTAGGCTCTCCCCGCTGAATGCATGGGCGAAGGTCCGCACCCGCTCATCATCCGCATTTAGAACGGCCGTTCCATCCTCCGGCAAGGCTTCGATCAATTCGCGCTTCGCCGCGGCGATTCCATCGATCGACTCAAAATTCTCGATGTGGGCGGAACCGACGTTCGTAACGACCCCTATGTCGGGTTGTGCAATAGCAGCCAGCGACCGGATCTCCTGCGCGTGATTCATGCCGAGCTCAATGACCGCAACTTCGCTATCTTCCGGAAGGCGAAGAATGGAGAGGGGTAGCCCCACGTGATTATTGAAATTCCCAACTGTCTTGCCGACTTTGAATCCGGTTGCCAGCATGGCGGCGATCACGTCCTTAGTGGTCGTCTTACCGGCGCTCCCCGTCACGCCTACCACCGATCCATCCCAATCGTTTCGCGCCCACGACGCAAACTGCTGCAGAGCCTGCAACGTATCCGGCACGCGGAGAGTGCGGCCGGGCGCGGCCACATCCCGATCGATGACGGCCCCAGCGGCGCCTCGGGAAAATGCGGCCGACAGGAAGTCGTGGCCGTCGAAATGCTCGCCGCGAAGGGCGAAAAAAAGATCGCCGGACTGCACGGTTCGCGAATCCACGCTATAGCCGGTGATCTCTTCCTGGTCCACCTCGGCTGCCCCCATGACCAGAGCCGCTATGCTCATATCAAACTTCATTGCTGCGCCGCATATCCAAAGCGGCGCAAGATTTTGCGCGCTACTTCGCGATCGTCAAACGGGATTGTCTTATCCTGCAACACTTGGTAGGTTTCGTGACCTTTGCCCGCTAGAATCACAATATCCCCCGGCGCGGCCTGCTCAATGGCGCGGCGGATCGCGGTCTCCCGGTCGGGCTCGATGATATGGGGGGTGTCCAGCCGGCGGATGCCCACCAGA
>DATLBY010000204.1:0-6349 GCA_035526665.1 Bryobacteraceae bacterium
CCAGCCGGGCGGCTCATGGGCTTGATAAGTTTGGTTCAACCGGAACACCATCCGCCGGTACTCTAAAACGGAGAACACATTGAGCGCAGTTCCTATCGCGACGCTCGCGATACCCAGCCACAGTGTCAGTCCGTGCCGGGCGCCGGATGCATTATGGCTGAGCATCGGTATCTCTCGCAAAAACAGCGAAAAACGCGCAATTACGAAGCCAAAACCCATCATCGCAAGACTTGTCCGCGTGTACGCCAGCAGCGTCCGCTCTGCCGCGAGATACTCACGTATATCCGGCCTGGCACGTTCCAACGGTATGCTCATGTGGGAAGGTTCTGCTCTTTCCAGGCCCCCATTCCTCCGGCGATGTTGATAATGTGCTGGAACCCGGCGCGCGCCAGGACACTGGCCGCAATGCTCGAGCGATAGCCACTGCCGCAGACCACGTGCACGGGGCGGTCCTGCGGGACGTCGTGTGTACGCTTGGGAAGCTCACCGCCGGGGATGTGAGTGGCTCCGGCAATGTGACCAGAATTCCATTCACCCTGGCTGCGCACATCCAGCACGAAGGGCCGCTCCGCAAGCTGGTCTGCCAGCTCTCGGACGGACTGCTGCGGAAGGTACTCCTGCTCGAATCCTGCCTCAATCCATGCCGCCATGCCACCCTTCAGGTAGCCCCGAACATCATCCAGACCTACCCGGATCAGCGATCGCCGGGCCGCCTCCAGATCCGTTCCGTCGTTGCCAACCAGAAGGATCGGCCGATCGTACGCAACGACCCAGCCCGCCCACATCGAGAGATTCTGTCCGGCTCCAATGTTTAGAGACTTCGGAATGTGGGCGCCTCCAAAAGCCTCCGGCCGCCTTAAATCAATAATTACGGCCTCCAGCGTATCAGCCAGCTCGCGAAACTTGGCGGCGGAGTGCGCTTCCGCGCCTGGAATACTCTCCAGCAAGGGCGGCCCCTCGGAATTCAGGTGTTTCATGCGCCGGTAGTAGTCGGGCGCCGGAGGAAGCGTTTTAAGTAGGATATCGACGAACTCTGCTTCCGGCCGGTCTGCCATGAATACATTGCAGAAACGCTCGTAGCCCAGTGTCGAATGCTCCCGTTCACCCATTCCCGCGCCGCAGAGGGAGCCCGCGCCGTGTCCAGGATAGAGCTCCACGCCATCCGGGAGGTTGTCCACACGCGTGCGAACACTTTGATAAAGAAGGTGGGCCAGGCGCGTCTTCGCCTCCTCGCCCAACAGGTCCGGCCTGCCAACCGAGCCGACGAAGATGAAGTCTCCGGTAAAAAGCGCCACCGGCTGGCCGCAGCGCGACTTCTCATACACGAGAAAACTCAGATGCTCGGGCGTGTGGCCCGGTGTGTGCACGGCTACCAGGCGCAGGTCGCCCAGTTCCACCTCGTCGCCGTCGCGAAACTTACGATGAGCGAACTGGTAGGCATAATCTTCGCCCTCGTCGTGCCCGCTGAGCCAGAGTTGCGCGCTGGTGACTTTCGCCAGCGCCGTGGCTCCTGAGGCATAGTCTGCGTGAATATGTGTTTCCAAAACGTGGGTGATGCTAAGACGGTTCGTTTCTGCGTACTTCAGGTAGACGTCGATATCGCGTCTCGGATCGATCACCAATGCCTTGCCCTGCGACGCCAGCAGGTACGAATAATGGGCCAGCCCGGGGACTTCGAATTGTTGGAGCTTCATCGTTTCCCTCGTGTTGTGGGAGCTTCAGGCTGGGTCAGGCTCTCCAGTTGTTCGCGTGCATCCTGTGAGGCGCTGCGGCAGACCAGCTCACAAAGCCGGAAGATCACTGGGTCGGCAATGGAATAGTAGATGCTGTTGCCCTCGCGCCGCCGTGCCACTAATCCGGCTGCGTGCAGCGCCAAGAGGTGCTTGGAGATATTAGGCTGGTTGCCTTGCAGCAACTCGACAATTTCACCCACAGTCCGGCGGCCGTGCTCCAGCGCCCGCAAAATCCGCAAGCGCTGCGGTTCCCCGAGCATCCGGAAACGCCGCGCCACCAGTTCGATCATTCGATCGGATAAGGGAGGCATTACATTGACTATATGACCATGCGGTGATACAGTGTGTCAAGAGAGATTCTCCAATGCTAAAACTGATTTCGCCCGAAGAGGCCAGAACGTCCGGGCTCGAGGCTGTGGATGTTCGCGAATTTCCCGAGTTTGCCGCCGGCGCGATTCGCGGCTCTCGTATCGTGCCGCTCGCTACCCTTTCAGAGAAAGCGGCGTCATGGGATCGGAAAGAACCTCTGTTACTGGTCTGCCGTAGCGGCAGACGCGCAATGCAGGGGGCCGAAACCCTGGAGCGTCTAGGTTTTCAGGATTTGCAGGTCCTGGACGGCGGCATCGACGCCTGGTCCAAGGCAGGGCTGCCCCTGCAAACGTTGACGAAAAGGCCGTGGTCGCTGGAGCGGCAGGTGCGGGTGATCGCGGGCGCACTGGTGTTTGTCTTTACTGTGTTGGGGTTGACAGTTTCGCAGTGGTTCAACGCGGCCACAATCTTCGTCGGCTCCGGCCTTGTCTTTGCGGGAGTTAGCGACGTCTGCCTTATGGCAACTGTTTTGGGTAAGGCTCCTTGGAACCGGGTCGACGCTGCGAACTTTGACGCCACAAAATGTTGACCAGACGAGAGTCGTTTCGGGCCGGCAGCGCTAAATTTCAGGTGCTCCCCCGCCGCCTGGCATCTAACTGTCGGAGGAATTCAACATGCCGGAATGGGCTATTGTCCTGCTATTTATAGGCGCTTACGTTGTGCTCATGCGCTGGGTCTTACCGGCCGCCGGTATTCCGACCTGAATGGCTGGTTCTTGCCGCGCCGGGTCCCGGCGTGATAAAAACCAGCGGGATGGCGCCTCAGGCTCCGATTAAGCGGCATTGTGCAGCGATGCAGAGGCACCTCCGCCTCCGCATACTTACTGCGGTGTCCCGCTGGTCAAACCGGGTTCTTCCTGATCTGCAGCTCCGTCCGCCTTGCGTCCAGGAAATATTTCATAAAATTTGGTCAGCCCTTAGGCTGGGACACGCGCCGCTGCTTCCATAAGTCCGCGCTCGAGCGGCGAAACAGGATGCGGGAGGCGTAGATTGTGGCGACCATGAGCACGGCAAAAGTGTGCAGGATGGAGGTAATTCGTTTGAAGGGCAGGCTGGCGGGCGTCACGGGATCCACCAGCGCCAGAAAGTACAGCAGAACCTGTCCCCCCATGGCTGCCATCCACCAGGGCGCCGGCAGACCGAAGCTGGCGGCCAGGATCAGCATGAGGGCGATCGGCAGCAGCAGGCGTCCAAACTTATACGATACATAGTGGAACCATAGGCGGTTGCCGGGTCCAAGCAAGCGGGGATAAGCGGCCAGGATCTGATAGTTACCCGCGAGTGTACGTACTTTGCGATCGAACTCCACACTGGGATTGGTTGGATAATCGAAAATCAGTGCGCGTTCATCCGCGATCAGGCGGTACCCCCGGAAAAACGCGCCGAGCGGCTCGTACATGTCATCCAACAGAGTTCCAGGCGGGATCGGTACTGTCAATTCGCGGCGCATTGCATAGCAGGCGCCGGTCGCTCCGAAAATCGAATCGAGCCGGCTGAGTTGCGACCGTACCCAGAATTCGTATCGCCAGTACAGTCCCACATTCTCTTCACCCTGCGAGCTGCCCTTGAGAATCACTAGCCGGGCGCTGACTGCGCCAACCTGCGGATCGGCAAATGACTCCATCAGATAGCGCAGGCAGTCGGGGTCGAGCCTCTGCCGGATATCGGTAAAGACAAAGATTTCCCCTCGAGCCGCCTTCATCGCTTCATTGAGTGCCACCGCTTTGCCCGCCCTGGGTAATTGCAGGACCTGGACGCGATCGCCTCCCACCTGCCGCGCCATTTCCGCCGTCGCATCGGTGCAGCCGTCGCAGGCAACGATGATTTCGATCTCATCGGCGGGATAGTGCAGCTCGAAGATCGACCGCAGCTTGCTTTCGACAAACGGCTCCCCATTGTGCACGGCAATCAGCATGGAGACGCTCCGGATGGAGGGCTCCTGCCGCACCGGTCTGCCGCGGCGCTTTGCCAGGATGTACAGCAATGCCGGATATCCAAAAAGGATATAGACAACAAACGCAATGCCAAGCGAAAACAGAGCTATCCAGGCCATTTAATTACCAGAAGCATCGGAAATCTTACGTTCGAAGTCGAGCGTCACCTGTTCCCAGGAAAACGACTTCGCGACAAAATTCCAGGCCGCATCCGCTAAGCGGGCCTGTTCGCTCGCGCTGCCCAGCAGTTGCAGGCAGCCTTCCGCGAAGGCCTCGGCGGAATCGCGCAGCAGGATGTTGCCGCCGTCTGCTACCGGCAGGCCTTCGGCGCCGATCGCCGTGGAAATTACCGGAACGCGGGCTGCCATAGACTCGTAGATTTTAAGCCGCGTTCCACCGCCGATTCGCAGCGGGACGATGGACACGGCCGCACCCCAGACGTAAGGGCGGATGTCCAGAACAGTGCCCGTGAGCTGGATGTAGGGGTCGCCCTGGACCAGCGACTGGATGTCGGGATGTGGAGAGCGGCCGACGATCGCCAGTGAGCAGTCCGGCTTGCGGCGGCGGATGAGAGGAAGAACCTCAGTGACAAACCACTTCATCCCGTCGATGTTGGGCAGCCAATCCATGGACCCGACGAAAACCAGATCCGTGGTAATTTGCCGGTTTCCGCTGAAGTTGAAGTAATCCAGGTCCACCCCGGTGCCGATGGCATCTACGCGGGTGACCCCAAAAAGAGACTGCATGGTGCTCGAATCCGCCTCCGACACGGCGATGACCTTGGCCGCCTGGCGGCAGATCTTCTGCTCGTAACGGAACATCCGCTCGGCCTGGAGCCCGAAATAGAATCGCCGTAGCGGATCCGAGGCCGTATCGCGGTGCCGCCGCCAGATCATTGTCTCCACATTGTGTTGGAACAGCACGGCTTGCGGCAAGCAAGGCAGGTGAGGCGCCGAAACCAGAAAATCGCAGATTTGGATGTCAAAGCGCTCGCGCTGCACCAGGTCGGCTAAGCCGGCTTCCATTCGCGGCGAGTAGAAACGGCTGATCGCGACCGGCATCGGGGAAACCAGTCCCGCTCCCAGTTCCAGCAGGAACCGGGGCGAGCGCTTCGAACTGATCCGGTGAGGAAAGGTATGCAGTCGGGTTGCGTATTCGTGTGCCCGCGCCGGACCTTCGGTTTGATCGGGCGGCGCTTCAAAGGTGGCGTAGTGGATTTCATGCCGCTGCCGCAGGCGCCGCAGCATTTCGAGAGTTCGGATCTGCCCGCCCTTGTTGGTCGGATGCAGGAAGTTAGGGTTGACCCACAGGATCTTCATCGGAAACTGGCGGCGGTTACGGCGCGGCGAGCCTCTCGTGCGATGGCAGCGCGTCACTCGGCATCATAGCATCGGCTTGGCAATCAAGCCCTCACGGCCCCGGCCAAACACCGGATGCTACAATGATCGGAAGCAGTTCATTCAGGAAATCCATGTGTGGAATTGCCGGATTCGTCACTATCACGCCGCAAACCGGCAACGATGCGGTGTTGAAGCGCATGACCGCCGCAATTGCACACCGCGGTCCTGACGACTTTCGCTTTCATACCGACAATCACGCCAGCCTGGGCCACCGGCGGCTCAGTATCATTGACCTGGCGAGCGGTCATCAGCCGATGTGTAATGAAGACGCATCGCACTGGATCGTCTATAACGGCGAGATCTTCAACCACTCCATGGTCCGGCCTGAACTGGAGCGTGCCGGCCACGTTTATAAAAGCCATTGCGACACCGAGACCATTCTTCACGCCTATGAGCAGTACGGTCCGGAATGCCTCCAGCGGTTTCGCGGCATGTTCGCCTTCGCGCTGTGGGATGCCGGTAGGCGGACGCTCTTCTGCGCCCGTGACCGCCTCGGCATCAAACCCTTTTATTATTATTGGGATGGCCGGATCTTCGCCTTCGCGTCTGAGATCAAAGCTCTACTGGAGCATCCAGCCGTTCCCTGCCGCTTCCATGAGCCCGGCCTGCCCGAGTATCTCGCTTTCGGCTATCTGAGCGGCGAGGATACTCTCTTTTCGGGCATCCGCAAATTAATGCCTGGCCATCATCTGACCCTCCGGTTGGATGATCCCCGGCCGGTCCCGTCGATTCAACAGTATTGGGACGCTCCTCCCGCTGCGGCAGAGGCCGCGGAGCAGAGCGACGAAGCATGGATTGGCGAGTGCCGCCGGCGCCTGGAAGAAACCGTGCAAATGCGCTTGATGAGCGACGTCCCCCTCGGGATGTTCCTCAGTGGGGGCGTGGATTCCAGCGCAATTGCCGCCCTGATGCGG
>DATLBY010000205.1:0-3122 GCA_035526665.1 Bryobacteraceae bacterium
TATGTGCGGGCGCTGTCCTACGGCATGCCTCCGACCGGCGGAGAAGGTATCGGAATCGATCGGCTGGTGATGGTGCTCACCGACTCGAAATCGATTCGCGACGTCATCCTGTTCCCTCTGCTCCGGCCTGAGACCGGCATCGGGATTGCAGACGCTCTCCGCAGCGCCGAAGCGTGATCCGCGATTTTGAGTTTTTCGTCGCCCGGCGGTATTTGCGCGCCAAGCGTAAACAGGCCGTCATATCCGTTATCACGTTCATATCCATCATCGGCGTGGCTGCTGGGGTGATGGCCCTGGTGATCGCGCTCGCCATTAACAACGGCTTTCGCAACACGCTGCAGCGAAACCTTCTGGGCGCAACCGCCCACGTAAGCATCCTGGAAAAAGAGCCAGGCTTCGGCATCCAAAACTGGCGCGAGGTAGCCCAGCGTGTGAAAACGCTGCCCCATGTGCTGAGCGCTACGCCGTCGCTCTATGGCGGCGTCATGTTCTCAGGACCTCTACAGGCGGCGGGAGGCATCCTGAAAGGCGTGGATCCGGCAACCGCCAGGGATCAGACCGACATTTTGCGCCATTTGAAAGCCGGTTCGCTGGCGGGGCTCTCCGCAGGGGACGGAATGCCGGGAATTATTCTCGGCTCGCGGCTCGCGCAGAATACCGGGATGACTCTGGGCAGCGTAATCCGGGTGATCAGCCCTCAAGGGGAGTTGACACCATTCGGTCCGCATGTCACGAGCTTTTCGTTCAAAGTCGTAGGATTGTTTGAATCCGGCTTCTATGAGCTGGACGCGAATTGGGCCTACACCTCGCTCCAGGCCGCCCAGCAGGTCTTATCGCTGGAGGATGTCGTGAACGCGATTGAAATTAAGACCGACGACATCGATCGCGCCGGCGAAATCGCAAAAGCGGCCGAAGCGATTTCGGGTCCCAAACTGGCGGCAACCAACTGGAAAGAACAGAACCGGCCTATCCTGAACGCCCTCAAGATGGAGAAGTCCGTTACGGTCGTCACCATTGGACTCATCCAACTGGTCGCCGCACTGAATATATTGATCGCTTTGATCATGATGGTGATGGAGAAGCATCGCGATATCGCGATCCTGATGTCGATGGGAGCGCGCCACCAGCAGATCCGGCGCATCTTCATGTTCCAGGGTGTGCTGATCGGCGTCATCGGTACTGCCATCGGCCTGGTCGCCGGATATTCCATCTGCTATTTCGGCGACAAGTACCGCTGGATTCGCCTGGATGAAGAGGTCTATTCACTCAGCTTCGTCCCTTTCGAGCCCCGTTGGACGGATGCCTTGTGGATTGCGGGAGTGGCCATCCTGGTCAGTTTTATCGCGACCCTTTACCCGGCCCGCAGCGCCACTAGGATCACGCCTGTAGAGGCTCTCCGCTACGAGTGATAATCGATATATAAACCTTTGTGCGGAATAACCGGCTTCACTCACTCTGATCGCAGTCCCAATCCCACGCTGATACGCGAATCGACGCGGTCCATCACGCATAGAGGACCGGATCAGGAAGGCGTCTTCGAATCCCGCAGCGTATCGCTGGGCGCCGTCCGGCTGAAGATTATCGACCTGCATGGGGGTGAGCAGCCCATGCGTAGTGATGATGGCGATACCGTAATCGTTTTCAACGGGGAAGTCTACAACCATGGCGAATTGCGCCAGGAGCTGGAGGGTCTGGGCGTCACTTTCCGGTCCCGCTGTGACACCGAAGTGGTGCTGAAAGCCTACCTCCGTTGGGGCCAGCAGTCCTTCACCCGTCTGCGCGGAATGTTCGCCGCGGGTCTGTGGACGGAATCGGAGCAGAAGCTGGTGCTGGTGCGTGACCGCATGGGCATTAAGCCGCTCTATATTTACCAACGTGGCGGCGATCTATACTTCGGCTCGGAGTTGAAGTGCCTCTTCGCCCATCCGGAAATCGAGCGGCGGCTGGACCTGGCGGGGCTCAACCGTTACCTCTCACTGAACTATATTCCCGGTCCGCACACCATGGTCGAGGGCATCCGGAAGCTGCCGCCCGGCCATTGGCTGGAATGGCGTCGAGGCCGGATTATCTCCGAGCCTTACTGGCAGCTCAAGTTCAATCCGCAGCCGGCTTCGCTCGAAAACGCCAAGGAAGAGCTCCACTCGCTGCTCCAAGCGGCGGTGAAGGAGCATCTGGTCTCCGATGTTCCGCTGGGTATCTGGTCCAGCGGCGGACTTGATTCTTCTACCGTGCTCCATTACGCGGCTGCAGCCACGCCCGCAACGCTGAAGACCTTCTCGGTTTCTTTCCTGGGCCGCAAATTTGACGAGAGCGCTTACTTCCGCCAGATCGCTGAGCGGTACGGGACGGATCATCATGAATTCGATCTGAATCCGGACGTCGAGATTCAGGACGCCATTCAGCAAATGCCTTTCTACTCGGATGAGCCGAGCTCGGATGCGGGAGCGCTTCCGGTCTGGTTTCTTTCCCGTATGTGCCGGCGTGAAGTGACCGTGGCATTGAGCGGCGAAGGCGCCGATGAGCTGTTCGGCGGCTACAACACTTATCTTGGCGATGGCTATGCCAGGCTATTGCGAGTGGTTCCCGCTGCACTGCGCCGGGCGGGTCTTCGGTTGATGCATCGCTGGCCTGCATCGGACGACAAAATCAGTCTCGAATTCAAGATCAAGCGCATGCTGGCCGGCTCGCTGCTCTCCCCCGGGGAGGCCCATTTCTTCTGGAACGGCACCTCCTCGGAAGCGGAACGCCGGCAACTGATGACAGCTGCCGCCTTCCTCGAAACCGGCATGCCGGACGCCGGCACAAACGGCGCCGGTTACCTCAATCGCTTTCTGCTGCTGGATCAACAGAACTACCTGCCGGACGACATCCTGTACAAGTGCGATCGCATGAGCATGGCGCACTCGCTCGAAGTCAGACCTCCGTTCCTGGACCACCGCATCGTCGAATTTGCCACGCGCCTGCCGGAAGGTCTGAAGATCAATGGTTCCTCGCTGAAATATATTCTGCGCGAGCTGATGAAGGATAAACTCCCGCCGTCGATCCTCACCCGCAAGAAGGAAGGCTTCGACATCCCGGCTCATGATTGGTGTCGGGGCGTGCTGAAGCCGCTGCTGCTGGAG
>DATLBY010000206.1:0-5134 GCA_035526665.1 Bryobacteraceae bacterium
TAGTTGCGAATTGTGTGTGGCGAGGAGTTTTCCCGGTGCAGCGCTTCCAGATATCGGGCAACCTGGGTGGCGATGTTATCCGGCATAGACTCCCAGAAACTCGTCCATGGCCACCCGGGCGCGGCGGCAGACTTCGGCGTGACGCGCCTTCTTGTCGTGCTTCAATGCCCGCCGGGTCGCTTCATCCAGGGCCGGAAGCAGGTCGAAGGTAATATTAGCGGGCTGGTAGTCTCGCGCATCCGCGCCTGAGATGTACGCGCAGAGAGATCCCAGAGCAGTTTCGCGGGGAAACGCAGATACGGATTCGCTGTTTGCCAGCGCGGCTGCATGCCGGCCGGCCATCAGCCCGGTCGCGATCGACTCGGTGTACCCTTCTACTCCGGAAATCTGGCCGGCAAAGAATATGCGCGGCATTTCCCGCAGTTGCAGTGTAGGCGTCAGCAGGGCGGGAGCGTTGATGTAAGTGTTCCGGTGCATTTGGCCGAACCGCAGGAACTCCGCCTTCTGCAAGCCCGGAATCAGCCGGAAGACGCGAGACTGCTCGGCGTACTTCATGTGGTTCTGGAATCCCACAAGGTTATAGCTATCGGCGCGTGCATTCTCCTGCCGGAGTTGCACAGCGGCGTAAGGCCAGCGTCCGGTGCGAGGGTCAGTGAGCCCCACGGGTTTCATGGGGCCAAAGCGTAAGGTATCGCGGCCACGGCGGGATATCTCCTCAATCGGGAGACAGGCCTCAAAATACGGAATATTTTCGTCGATCTTCGATTCATAGGTTTCGGCACGCAACAATTCGTCCACGAAGCGGTCGTATTCCTCTTTGTTGAAGGGACAGTTCACATAGTCATCGGTCCCATCCAGCGACTTTCCATAGCGGGATTCGCGAAACGCGATGGACATGTCGATCGATTCTGCATCCACTATCGGGCTGATGCTGTCGTAGAAAAAAAGGCGGTCCGAGCCGGTGAGCCTTGCGATTTCGCTCGCCAGCGCATCGCTGGTTAAGGGTCCCGTCGCGACGATTACAATCGCATCCTCCGGAATCGTGGTCACCTCCACGCGCTGGATCGAGATACGGGGGTGGCTGGTGATTGCCTGCGTAATGCCGTCGGAGAATACATCGCGATCCACCGTAAGAGCGTGGCCTCCGGGCACTCTGGACTGTTGGGCCACCGCCATCGCGAGCGAATTCAGTTTGCGCAGCTCCTCCTTGAGCAGACGCGGGGCGGTGTTCTCGGATTCGCTTTTGAGGGAGTTGCTACACACCAGCTCGGCAAATCGATCTGTTTTATGAGCCGGAGTCTGGGTCACGGGGCGCATCTCGTTGAGAAGGACTTCGTGGCCTGCCTGCGCGGCCTGCCAGGCCGCTTCCGAGCCGGCGAGTCCTCCGCCGATGACGATAATGCGATTGGGCTGCAACTTTCAGGATACTGGATGGGATCTTCTTATATAATTCCTGCATGCTCGAAATTACGATGTCCCGGCGATCCCTGCTACGTGGGGCCACTGCGGTTACGGCCGCCTCATATTCGCGAATTCTGGGTGCGAATGAACGGATACAAGTGGGCTTGATCGGGGCAGGGGGGCGCGGCAGTCACGTGTTGGGCATTTTCACCAAGACGGATCGCGTGGAGGTCCCTGCCGTGTGCGACGTCTGGCAGGAGCGGGCGGACATCGCGAAGAACAAAATCGCGCCGAACGCGGCCACCTTTATCGACTACCGTAAATTGCTCGACATGAAGAAACTGGATGCGGTGCTGATCGCCACTCCGGACCATTGGCACTCGCGCACGGCTATTGACGCACTGAACGCAGGCAAAGACGTGTACGTCGAGAAGCCGTTGACGCTCAGAATGGAAGAGGGGCCCGAAATCGTGAAGGCGGCGCGGGTGAACAACCGCGTATGCCAGGTGGGGATGCAGCAGCGTTCCGGCAAGCACTATCTGCAGGCGAAAGAAGAGATCATCAAGGCCGGTAAGCTGGGCAAAATCACTTTGGCGCGGACCTGGTGGCACGGAAACGGAGCGCACCTGCAAAAGGCGCCGGCCAGGCTCGCCACCCGGCCTTCAGACCTGGATTGGGCCAAATTTCTCGGTCCTGTAAAATGGCGCGATTGGGATCCGCAGCAGTATTACAACTTCCGGGCTTATCTGGATTTTGGAGGCGGGCAGGTGACCGATCTATTCACCCACTGGATCGACGTGGTTCATATGTTCATGGAACAGGATAATCCCATATCGGCCGTGGCATCGGGCGGAGTCTACAGTTACAAAGACGGCCGCACTGCCCCCGACACCATCAACGTGTTGCTCGAGTATCCGTCCGAATGGACCGCCACTTTCGAAGCTACGCTGGCCCCGGGCATTACCGGAGCCGCGGTGGAGATGTGCGGCACCGAAGGGCGGCTGTTCATCACGCGCGGGCGCTATGAGTATTATGCAAAGGGCAAAAAAGAGCCATTGGTGGTAACCACGGATCGCGACCAGACCATCGACCATGTGCAAAACTTCCTGGATTGCGTGAAATCCAGGAACAAACCGAACGGCGACGTCTGGATCGGGCACCGATCCGCGCAGGCATCGCATCTTGGCAATATCGCCTACGTACAGAAGAGGAGGCTGCGGTTTGATCCTGACCGGGAAGAGATTCTGCCGCTTTAGGCGCGACTAGCTCATTCGCATCAACTTCGCGAGATTTTTTTTGCCTTGCGAAACGAGCTCCAACCGAAGAACAGCATCAGGAGGGTGAACGAACAGCTCATCACGGCGTGGAAGAGACTTTCCCCGTCACCGTCAAATTTTCGAATATTCCGGTAAGTGGATGGGATAGCCCACACCGCCAGCGCCAGGAACACGAAACCAATGACCTCATTCCACAGCACCCGCGCGGGCTTGATAACCCCAGGGAGGACATGAGTGATGAGTTTTTTACCTACAGAGCGTGGTGGCACAGTACTATTTTCACCTTTGTACTGAAGTTTGTCCCGTAGTACGCCGATGTTGCAAATATGGACGATACTTGCAACGGCTGATGGCCGTGCAACATCATATCTAGTGTACTGGGTGCTATTCTGAAAATGGCCCAGGGAAGGGGCGGATACGTGGAAGATCGACTAAAGGAACTGATGCAGGAGCTGGGCGACGCCATCAACGACTCTCTGTCGGATTCCGATCGGATTGCGGCCGCAATTGGTGAAATCAAGCGTGCCGGTTACGACGTGTTCCTGGTCCTTGAGGCAACGATCGGTTTCAACAAGCGGGACGAAAACAGCGACGATTCAGATGCCGATGAGGTCGAGGGCGACGTTCCCACACTCCACAAATTCGAATCCACGGGCAAGGTGAAGTGGACATCGCAGGATCATAAATTCCTGCGCGCCCTAAAAATAGCCATTGACGAAGAAGTGCGTTAAAGCAACTCTTTGTAAACGGCGCAGGTCTTCTCTACAGCATTTTTCCATGTGAAACTGGCGGCTCGCAGCTGTCCCTTTGCCCGTAGCCGATCCCGAAGTATCTCGTCCTCTACTAATAACCGCAGCGCGGTAGCGATCGCAGACTCATCCACTGGATCGACCAGGATAGCCGCGTCACCGGCTACTTCGGGCAACGCGGAAGTGTTCGAGGTCACCACCGGTACTCCCGCTGCCATCGCTTCCAGAACCGGAATGCCAAAACCTTCGTCCAGTGAGGGAAAGGCAAAGATGCCGGCACGGGAATAGAGGCGTCGCAATTCCTCCGTGGTGACATATCCGGTAATTTGGATTCGTGGCCTGGCAGGGCTGACGTCTATCCGGTTCGCGATCGCCTCGGCGCCATATCCAGCCGAGCCCGCCAGCACGAGTTTCCACTCCGCCGGGAGAGTCTCAAAGGCGCCGATCAGGCGGGAGATGTTCTTCCGCTGTTGGATTGCACCCACATGAAGAATTAATTTCTCCCTGGGGCTCGCGTCTGCCGGCGGGAAGTGCACGCCGTGGTGAACGACGCGGAGCCGCTCCCGCTCAACGCCGAGCAACTCCTGGACTTGGCGTGCCGTGAACTCCGACACGCATATGATGCGGTCCGAAACCGACGCAGCATGTTTGGCCTGCTGGATGAAGCGTTTGCGGAATTCGGGTGTGGAGTACTCGCCGGTGAAAACAAACAGGTCGTGAAAGGTACACACCTTTTTCCGGCAACATCTCTTTGGTAAGCGTTGATTCAGGCCATGGAATAGCTCTGCCCGGATGGGCAGATACTCCTGTAAAAGACCGCGGCTACAGTTTGGCGGCAGTGGCGTCCCGTGAGCTCGCAAATACCGGTGCGCGCGGTAGCAGCAGACGAATTTCTCCTCCGGATAGCGGAGTGCCAGTCCGGAGATCATTTCGTTTGAGTAGACGCCTACGCCGGACAGTTCCCGCCCGACGCTATAGGTTGCATCCAGCGCGATTCGCAAGTCTCCATTCTATTGCTCGACATTGTATTCCTTGAGCTTGCGATAAAGAGTGGTTCTCCCGATGCCGAGCAACTGCGCAGCGGTAGCTCGATCGCCTTTGGTATATTGCAGAGCGCCGAGAATGGCGCGGCGCTCCACTTCGGGCAAGGGAATCACTTCTCCCAGTGGCGGTTCGAATGCCGGAACCCCTTGCTTCACCGCCGTCGACATCACCAGCAGGCCGCTTTGCATAAGCCGCGCATTTTTTAAGGCGGACGGCAGGTCGCATACATTCAGCAGCGGACCGGAGTGAATCGCAACCATGTGCTGGATGCAATTTTCCAATTCCCGCACGTTGCCCGGCCAGTCGTAAGAAACTAATACCTCGGTAGTTTCATCGGCCAATCTGTGATTTCTGCCATATTTCTGAATGAAGTAAGTGAGAAGCGGAGGGATGTCTTCCCGCCGCTCGCGAAGGGGAACCAGGCGGAGCGTCACCACATTGAGCCGGTAGTAGAGATCGCGCCGGAAGTTTCCCTTCTCCACCTCGGCTGCCAGATCCCGGTTGGTGGCAGCCAGCACCCGGAAATCCGAGCGCCGTTGTGCCAGCGACCCTACCGGGCGAAACTCTTTCTCCTGCAAAACGCGGAGGAGCTTGGCCTGCATATCCAGGGGAAGCTCGCCGATCTCGTCCAGGAATGCGATGCCCCCATGAGCCAGTTCAATC
>DATLBY010000207.1:0-3816 GCA_035526665.1 Bryobacteraceae bacterium
GGCCGCGACCTCCGTGGCTGCGCGCGACATGGAAGTAAACACCAAACCGCCTGCGCTTGTGGTTGACGGGGCCCAGCACTACATTAATCAAGGCGGTAGCGAGCTGGTTACCTTCACTGTGTCTGGATATTGGACAGAGGCCGGCGTGCGCGTGGGCAAGTATACTTTTCGCAGCTTCCCCATGCCTGGGAAATCGGGCGATACCGGCCAGTCCGCGCGTTTTTCTCTCTTCGCCTATCCCTGGGATCTGCCTGCCGACGCCGTCCCCATGGTGTACGCGCGGAATCCATCCGGAACGGAAGTAACGGGCCGCTTCTGGTATAAGGTATTCCCGAAGAAATTTCGAGCCCGGGATCTGGATCTGGACGATAAATTTCTGGAGCGAGTCGTGAGTCAGATCGATCCCGGGGGCACCGGCGACCTCATTACCCGGTTTCTGCGCATCAACGGAGACATGCGGCGCGAAAACACCCAAACCCTGGCTGGCCTGCGGCTCCAGACGGCGGATAAATTTCTCTGGGGCGGACCCTTCCTGCAGCTCGGCAACTCCAAAGTGGAGTCACAATTCGCCGACCAGCGATCCTACATCTACAAGGGCAAGAAGGTCGATCAGCAGATGCACCTCGGGTTCGACCTCAGCGTGACCAGCCACGTCGGGGTGGTGGCCGCCAACTCCGGCAAGGTGTTGTATGCGGCTCCCCTGGGCATCTACGGAAACTGCCTTGTAGTGGATCACGGATATGGACTGCAGTCCATCTATGGTCACCTCAGTGAGATCAGCGTGAAGCCGGGAGACATGGTGGAGAAGGGGCAAGTGATGGGGAAAAGCGGCGCGACAGGCTTGGCGGGCGGGGACCATCTGCATTACTCGATGCAAGTGGACGGCGTGCAGGTGAACCCGGTGGAGTGGTGGGACCAGCACTGGATCAAGGACCGCATTCTGTCCCGGATCTCGCAATAGAGCGGCCAATCAGGCCCGTCCTACACTGAAGGTTGCCCATGAACCCGCTTCTCACCATTCAGTTCCGCATCCCGTTTGATCAGATTCGGGCCGAGCACGTAGAGCCCGCTGTCGCCGAGCTGCTGCAGGAAGCTAGGGAGCTGCAGAGGGCCTTGGCCGGACCCAGCGGCCCTCGAACTTTTGAGAATACCTTGGGAGCCTTCGAAGCAATCACCGAAAAGCTGGAATACGCGATGGGGCTTATCCGGCACCTGGAGTCGGTTGCCACCTATCCGGAGCTTCGAGCGGCGTACAACGCCGTGCAGCCCGAGGTAAGTCAATTCTATTCGGGTATCATCCTCGATGCCGGGTTGTGGCGGGTGATCAAAGAGTTCGCCAGCACTCCGGAGGCCGCCGCGCTGACGGGCACCCGCAAGCGATTCCTGGTCAAGACCATCGATTTCTTCCGCCGGCAGGGAGCGGACCTGGACGAGGCCGGCAAAGCCCGTCTGGCCGAGATGGACGTGGAGTTGAGCCGGCTGACCACGAAGTTTTCCGAGAATGTTCTGGACGCCACCAACGCCTGGGAGCTGGTGATCACCGATCCCGCCCGCCTGTCCGGCCTCCCCGCCAGTGCGGTTGAGGCAGCGCGCGCCAGTGCCCAATCCAAACAACTAGACTCCGGTTGGAGATTTACCCTGCAGGCCCCGAGCTATACGGCGTTGATGACGTACCTCGACGACCGCTCTATCCGGCAGCAGGCGTGGCATGCTTACAACCTCCGCGCGACTACCGAGCCGCACGATAATCGCGCACTCCTGGCTAAGATCCTGGAGCTGCGGCGGGCCAAGGCGCACCTGCTCGGGTTCGCGAGCTTTGCGGACCTGGTTCTGGAAGACCGCATGGCCCAGACGGGCGCGGCCGCTCACGCGTTTGTGGACCGTTTGAAACAGAAAACCGAAAAACGTTTCCGGGAGGAGAACGACGAGCTTCACGCTTTCCGCCAGCAGATAGAAGGCCCGCAGGCCGGTGAGCCGGAGCCCTGGGACGTCGCCTATTATGCGGAAAAACAGCGCGCTGCTTTATACGATTTCGACGAGGAGGCGCTCCGCCCATATTTTCCGCTAAAAAGCGTGGTGGACGGCATGTTTGTCGTGGTCGAAAAGCTGTACGGTATCCGGGTGGTGGAGGAAGCGGGTGTCCCCGTCTGGGATGCGGAAACCAGGTTCTACTCTATCCTGGATGCCGACGGCGCGAAGCTGGGCGGATTTTACGCCGATTGGTATCCGCGCGAGAACAAACGCGGTGGCGCATGGATGGATGCGTTCCTTACTGGTGTCCCCAAGGGTCACGAATTTGAGCCGCACCTGGGTTTAATCTGCGGCAATCTCACGCCTCCCGTGGCCGGTAAGCCGGCGCTGCTGACTCACCGGGAAGTCGAAACTGTCTTCCATGAGTTCGGGCACCTTCTGCATCACTGCCTCAGCCGGGTAGAGGTCAAGAGCCTCGCCGGAACCAACGTACCCTGGGACTTTGTGGAGCTGCCGTCGCAGATCATGGAAAACTGGTGTTGGGAGCGCCAGTCGCTGGACATGTTTGCGCGTCATTACGAGAGCGGTGCGCCCATTCCCGACGATCTGTTCCAGAAGATGCGGCGAGCGAAAAACTTCCGCGGCGCCAACGCGCAGATGCGGCAGCTCGGGCTCGCCACGGTCGATCTGGCACTGCATATTGACTACTCTCCTGAAAAACACGGGGATCCAATTGCTTACGCGCGCGGGATTCTGCAACAGTTCGCGCCCGCGCCTCTTCCGGAAGAATACGCTATGATTGCCGCGTTCACGCATCTGTTCTCCAGCCCGATCGGCTACGGCGCAGGCTATTATTCCTACAAATGGGCCGAGGTTCTGGACGCCGACGCCTTCACGCGCTTCCAGCAAGAGGGTATTTTCAGCCGGGCGGTGGGCCAGGCATTCCGGGAGAATATTCTTTCAAAGGGAGATAGCCGCGACCCCGCGGAATCGTATCGCGCGTTCATGGGACGGGACCCCGACCTGACCGCATTGCTGCAGCGCTCGGGCTTGGCCTGAGATCTCGATCCCTTTCCTTTTTTCTTAGTCACGGTATATTTTTCACGACCTTGTAACGTGACGCCACGTTGGTAATAAGTAACTTATTCCTCCGAACGGCGGGTGGCTAGGTGATTGCCTAATAGTACGGAAAGGACACTCATGAGAACACTCAACTTCAAGAACACCCTCCTCGCGATCGGGCTCTCAGCCGCCATCGCGCATGCTCAGACCCCGGCAGACAAGCCGGGAGCTGCGAATGTTCCGCAGTCCACGCCGGTGCAAAGTCAAACCGAAGCATCCACTCCGAAAACCGACGCAACGACCAGTACAAACGCAGAGACAGACAAAGCCAAGCACCGCAAGGGCAGCATGAGCAGTACCTCTCCAACCACCAGCCCGGCTCCTGATGGCTCACGCAACCGTTTAAGCAGCGATGAAAAATCCATGCTTATGGGTGGCGACAAAAAGTTCGCGAACGACGTGGCGGAGGGCGGCGCGATGGAAGTTCATCTCGCCCAAACCGCACAGCAGAAATCCGCCAGCGACGCGGTGAAGGAGTTTGCCAAGAAAATTGAGCAGGATCATAGCCAAGCCAATAAGGAACTGACTGAATTCGCCAAAATGCGGGCAGTGGATCTTCCGGCGGCTCCAGAGGGCAAACATAAGGCTGCCATGGACAAACTGGATGCTCTGTCGGGCGAGCAGTTTGACAAGGCGTATATCAAGATGATGATCCGGGATCATAAGAAGGATATTAAGGAGTTTGAGAAATATTCCACTACCGGGATGGATACGAACCTAAAG
>DATLBY010000208.1:0-3349 GCA_035526665.1 Bryobacteraceae bacterium
CGGCGGGCACCAGCGGGAATGCGAAGCTCACCACGCGCAGCCTGCGCCAATCGGGGCGGCGCCGGAATACGAAGAGCGACGCCACCGACATGGACGCGAAGAAGTTCAGCAGAAATCCGATGTAGAGAACCAGCTGCGGGAACGGAGTCAGCGTCATTGCCATGGCGCACAGGCCCTGGCAGAGGATCGCAGTGGTGGGCGTGTTGTGCTTCGGGTCCACCTTGGCGGCTGTGGCAAAGAATGCGCCGTTTTTAGCCATGGCATAGTACAGGCGGGGTCCGATGGTGACCATGGCGTTCACCGTGGAGACCAGGGAGACTGCCATCAGGACGCTGAAGATCCCAGCGATTTCCGGACCAAACAGGCGCGAGGCAGTGAGCGAGCCGACCGCCAGCACCCCCTTCATGTCGGCCAGCGGCGCGGCGTAGATAAACACCACATTCAGCGCCACGTAGAGCAGCGCTACCAGTGTGGTCCCGATGGTCAGTGCCAGCGGAAGCGTACGGGCCGGCTGCTGGACCTCCTCGGCCACGTAGGTAGCCGCATTCCATCCGCTGTAGCTCACATAGATCCAAAAAAGGCTGATGGCAAACTGTTGCGCGATGGGCTTGGAGGAGGTCCGCGCCGTGACCATGGAAAAGTGAGACCAGTCTCCGTTGCCCGCCAGAAACGCCAGCAGAATAAACCCGAGCAGCACCACCAGCTTGGTGCCGGTCAAGGCATTTTGGATGCGGGCCACCAGCCGCAGGTTCATGCAGTTCATCAGCGTGAACACCGCGATCAGTGCGGAAGCGAGCAGTTGCGCCCCTCCCAGTTTCAGAGAGAAAGTCCCGGAACCGACGACGAAGTTTGCATTCGCCTGCTTCACCCACGGGAAGAAGAAGCCGACATAATCCGAGAAGGCCAGAGCAGCGGCGGCGATCGGCGCCGAGAAGCCCGCGAAGAATGAGACCCATCCCGTCATAAAGCCCCAGGTGGGGCCGTAGGCTTCGGTCAAGTAGACGTATTCCCCGCCCGAGCCGGGATAATTCACTCCCAGCTCCGAATAGCAAAACGAGCCGAACAGGGCGCAGACCGCGCCTACCACCCAGATGAGAAGCAAGAGTTTGGGATCGCCCAGGTCGCCTGCCAGGAATCCGCTAGAGGTGAAGATTCCCGTCCCGATCATGTTCGAGACAACAAGGGCGGTAGCGCTGGTGACGCCCAACTGCCGCACCAGCCGCGCTGTGGACCTGCCCGGCGAGACCATTTCCGCCTATTGTAGCGCCCGGTTCCGCTGACTTCGATGGAGCTGCTCCACATCTTCCAGCCGGGCGGCGGCCCAGAGGCCGGCCTTCTTCAGCAGCCGGATCAGCTCGAGACGCTCCGCCGGACGCAATACGGCCAGGGTCTCCTCCATGTCGGCGGCGTGTTGCTGAAAGGCCGCCTCAATGAGACGCTTGCCCTCCCCGGTAAGCTGGACGACCCGGGAACGACGGTCTGCCGAATCGGGCATTCTCCGGACCAGCTTTTTTGCTTCCAGCCGGTCAATCGCCGCCGTAATGGATCCGCTCGCCAGCAGAACCTTTCTCCCGATCACGTTGACCGGCTGGGGCCCTTTGTGGAGGAGCATTTCGAGAACGGCAAAGTCGCTTAGGCCGAGGCCCAGGCCGGCGACACTGCGCAGCGCGTTCTGCTCAATGGCCCGGGCGGCCTTCCACAGGATCAGCCAGACGTGCGTGGCGCTTGTTTCGCCAGCCTGCGGAGTAGGTTTGGAGTAAGCCATCGCTGAGGCTATTATACCTCCATATCAAGATATATTCACCAGATACATTGGTGAATCCTTTCGTGAATGACTACATCTATCTTGATATCGAGATACTTTATGAAGACAACCTACCAGATCGACCCAGCACACTCGACGGCTCAGTTCGTCGTCCGACATATGATGATCACCAACGTGCGCGGCAGCTTCGGCAGCGTTACGGGCAAGGTGGTCTACGATTCCGAAAATCCCGATCAGTCTAGTATTAATGCGGTAATAGACGCCAGTTCCATCAACACGCTGGAACCGCAACGGGATGCGCATTTGAAGAGCCCGGACTTCCTGGACGTCAACCAGTTCCCGGCCATCACTTTCCAGAGCAGGCAAGTGGAGACCGCCGGCGAGGAGGAACTGAAGGTCACGGGCGACCTCACCATTCACGGCGTCACCAAGGAAGTGGTTTTAAAGGTAGAAGGGCCCACGGCCGAGGGGAAGGACCCGTTCGGCAACTTCCGGATCGGCGCCTCCGCCACCACCCGGATCAAACGGAGCGCCTTCGGGTTGACCTACAATGCCGCCCTCGAAACCGGTGGAATTCTCATCGGCGATGAACTGAAAATCGAACTGGAGATCTCGTTGATCAAGACTGAGGCAGCGTCCGCCTGACAAGGAGCAATGGCAATGAGTGAACGCACTATTTATGGGATTTATCGCGGGGCCGGCTTCCACTGGGTAGGTGACGGTTTCCGCGTCACCAACTACTTTCCCTCCAGTAATGACCTGGGGAGCAGGATCAGCCCCTACATTCTGCTGGATTATCATACGCCCTTCCTGTATCCGCCGGCCGGGGACCAGCCGCGCGGCGTGGGCACGCATCCTCACCGCGGATTTGAGACCGTGACACTGGCCTTCGAGGGGAGCGTTGCGCATCACGACAGCTTCGGCCACAGCGGCGTCATCGGACCGGGCGACGTGCAGTGGATGACGGCCGCGTCCGGAATCCTGCACAAGGAGTATCACGAGAGGGAGTTCGCCAGGAATGGCGGCTCCATGCACATGGCGCAAATCTGGATTAACCTGCCAAAGGCCCACAAGATGGATCCTCCGCGTTACCAGAGTATTTCAAGCAGCCAGATTGGTGTAGTGGAATTGCCTGGGGAGGCAGGGCTTGTGCGCGTGATCGCCGGCGAATACCAGGGCGTAAAAGGCCCGGCCCGGACCTACACGCCGGTCCGGATGTTCGATATCCAGCTGAACCCGGAAGGCCGCGCCGAATTCTCCTGCCCGGCCGGCGAGAACACCGCACTGCTGGTGCTGCAGGGTGATCTCCACGTGAATGGCGGCAGCAGAGCCTCGGCGCTCGACCTGGTGTTGTTCGAAAATCAGGGCGAGGAGATCGCCATTCAGGCTGAGACAGAAGCCCGGCTGCTGCTGTTGAACGGCGAGCCGATCGATGAGCCGGTAGTGCAGTACGGACCCTTCGTAATGAACACCCAACAGGAGATCCGTCAGGCGATGATCGACTTTCAGAGCGGCAGGTTTGGCCACTTGGAATAAATGCCGATCAGGGCGCGGCGACGGGACAGGTGAACGCATCCGCCAGCT
>DATLBY010000209.1:0-26474 GCA_035526665.1 Bryobacteraceae bacterium
CAGAGCTGGTTTCGTACTCGACGACCTTCTCGCCGTTCAACCAGTGTTCGCAGTGGCGGCCGCGTACGATCAGCGAGCTGCGATTGAATTCCCCGACCGGCTTCACGACGTTCCCGGACGGAGCAATCTGGTTGTAGAGAGCGCCCGACCGCTCCACCCCATACCGGATTGCGCCCGGGTCGCCTTGGTCATCGGCAAGCTGATACTCATGGCCCGAAGCGTCGCCGCCGCTCAAGTAAAACAACCGGTACTTCACTCCGGAATTTCCTTTTGCCGGAAGCTTCCACTCGAACTGCAGCTCGAAGGATTTGAATGTATCCTTGGTCCGCAGCCCGCGAGAAGGTGAACTTCTCACGGGCGCAAGCGTCAGGAGCCCGTTTTGAATCGACCAGGACTCGCTGACCGGCCCGCCCGCGGGACTCGCGAACGCATTGAGCGAACTACCGTCGAATAGCGTGATCCAGCCATCCGGTCCCGCGGCTGTCTGGACCGGCGCCGGTTTGACTTCCAGAAAGGTCCGATCGCCGAAGTGATAGGCCCCGAACCTGGCGGTCCCCACCAACCATTTGCCATCCTGCTTGACAAGGGTTACGCTGACCGCCCCGGCCAAATCGCCACCCGGCCAGGCAATGGTTCGGAAGAAGCCATCGGCGAACGCAAGGTTCGGGGCCAGCAAGCGGCTACTGCGGATAAGAGTGGCGACCTCGACGCCATTCAGGCTTTCGCGAGTCCGGTCCGAGAACCTGTCAACGCCGTCCCGGACAAACCACCAGCCCTCTCCGCGGGCATCAAACGAGGGCAGGGTGACCGCTTTGACCGCCTCAACATCCCTTGTGTTGGCGGCGCTTACCAGCCGCCCGACGGCGTCCTGGATTTCCCGCTGATCCCCGGCCGAGGGAGGTCCCGGCTGTGACAGGGCGATCACGGCGAACATGCCATACAGCCAAACCAACCGAATGCCGGCTTCCCCGCGCGTGCGCATGGTAGCAATCCTACCTCATGCGAATCACTCACGGCAGCGAACAATAATCCGATGATTTGGGCAGCCCGCCACATGTGATTCCGTTATCTAGTACTAAGAACATTTCCGTACTAGGCACAAGGCAAAGTTCGGGTTAAGATGGCGTAAAGTGCCTTACTTACAGCGTTGGGTGCTGCTGCTTATCGCGTGTGCAGGCTCCGCGTCCGCCCGCAGTGCACCAGAGGGAACGTTCGAGCCCGGGACAGCCGAGACGGCGGGAGCCGGCGTACAGCTTCCCGAGTACCGGTTCGGGGTGGAACCCATCTCGTCTACTCGAGCCTTGTGGCGGCGATACCGGCCGTTCACGAGTGCGGTCAACGCGGCAGTCTCAGGATTTTCAATCCGGCTGGAGAGCGCGCTACAGGCTCCGGGTTATGAACGCAAGCTGCGCGCCGGCGAGTTCGATCTGGTTGTGGTGGAGCCGCACCGCGTGCTCGAAATTGAGCGTCTGAATTACCGCGTATTTGCGCGAGCAGGCCGGGAGGATGGAATTGAAGGTGTGATCGTAGTCCGCGCGGACGCACAGCTGGAGCGCCCGGCGGAGCTAAACGGTAAGGTGGTCTGTTTCGGGCCGCCGAACGCCCTGGCGTCGACACTGCTACCGCGCATGTGGCTGCGGGAAGCAGGTTTTTCAGAGCGGAAATCGCAAATCTCCTTCACAGGGTCGGAGGACACGGCGCTTTTTTCGGTATGGAGGGGACTGGCGGATGCAGCCGCGGTTTCGCGCACGGCCTGGGAGCATTTTTTGAGCGACCATGTGCAGGCCTCCATGTTGAAGGCCAAGTGGAGGACAGCGCGGCTTTCGGGGGCGGCGGTGATGACGCATGGCAGGGTACCGGCGGAGCACATCCGGCAACTGGAGGCGGCGTTCACGCATCTGGACGAGACAGAGCCAGGACGTAGAGCCTTACGCGGTCTCGGCCTGAAGAGCCTGCGGGCGGCCGATGCTTCGGCCTATGACGATGTGTGGGAGTTTCTCACCAGCTACGCGAGGCTCTTCGGCTATCAGGCGCCGGGAGTAGGACGGTGAAGGTGCCAGCGCTCTTCCGGAGGCCGAAACAGCGCTCGATCCGGCGCCGCCTAATCCTGATAATAACCGGGATGTACGGCATCTTGATGGTGAGCCTAATGACCGACCTAGTGCAGCGGCAGCAGGTGTTCCTGATGGAGAAGGCGCGGGCGCAGATAATGCGCCAGGCCGAGCTGCTGGCGGCGAGCACAACGCCCCAACTGATCACCAACGATCTGGCGGGTCTGGACGATGTGCTGACGTCGGTGCGGCGCGACGCAGCGGTGCAATGGGTGGCGGTGACCGATGCCAAGGGCTTGGTGAAGGGCGACTCGGATCATAGCCGGCAAGGAAAGTACTACGTAGATGAGACGTCGCGGGCGGTGTTGACAGGCAAGACTGCCCGGATGATCCGGCAGACGGATCTCCTGCTGTCGGCCGCGGCTCCCGTTATGGTGGACGATCAGGTGCTGGGATGGGCGTGGATTTCGCGCGATTTATCGGCCGAGCGGGCGCAGATCGCGCAACTTCGCCGTACGGGATATACGTATACAACCTTCGCCATTCTGGTGGGTACCCTGCTGGCGGCGATTCTGGCCAATCAAATTACGCGGCAACTACGCCTTCTGCTGGCGGGAACCAAGCGGCTGGCGGAGGATCGTTTGGATGTGCCGGTGCCAGTTGTGACGGACAACGATGTGGGAGTAGTGGCCCGTGCGTTCAACGATGCGCTGATGCGCCTGGAAAGCGCACGTCTGGAGATCAGGAAGACGCAGGCGAACCTGGAGGGGGAGATCCGGGAGCGGCGTGAGGCAGAGGCCCGGCTGCAGGACGTGAACCGTGCGCTGGTGAGCGCAAACGAAGGTTTAACGGACTTTGCGCACGCAGCGTCACATGACCTGCAGGAGCCACTGCGGAGCGTCACCGGATATTCCGAGTTGCTGCAGCGGCGCTATGCGGGCAAGCTGGATACCGACGCCGACGAGTTTCTTAGTTATGTCCACGACGGCGCACGGCGTATGCAGCGGATGATTGAAGCTCTGCTGCATTACGCGCGCGCGGGCTCGCAAGGGCCGGAGACGCAGACCGATGTGGACTGCGGACAGGCTCTGCAGATGGCGCTGGAAAACCTGGAAATCGCGATTGAGACCGCGGAGGCGAAGATCCATGCGGAAGCGCTGCCGCGCGTGTCGGCACACGACGTGGCGGTGGTGCAACTATTTCAGAACCTGATCGGCAACGCCATCAAGTATGCGGGGCCGCAGACGCCGGAGATCTGGATCAGGGCCAGCCGAGGAGAGCGGTTCTGGACCATTTCCGTGCGGGACAACGGGATGGGCATTCCGGCGGAGCAGCACAAGCGAATTTTCGGGATTTTTAAGCGGGCCCATGGCAAGAATTATGCCGGGGCGGGCGTGGGTCTTGCGATCTGCGCCAAGATTGTGGAGCGGTATGGCGGATCTATATCAGTGACTTCGGAGGTGGGCAAAGGCGCGGAATTCCGGTTTACTCTGCCGCCGGCTCGATCCGAGGCAGCTAAGGATGCGGCGCAGGTCCAACCTCAGCCAGCCGCGGTCTGAGGCTTTGTTCAGGGAATTTTCGCAGCGGGCGCCTGGGCCAGCATGCGTTTACGGATGAGCTGCTCGCGAGCTGTCAGGCTGTTCAACTGGCGAACCTCCTCCTCGGCCGACGACAGCACGGACTGGATGCGCGACACTTCGGCGGTGTTGGCGGCGGGGACAGCGTTCCTGTCGTGGCTCCGGTCGACGGCGCCGGCAAGCATGCGGTAGTGGTCAGTGAGCTCCCGGTAGCGCCGCAGGATACTCTCGATGAACTGTTGTCGGCGGCGGGAGATGTCTTCGAGCTCCGAGGAAAGGGGCGACTGGCCGGCCGGGGGGGCGGCCTGCCGGAGACGGAGGTTGGCAGCCTCGAGCTGCGCCAGGGAGGCCTGCCGGGATTTAAGCTCCTCTGCCAGAGTGTCGAGGCGGCGATTGGCGTCGGCGAGTTTATCCCTCAGTTCCGCCTGTGAGGCCTCAAGGCGCCTGCTATCGCGGGATGCAGCCTCCAGGTGAGCCAAGGTTTCCTGCAGCCGCCGCTCGAGATTGACGGAGGCTTCCCGGCACGCCGCGGCATCCAATTCGAGCGACCGCAGCTCGCTAGCGGCGGCTTCGCATGATCGCTGATCCGGCCGCTTGGCGGGAACGGCCCGCAAAGCTGCTTTTTCGCGCGAGAAGGTAGGACTTTCCGGCGCCGCGGTTGCAGGCGGAGGCGTCTTAGCCGAAGCGACGGCCGCGCGGAGCCTGGCGTTTTCGCTTTCAAGCAGGCGCACCCGTTCGACCAGCTGCGAGTCCGGCTGCGGGCGGCTGCAACCGGCGGGAATGAGGGCGAGCGGAGCGAAGATCAGCCACAGATAGCGCATATTATTTTTCCTTCAGCACGAAGCGGGTACGATGCGCCAGCGGCTCGCCGGCACGTTCTGCCGCAACCTGAACCTGCACCACGGGAGGCAGGCGCTCCGGTAGGGCCACGGTAATGCTGTATTGGGCTGAGATTCGCTGAAATGCATGTTCGATGGCGCCCGGAATCTCAACGGTTGACCGGCAGAACGTGGTGGATCCGCCGGTCAACTCGGCCAGACCTTTCAATCCGTTCTGATATGCCTCGTTCAAGGCGTCGCCCCGGTAATGCAGGTGAACCAGATAGAGAGGTGTCTGGCGCCGGGCCAAGCTGTTTTCCAGTTTCGAAAATTTTTCCTGGATTAGGGCCTCGGGGAACTTACGGCTCAGATCGTGCGAGTCACTGGAATTGATGACGGGGTTGCTGAAATCCTCACGATAATTTCGCACGTTGCTGTCTGTGATGTAGAGCACCGTGACACGGACAGGCGAGACGGCAGCCATGGAATCGGCAATCCGCTCGACAGCCTCGACGGTATCGAGAAGGCCGGCTTTTCCGGCGACGGGCAGGTCCTGCACGATTTGTTTGACAGCTTCGCGGTCGGGCGTCGGATCGCGCAAGACGGCTAACCCATCCTGCGCGTGCAGGAGACTCACGTAGGTTCGCGCGGGAAGCTTGGCGAGCTCAGCGGCGATGGCTTCGCGGGCCGGATCGAAGTCGGCGATATCGCCGCTTACATCCAGCACCAGGAGGATAATCTGGTCATCGCCCGGGGCTTTGACAGCCAGAATTCGCGCCGGCTTGCCATCCAGCGAAACCTGGAAGTCGGACGGCCCGAGGCGCTCCTGCGATTCGAGGGAAACGGGAACACGCAGCTGCACGCGACGCGCGCGTGCCGGTTCGCGGGCGCTCAACGAAGCACCCACGGCGATGGCTACAGCGAGGTGAAGCAGTTTCCGCATCAGAAGGTAAAGCGCATACCGAGCTGGATGACGCGGCCCCCGCGCGAGCCGATGATTTTGCCCGCATTGGCATTGCGCGCGCTGGCCGGTCCAATGCCAGTGTCCGGGTCGTTCCAATCGGCGTGATTGGTGAAATTGAAGGCGGCGGCGTTGAACTCGACAGCGCGTTCAGCATCGACAGCAAGCCGCTTATTCAGGCTCAGATCATAATTCTGGTTGCCGGGATTCCGCAGTTGGGGGTGAGTGCGGGGACCATCCCCCAGGGTGAAGTCTGCCGGTTGATCGAAGGCGGCTGGATTGAACCATTGCGACGGGCCGCGAGCGGGCGCCTCAGGGTTGACCCCAGGAACCACGTCGACACGCAAACCTGAAATCACGCCGCCGGTGTTGTTGAACAGCGGGTGAAGCGCGAGCGGATTGCCGGATGTGAGCACTGCGGTACCGCTCAACGACCAGCCATCCACCAGGTATCTTCGCCAGTCGGAGTAATCCAGGAAAGGTTTATTGGCGCCCACCGGCAGCTCATAGACATAGTTGAGTTGCAGCCTTTGCGGCTGATTCCAGGCAGACAGGGACCACTCGTTCCGGCTGTTGAAATAGTCCTGTTTTCCGTAAGGACCAGAGTAGTCGTCCAACTGCTTGGAATACTCGTAATACGCGCTGATTGCCAGCCCTTTGGAGGCGCGCTTCTCGATGCGGACGAAGCCGGCATCGCGAAAATAGCGCCCGGCCGGATAAGAGCTGTTCAATTCGAAGCCTTTGAACTGAGGATAGGGACGCAAGGAGCTATTAAAGGCTTCGTCATTTAGGAGGTCGCGGTAGTGGAGGGCATCGGGCGAGATAGCATTCGGATTGGCGGCGGCATTGCTCACCAGCAGGTTGCGGCCGCCGGAATACGTAGCGCCAACGCTAACCATCATAGAGCCCGGAAATTCACGTTCCAGCGAAATGGATGCTGCCTGTGTCAGCGGCTCAAGCCTGCTCTGATCGATCAGGTCCGCCACGGTCTCGTTAGCGGCGGCGGGATGCGGATCGGGCAGGTGGGTAGCCAATGGGGGAACACCCTTCGCAAGGATGAGCGCGGGTTGCAACTGCACATTGGGAGAGAGGAAGGTGGGGCTGGCGTTGAACGCCTGCGTGCCCCACTGGCCAAGGTAGATGGGGATCTGCGAGTGTGCGCGCGAGTAGGCTAGACGCACTACCGTTTTGGCATCGCCGGCCGGATTCCAGCCGATCGAGACGCTAGGGTCGCAATTCCAGGTAACGGGCTTGAAGCCGCGAGAAGCGCCGTTGCGCCCAGCCAGCACCAGCGCACCCGGGCGGCCGTTGGCTGGATTCGGAACCCTTAGATCAATGGTGGATTGACGGTCATACTTTTCGATCCTTGGCGTGTTGCGGGTAAGGTTCAGGGCAAGCGCGATGGTTAATCCCTTGTGCGGCTCATATTGATCGCGCAGACGAATGCCGGCATGGCTTTGCCGGAAATAGGATGGTCCCGCACTGGCGGTAAACTGCGCGTATTCGGGAAGTCCCAGCAGAAAGCTGGCAAACGGGTGGCCGGTGTTGACTATGCCCGGAAGGCTGGTCAGGCCGGGCGAAAAACTGTAGGAGCCGGCGGGAAATTGTGGCCAGAAGGTGTTCACCTGCCGGCTGACATAATCGCCTGCAAGACGAAGGGAATGCTTTCCACGGCGAGTACTGAAGCCGTCGGACCACGCAAAGTGGTTGCGGGCGTTCCGGGCGAAGGGGTAAGACCGGCCCATCCCGAGGTACGACTGAAGCTGATAGACCGGAAAGGCGCCGCCTTCATTTCCTGAGGTGGACGCATCGGAAGACGCTTCAAATGACGCGGTGTTCACGCTTTGGGGCGAGACGGTGAACAGGTGCTCGAGAGAGGCGCGGCGGCTGCGAAATTTCCGGTCTGACGGCCCGGGGTTCGCGATGGTCGGAAACCAGCGCGCAGCGCCGAGGAGACCATTCGAGAAAGCAAACTCCGAGCTGAAGCGGTGCCGCCCGTTCCAGCGGTGATCCATGCGGCCGATAACTCCATTGGCTATATTTGTTTCAGGAGAATTAATGAAGTAGTTGTTGAGAGAAAATGGGCCAACATCTGTATTTGGCAACGGATATAGTTCAATCGCCGCGCTGGCGACTGGATCCAAGCGGCTGCGAGGGATGACATTGCCGGGGAATGGCTCGCGCAGGTACTGGGGGTTTGCCGGGGAAACTGGCAGGGCGGGATCGTAGGCAGCATTTAAGCGCGTCGTGTTGGGATCGTAGATAGGCAGAGGATTCCCGGCAGGATCGACGGTGCGGGAGAAATCTCCAGTTCGTTCCGGCACGATGGGAATGGTGCGCAAGTAGGTGCGGGAGATCCGTTCCCGCACGCCTTCATAGGATAAAGAAAAGAACGAATTGCGCCCACTTACCAGCCGGGGTATCAGGATAGGCCCGCCCACACTGAAACCAAATTGATTGCGGCGCAGCAGGGATTTCGAGCCGCCGCGCTGCCTGATCTCGTGCGGGACGGCATCCAGAAAATCGTTCCGCAGGTTCTCGAATAACCGGCCATGCCAGGCGGCCGGCGGCCGGTGTTGATGGGTCCCGACGCTCTCGGGACGAATCCCGAGATCTCTGGTTTGCGTTCGGAACTCTTCGACGGCCCGCTGCAGATCGTCCGCTTGTTTGGCGGCGGGCGACCGTTGAACCGGCGCATCCGTAGCCACACTCATTGCGAGTAGGAGCGCCTGCACTGCCAACGTCATATGCTCTATTTTACCCGCCGCGCAGGCTTGGCACCGATGTTGCCGGCCGGTCTATGGCATCCGGTAACATCTATGAATGAATTCGCTTGCTGCAATGAAGTTTTCAAACTACGACGGAGAGTTTGCCAGATGAGAATTTGTCTTCTCTTTCTACTGCTGGGCTGTTCCGGCTTCGGCGCCGATGGCTTCGTATCGCTGATGCCGAAGCAGGATCTCAGCGAACACTGGACGGTGGAGGGCGACACGCCGGCGGAGGCCTGGACCCTGCGCGACGGCGTAATTGCGACCACCGGACAGCCGAACGGTTTTCTACGCAGTAAAAAGAAGTACCACAACTTCATTTTGCGGGCCGATTGGCGCTTCCAACTGGGCTGGAAGGCGAAGCCGAAGGGCGCGGAGTGGCCGAATGCGGGCTTCTTCATTCATGCCGGCCCGATACAGGACGGTTGGCCCATGTCGCTGGAGGTGCAAGGCTATTTCGGCGAGGCGGGCAGTCTCTTCGGGGTGCGCGGCGGCAAGATTTCCGGAGCCAAACGCGGCCCGTTCGTGAAGGATCGCCCGGCCTTCGGGTCCTGGGACCATTACGAGATCACTTCAAAAGACGGCAACATTTCGGTGGTATTGAATGGCGTGCTGGTGAACGAAGGCACGGGAGCGTTTCCGGAGGATGGCAACGTCTGTCTGCAATCTGAAGGCTGGCCCGCTTATTACCGCAACGTGGAGATCAAAGAGCTTCCCTGATCTTTTTGTGAGGATCGGGCAAACCCAGCCCTTCTAAAACCTCTCGAAGGGCTGGGTTAAGCTCCCGCTCAGAACTGCAGACGAAGCCCAAATCGCAACGAGCGCTGATCGTCCAGCGCACTGGTAATTTGCATAAAATCACCAGCGTTTACGTTGGAACTCGGGTTATTGAAGTGGGGCGTATTCGACACGTTGAAGGCCTCCGCGCGGAACTGGAGGCCGAAGCGCTCGCTCAATTTGACGGTGCGGAAGAGGCCTAAATCGAGATTGACGATTTTCGGTCCGCGCAGCAGATTGCGGCCGGTTGTACCGAAACGGGCCTGAGTGACAGGCGCGAATGCGGTTTTGTCGTAATATTCGCCGGTGGTTCCGATTTTGACGACCGAGGTCTTGACCTGGTCCGCTGTCTGCGAATTGCCCGGGGCATTCAACGCGCCGCCATCCGCGGTGACAGTAAACGGCCGTCCAGAGTAAGCAGCAAAGACGCCGTTCAACTGCCAGCCGCCGATCACCCGCGCCGGAATTCCACTGGAGAAGTTCTTCTTACCAGGCCCGAAGGGCAGATCATAGACGAAGCCGGTTTGGAAGTTGTGCGGAGTATCGTAGCCCGAAAGAGCGCGGTTGCGGTTCCTTTGGCTTAGCGCCATAAACATATACTGCGCCCAGCCATCATCGTCGGTGACGTTGAATGCCTTCGACCAGGTATAAGCCATCTTCAGCATCAGGCCGCCGGCGACGGTTCGCGTGGCGGACACCTGGAGACCGTTGTAGTTCGTGTTTGCCTGGCCATTCCAGTACCAGGTAGTTGCGGTACGGCCGAAAGCCGCATAGAAGGGACGACCAGTGTTCCCTGCTCCGGCTTCGGCCGCATTGGCGTCCCAGTCCACGAAACCGCGGACCGTATTGGTGCCTACGTAGCCGGCCGAGAGAAGAATGGAAGACGGCAACCTGCGCTCGATGAAGAAGTTCCAACTCTGCACGTAACCGCGGGTTACGCTGTTGCCCGAGATGGTGCGCATTTGGGCGGTGGCCGGCAAGACGACCGCTGGCTGGCTGAGGTCAGGGCCACTGAAGGCCGGGATGCCCTGCTCGGTGGCGCCGTAGGGTATGTAGGCACTGGGCGATACGAACTCCTGTGCTACCGTCAGCGGGTAAAAGCCCCGTAGCGGACGAGCAAAGGGCATGGGATTGTAGGTCAAGCCGTAACCGCTACGAATTACCGTCTTTTCGTCGAGACGGTAGGCAAGTCCTGCTCGCGGGGCAAACAAAGTCTTGCTGGTGGCAATCCCCAGATCCTTGGGGTTGTTGCCGCGGCCGCCCAGCTTCACTAGATTCGTCTTTTCGTCCCACTGCTCGATACCCCCAAAACCGGAACGAGTCATCATCGGGTACATTTCGTAGCGCACTCCGAGGTTGACCGTAAGTTTGCGCGAGACTTGCCAGCGGTCGCGCAGGAACAGACCCAACTGATAATTGAAACCCGTCATCTTTGACCACTGCAGCGATTTGCTCACGGAAGTGGGCGCGCCCAGAAAGAATGCGGCTTGCGAATTGAACTGGTTGGTCGGGCTAGCGATCAGTACACCGTCCGAGTTCGGAATCCTGGTGCCGGTCGTGGCCTGTGAATAGTTGAAGCGGCCGCGTGGGCCGGCGCCCAGCTCGGGCTGATAGTGATTCAACCAGTGGCGCACTCCCTCAAACCCGAACCGGATTTCGTGGCTGCTTTTGATCAGACTGAAGTTTTGCGTCATGGTGTAAGTGGTATCCCCATAAAAGTAGGGATTCCAGGTTTCCGGCAGTCCGAGATCGGCGTAGTTGGCGATCTGGAAATTGGGCATGCCGCTCTCGCGTTCACTGGCGCCGTTGGTTCCTGGGATTCTCAAGACGTCCAGACCGACGTTCTTGCCGTAGCCTGTCGGAATAGAATTGGCCCCCGTGCGGGTCCAACCCAGGGTCATATCCCACAGAAACGTTGGAGTGAGCGTGTAGGTCTGTCCGACGGTGGCTAGTTGCACGAGCTGTCCGGCATCGCCAATACCGGAATCACAACTGCAAGGTCCGCCTGCATCCCCGAAGGCGGGACGGCCGATCACAAGCGCACTCATGGCAGAGTACTTGAAGAACCAGCTGTTGTTGGTGGATCGATTCCAGTTTATTTTGGAATCATAGTTGTCGCGAGTCAGATTTTGAGGTCCAGTGGCAAAGAAATTATTGGCGATGCCAGGTAGATTCGCAGCCGGCAGCATGCTGTACAGCTGTTGCGTAACACGGCTGAGGCGATTGAGAGGGATAATGTTGCCCGGAAAAGCCAGGCGATTATTGCCGTTGGCATCGCCGGTAAACGGATCGTAAATTTTGGCGGCGGAAGCACTAAAGTCCCCGCCCCGCTGAGCGGCCGTTGGGACCGTCAGCAGCTTGCTGCGATTCAGCCGCTCCCTGGTACCTTCGAAGCTGCCAAAGAAGAAGAGTTTGTTCTGGACAATAGGTCCGCCGAGCGTGCCGCCGCCAATGCTGACCAGACTCTTCGGAAGCTTTGAATCTTTAAAGAACACGTTCCGAGCGCCCCAGGCACTGTTTTCGTGGAAGGCGAATCCGCTTCCATGCAGCGTATTTGTGCCCGATTTGCTGATTACCGTAGTGGCCGCGCCGCCGGCCATGCCCTGTTCCGCGTCAAAACTGTTCGTGGAAATGTTAACGGTTTCAATAGTTTCAGCAGGCGCTACGTAGGCCGTGTGATGGGGCAGCCAAATATTCGTATTAACCGCGCCATCGAGCTTGGTGACATTATTATTCCGGTTTACGCCATTCACGCTGGTAGTCAAAGAGCGGCCGGGCGTGGATCCGGCGGAGTTCTGAAAGCGGCCGGGCGTCGCGCCAGGCACCAGGTTAATCAGGCTCTGATAGTTGCGATAACGCGGCAGCGGCATGTTGGAGACTTCTTTGGTGCCGATGTCTACGTGAACGTCCGACTTGTCGGTTTGCAGCTGTGTGGCCGATGCCTCGACGGTCACCTGCTCGGATACTTCGCCGACCTTCAAAACCAAGTCCAGCCGAGCCACAGTGTTGATCGAGATAGCAACTCCGGGTTGTGTCAAGCCCTGGAATCCAGGGGATGCGATCCTGACATCGTAAGTGCCTGCGTTCACATTCTGGAAGGAATAGTGTCCGTTGGAGTCGGTGACGGCACTCTGGACATAACCGTTCTGCCGGTTTGTGATGGTTACCTGGGCTCCCGCGACAACGGCGCCGCTAGGATCGGCAACATCGCCTACGAGCGAACCGTAAAGAACTTGAGCATGCGCCGGGACGGCGCAAAAAAGTAAGAGACTGGACAGTAATATAGATATGGCCCTGCTGGTCATTTATCCCCCTGAAAGTTGATGCGAATCGGAAAACCCGTAGGTCAGCAACGGAGCTTGCGATAGCGAGTCGTTTCAGCTATTGAAGGCAGTGTAGCATGTCCGCCAGAAGAGTTGAACCGATCAGGCAAGCGATGGGTTTAGCGCCGGGAGACAGGCGCATCTAACTTCCTGTGTGTTTCAGCGGATATCAGGGTTTGGAGCCGTCGTTTTCGGCCCAGGTGATCACTTTTCGCGCCACGGCATTGCCCAGGTTGACGCCCGCGACATTATCGATTTGAAAGTGAATGCCGGCCCAGATACGCGAGTCTCCCGCCTCTTTACCTACGGCCCGGATGGAGGCGGCTTCGCGTGGAAATAGGTAGGCAAGAACTTCACATCGTGCAGTGGAAAGTGAGGAGTGGTTCGACGGATAACCGGGAAAATTGGGAGCCGGGAACAGCGGCGTAATCCCGCTATCCAACTGGTGTGGCCGAATGTACCAGTAGGTGAATTTGCCATCCTGGCTGGCTGTGAATGTGTCGAAAATCGAGACGCCTAAAAGCGCATAGGCGCGGGCGGCGCGCGGCGGGTTCTGATCCAGTTTCGTTTCGTAGAGCCGTTTATTGGCGTAATTCCAAAACAGGGTTTCTCGTCCTTCCGGGCTCTGCCAGAAAAACGCCTTCTGATTGGAGTTGAAGGTCCGGGGGAAGGTCCTCACCTCGGCTGTTTCGGCAATCATCTGCGGTGAATTGTAGGCCGGCGGCACGGGCGGCCGGAATTCGTTGGCTGAAGAAAGGACAAAAGTCTTCCAGTTGGTGGCCGTTACATTCCCCGGATTTGTTCCAATCCACAGGCCGGGGCCTACGGGAACGGCGCCGGTCCAGACCGCGTCTGAGTTGTCGGCCTTGGCGCGCTCGATCACTCGTGCGGCAACCTTACGCCCCAACTCCAGGCCGGCAAAATAATCGCTGGGGTATTGCAGCCCGGCGTACAGGCGGGAGCGGGCAGCCTCTTCCGCCATAGCATTGAGCGAATCCGCTTCCCTAGGGAAAAAGTAGGCGATTACCCCGGCCGCGGCAGCCGCCACTGCGGCGTGCTCGGACGGATAGGACGGACTGTTGGGTGTTGCCAGGCGGGTAGGCAGTGTGGGATCGGCTACAGCCGGGCGGGGGCGGTTATAGGCGTACTTGGAATCCCACGCCGCGATAGTAGCGTCGTAGATCGCGATGGCGACATATGGATATAGGCGCTGCCCGGAGACCGTTCCCAGGGTTTCGGACAGTGACCGGTCGATCAGGTTTTCGATCCAGCGGTAGCCCGGAGATCCGGCATCCCAGAACTGCACTTGGTCCGCGATTCTGGGGTCCTGCAATGCCGTTACATCCTTCACCCAGGCGAGTTCGCGCTGCGTAGCAGCAGCATCCGGCGGCGGAGGCACGCGAAATTCGTGCCCGGAGGAAAGCACCCATGTTTTCCAATTGGCGGCGCCAGGCTCGATGGCTTGATTACGGGACTGTGCCAGGACGGGGTTATTGAGTAAGGCTTGGGAATAGCCGAGAAAGGCTAGCCACGCCAATGCAGCGGGGACTGGGCGAGTGGTCACTTGGACCTCCTAACTTGATGGTGAGTTGAGGATAGAATTCCTCAGAGCGTCAGCATACAGAGCCATCGCTCGGGCGTGACTCCCGATGCGAACGCCTCTTTTTCGCTCACAAATTTCGGACAGATTACCATCAGTAAAAATTGAAGTCAATGAAAAACTAGTGAAGCGTCAACGATGCTGCGAGGCGAAGTTGTCTATCACCGCCAACGTGAGAGGCCGGCGCAGAGCAACTGAACAATCGAGGAAGCACCTGACCGTCTTCGCTCTCCGATTCAATGCATCATGACAGCAACTAAGATGATGCTATGATAGCAACATGAGGACGACGGTCACTTTAGATCCGGATGTGGAGAGGCTCATCCGGGACGCCATGAGGGAGCGTGCGATCTCGTTCAAGGAAGCCCTGAATGAAGCTGCGCGCGCCGGGCTTCGCGGCAAAGAGCATCAGCGCGCCCGGAAGTTTACTCAGAAATCGTTTCGGATGGGCGAGGCGCAGGAGTTCCGTTGGGACAAAGCCCTGGCTCTGGCCGACGCCATCGAGGACGAGGAACTCACCCGGAAGCTCTCGTTGCGCAAATGATAGTAGTCGATGCGAACCTCTTGATCTACGCCGTTAACGAAGACTCTCCATTAAGCCGGAAGGCGAAGCCGTGGCTGGAGGCGGTTTTGTCCGGACAGGAGACCGTCGGCTTTGCGTGGAATGTCCTTCTCGCATTCCTACGACTGACCACCAGACCAAGCTTATTCCGAAACCCTCTGCCGGTCGATACCGCTTTTGACCTTGTAACCTCCTGGCTCGAGCAGCCGCCGGCTAGGATCCTCCATCCGGGGACGCGCCACTTACAGGTTTTGCGCGAGTTACTCCAGCCTTTGGGGACCGGCGGAAATCTGACATCGGACGCGCACTTGGCTGCGATGGCAATTGAGCATGGAGCGGAACTGTGTTCGACTGACACGGATTTTGCAAGATACCCTGGGCTCAAGTGGCGAAACCCTCTTTCTTAGGCATTCCTCCTGTTTCCTGTGCTGTGACACGGCAACACGCTGTTGTGCAACCTGGAACGCAATGTATAATGATCGTCTCCAGTATTCATGCTATTTTCGGCGCGCGAGTACAGTAAGAACTCAGGGCGCGGATTACATAAAGAGGGAGCCTTACTATGGACAGAAGACATTTTCTATTGAGTTCCGCAGCCGCCTCACAGGCCCTGTTCTCGCAGTCGCCAAACGATCAGGTAGCGACGGCGATGATCGGGGTCGGCAACCGCGGCAGCTACCTGCTGCAAGCCGTGATCAACCAGCCGAACGCGCGCGTGGTGGCCCTGTGCGACAACAAGCCTGACCGTTTGGATAAGGCGGCGACCACCGCGGCCAAGACCAATCCGGCGACCACTTCCGACTGGCATAAAATCATCGACCGCAAGGACGTGGATGCCGTTTTCATCGCCACTCCGCCTTACCTGCACGCCGAGATGGCGATTGCCGCGCTGAAGGCCGGGAAGCATGTCTATTGCGAAAAGCCCATCGGCACCACGCCGGCCGAGATTCGCGAGCTTTTGAAGACCGCCAAACAGACCAAGCGCGTCTTCCAGGCCGGCCAGCAGATGCGTTCCCAGATTCAACTGGCTGAAGCGGTCAAGAAGATTCACGACGGCGCCATCGGCGACATCCTGTTTGTAAAGGCGCAGCGCCATGCCTCGGCCGACATCAAGTATGACGGGACCTCGGGCGACTGGTACTTCGATTTCAAGAAGTCCGGCGGCTATCTGGTGGAGCAATCGGTGCACAACCTGGATGCCTGCAACTGGGCCATCGGGCAGCATCCGACGCGCGCAGCCGGCTTCGGCGGCATCAACCTTCACAAGAACGAACCCAAGGGCCGCGACATCATGGACCATCAGAGCATCACCTACGATTATCCGAATGGCGCGAAGCTATCGTTTACGCAGATGGTGTTTCATCCCCGCAAAATGCCTGCCAACAACCAGAGCATCAACGTTTACGGCAGCAAAGGCGCGGTGGAGTTGCTGAACTCCGCTACATTCTACTCACTGGATGGCGAGGAACAGAAGATCCTGGCGGAAAAAGTAGCGGAAAAGAACGACGCGCACATCACTGCCTTTTACAACTGCGTGCAGAAAGGCGCGAAGTCGCCCTCCGATATTACAGTGGGCGCCACGGCCGCTCTCACGGCGATTCTCGGCAACGAGGTCTGCATGCAGGGCAAGGTGATTCACTGGAAGGACCTTGGCGTAGAAGTTTAGCAGTAGAAGTTGAAAGCAAATTTCGGAGATTCCATGTCATTGCGGTTAAGGATTCGCGGCCGTGTTTTCACGGCCGTGATGCTATCGTCTATTTTTACATCGGCCCTGTGGGCCCAAGCTACCGGGACCATCAGCGGGTTTGTGACCGACTCAACCGGGCTGCCGGTACCCGCAGCCGGAGTGAGCGCCGTCCTGGTAGATCAGCAGATCCGCCGCAACACACAAACCGGGACTGACGGATCGTACCTTTTCCAGGCGCTGCCGCCGGGCCGCTACGCGATCACCGTGGAAAAGACTGGGTTCCAGCGGGTCACCGAAACCGATGCGGTCCTGGCCGTAAACCAGAATTTGCGGGTAGATGCGCGCCTGCAGGTAGGGCAGACCAGCGAGACCGTGACGATATCGGCGACCGCTCCGCTGGTGGATACTCGATCCGGCGCGCTGACGGGCCTGGTGGACGACCGCAGAGTGGTGGATCTTCCGTTGAATGGCCGCAACGTGATTGCCCTGGCAGCCACACTGCCCGGCATTGTGAGCATCAACGCGCCCCAACAACTCACCGATGCGCGCAGTGGACCCTCCATGAATGTCAACGGAAGCCTGGAGAATCAGAACCTATTCACCTTCAATGGCGGAATCTTCGTCAATCCCTCGCGCAATACGGGCATGAACTTCCCCCCGCCGGACGCGGTAAAGGAGTTCAGCATCCAAACTCAGAATTTTTCGGCGGAATACGGCCGCAATGTAGGCGCGCAGATCAACGTCGTCTCCAAGTCCGGGACCAACGAGTTCCACGGCGCGTTGTGGGAATTTCTTCGCAACGAAAAGCTGAATGCGCGCAACTTTTTTGCAGCCCGGGTTCCGGCGCGCAAGCAGAATCAATATGGCTTCGCCGCGGGAGCACCCATTAAAAAGGACAGACTATTCGCGTTTGGCTCCTATCAAGGATTGCGCGACAGGCGGGAAGCACTGAGCGTGCAGTCGATTGTCCCCACGGCTGCCCAGCGGGCCGGCGATTTTACGGGGCGAACGCTCCGCAACCCGGTAGACATCAACCAGCGGCCCTTTGTGGATGCCGGCGGAGCACCGTGCGTTGCCAACAACGTCATTCGCAGCACGTGCATTAGCCCGGTAGCCAAGGCGCTCCTGCCGCTGATCCCAGACTCACCCAGCGGACGCGTCGCTACCTTGTCTCCGTCACCACAAAATGGCGCCATGTATATGGCTCGCGTGGACTGGGTCCAGAGCCAGCGGAACAACGTTTACGGGCATATCTTCGTGGACGATAACTCTCGTAACAGGCCCACGCTGATCAGCGGGAACGTTCCAGGTTATCTAAGCGATACGCTGGCGCAGCGCACCACGATGGCGACCATCAACGATACATTTACGATGCGTCCGAATCTGCTGACCGAAACGACCGTCACCTTTCTGCGCACCGCCTCGCTGCTGGCGGCCAATAAGACGATCGATCCCGCCTCAGTAGGCATCAACATGCCGTTGTTCGCCGAGGTCGGCGGGCCCTCAATCGACATCGGATCCAACGTCAACTTCGGCGGCGGATCGGGGCGCGTCGATTTCAAGAACAATAGCTGGCAGGTCCGTAACTCCACCAGTTGGATGGCCGGGCGTCACAATATCAAGTTCGGCGGAGAATTCCTAGACCTGACGTTCCGCCAAATCTTTCTGGGATCGCCCCGATTTAATTTCAACGGAACCCGCAGCGGCGACGAGTTTGCCGATTTTCTGCTGGGAGCTTACTACCAGCTCAGCGGCGGCTTCGGCGTCCGCACCAACGACAACCTGCAGAAGGCGCCCAGTCTGTTCGTGCAGGACGAGTTCAAAGTACACCAGCGGCTGACACTGACATTCGGTCTACGCTGGGAGCCTTTCTTTCCCTGGGTGGACCGCTACGACCGGCTTCAGAGCTTGAACGGGATCAGCAGCCGGACGCAGTCGACCCGTTTCCCGACGGCGCCGCCCGGAATCCTTTTCGCTGGCGACCCCGGCGTGCCGCGCGGATTGGCGCCAAATGACTTGAATAATTTTGCTCCCCGGTTCGGGTTTGCCTGGGATGTTCTGGGCGACGGAAAGACCAGTGTTCGCGGGGGCTACGGATTTTATTACGACTCCATCAAGGCGGATTCCGTTTCCCAAGAGAATGCTCCCTGGGCAGGGGGCTTTCTCGCTTTCAATGGACGCGTAGAAAATCCTTTCTCTTCGGTGGGTCAGATTACGCCGCCGGTCGCGCCCAGCGAGTTCGATTGCACGCGCACCAGTTCGTTTCCGGGTGTGAGATGCGGCCTCTACCCGCTTCCACTCAGTGGATTGTATATTGCTCCAAACATCCGCACGCCCTACGTACAATCGTGGAACCTGACGCTGCAGCGCCAGGTGATGCGCGACCTGACGGTGGAAGCCTCGTACGTCGGGAAAGCAGGCATCAAGGTGGAGGGCTACCGCAACTTCAATCCGGCCCAGTACATTAAGGATCCGGTCACGGGCGATCCGCCCTCACTGCAGAACGTACAGAACCGGACTTTATTCCTGCCGGGAATACTGGCGTCGCAATCGATCGTGCTGGATAACAGCTTCCGGAGCTGGTATAACGGCGTGCAATTGCAGGCGCGCCGCCGCTTCGCACACGGAATTACGTTCAACGTCAACCACACAATCAGCCGGTCGATCGACACGCTTTCCAGCAACATCTTTAGCCGTCTACTGGACAATCCGTTCAATGTGAGAGACAACAAGGGCGTGTCAGACTTCAACCGGACTCACGTCTTCGTAGCCTCATGGCTGTGGTCACCCAGCGTGAAGACAGCTCACCGGGCGGTAAATGCCGTCGTGGACGGCTGGACTTTGACTGGAATTCACCAATGGCAGAGCGGGGCGCCCTTCTCCATCCGCGCGGGTGCGGATGTGGCGCTGGATGGCTCAGGCAGCCGGCAGCGCGCGATGCTCAAGCCCGGCGGCGGTCCGATTACGCGCGAGGCGTCCAGCCGCGACGATATGATCTCGCAGTACTTCAATACGAACGCCTTCCTGTTGCCCTCGCAGGAGACGCCCGGCACGTACGGCAACTCGGGGCGCAATATTCTTACGGGCCCGGCGTTTGCCAATACCAATTTCTCGGTGCTGCGGGACTTCCGCGTGACGGAAGGGGTAAAGCTTCAGTTCCGGTCTGAGTTTTTTAACCTCTTGAACCAGGTGAACTTCGGCAGCAGCAACACGACCGGTGGAGCCAACGACCCGGATAATACGGTCACATCCCGCACCTTCGGCCGGATCCGGACGGCGGGGGCCGCGCGCGAAATTCAATTTGCGCTTAAACTGATTTGGTAGGCGCTTCCAAATAGCAGCAAAGACAGGAGGATTCATGGCCAGCACAATGGTGGCAAGGCCGGCGATAGCCGCCGAGGCGACCGCGCCCCTTTTACAGAATACGCCGGCAGCGGGACGTTTGGTGAGTTTGGATGCCTACCGCGGTCTTATCATGCTGTTGCTGATCTCGCACGGCTTCGGCCTGTCTATTCTGCAATCGCGACCGAACTGGGCGTGGCTGGCCGGGCAGGTGGATCACGCGGCCTGGGCGGGATGCACCTTCTGGGACCTGATCCAACCCGCGTTCACCTTCATGGTCGGCATGGCGATGCCGTTCGCGTTTGCGCGGCGGAAAGCCCAGGGAGCCACCAATCTCACGCTTTTGCGCCATGTGGCGTGGCGATCGCTGATCCTCATCGTTCTCAGCAATATCCTGTCGAATTTCAATACGAGCCGGCCGCGGCCCGCTCTTCAATTGATCAACGTGCTGTGCCAGATCGCATTCGGCTACCTGCTTTGTTTTGGCATTACCCGGTTGCGGTTTCCGCTGCAGGTGGCCTGCGCGGTGGGTCTGATCGCCGGCTACTGGGCGCTCTTCGTCCTTTACCCGGGACCGGATGGCCCCTTCTCGAAGACGGGTAACATCGGCGCGGTGATCGATCTGAAAATCTTGGGCTATAACTATTCGGGCTACTATACGACGATCAATTTTATCGGCAATGCAGTCACTATCCTGTTCGGCTACTGGGCGGGCATGCTGATGTTGACTCCCAGGACGCATGCACAGAAGCTGAAGATCCTGGGCATGGCGGCGGCCGCGGCATTTGCGCTCGGGTTGGGGCTGGAACCGTTCAATCCGATGGTGAAACGCCTCTGGACAGCTTCCTTCACGTTCTTCAGCGCTGGCTGGGTGATTGTGATGTTGACGGCGCTCTACTGGCTGGTAGACGTGAAGCAGCAGCGGCGGTGGACCTTTCCGGTGATTGTGCTTGGCATGAACTCAATCTTTATCTATGCCTTCGCACAGGTGCTGCGAGGCTGGCTCAACCGCGGGCTGGCAAACTTCACAGGCAACTTCTGGTATCTGGGGGACCTGGGTATAATCCCCCAGAACCTGCTGGTACTCGCCGTTATGTGGTCCATGTGCTACTGGCTGTACAAGCGAAATATCTTCTTCCGCATTTGAGCGGAAACGCCTGTTACACGCGCTCGGGAACGACGTAGGGTTTGCGGTATTCCCGCGTGAGCAGCTTGTTTGCCTCGGCATCACCAATGAACTGCATCCGCGAAGGATCGAAGTGCAGGTCGCGCTTCACCCGGTAAGCGATATTGCCCAGGTGGCAGTGAGCGGTGGAAAGAAACGTATCCTCGATCTCGGCGTGCACCATCTTGGGATCGCGGGCGCGAATCGCGTCGGCAAAGTTCTGAAAATGTTGGATATTCGGCGGATACTCCACCTCCGGCTCGGGCTTCTTATTGCGGCCCATGGTGATCTGAAAGCGGCCGTCGGCCATGACGTGCATGTATCCCTTGGTCCCGTAGAAATCCCATGACATCGGCTCGGCCGTGTAGAGACCGGGAAGGTGGCCAACCATCATGGAGCCGTCCTCGTACACCCAGGTAACGTTCTGCGTGTTGGGTGTCTGCGCCTGATCCTTGTAGCCGAATCGCCCGCCGCTGGACTGGATGCGCACCGGGAGTTTCTGACGCATGCCCCAACGGAGAAAGTCGATCATATGGATTCCGTTGTTGCCGAGCTCGCCATTGCCGAAATCCCAGAACCAATGCCAGTTGTAGTGAACCAGGTTCTCATGATAGGGCTGCATGGGAGCGGGCCCTACCCATAGATCCCAATTGAGCCAGCCCGGCGGCTCCTTCGTCTCTTTGAAACCGATGGAGTCGCGGTTGCCGGGGAAGACGAAGCTCGATTGGTAGATGTCGCCGATGGTGCCGCCGTGAATCAGTTCGATAGCCTTGCGAAAGCGGCCTCCCCAGCGGCGCTGCGTACCGCCGGCAGCAATTCGTTTGTATTTTCTGGCGGTCTCCACCAGCTTCGTGCCTTCCCAGACGTTATGCGAGACCGGTTTTTCAACATAGACATCCTTACCCGCCTGCATGGCCCAGATGGCGGTCAGAGTGTGCCAGTGATTGGTCGTGGCGATGGTGACAGCGTCAATATCTTTGTCTTCAAAGATCCGGCGCATATCCGAATCGATCTTGGGGCGTTTTCCGGTCTTCTGGAAAACGGTGGAGGCGGCAGTCTCGGTACGCCTGCCGTCGGGATCCACCAACGCGGCAATCTCCACATTTGAAACCGGCAGAATCTCCTTAATATGTGCAGACCCGCGCGAGCCGACACCGATGATGGCCAGACGAACGCGATCGTTGGCGCCGGCCCAGGATTGGGAGGCAGCGGCAGAAGCGGATACAAGGAATTGACGGCGATTCATATTCTATTGCTCCTTTGACTACCAGGTCATTCGCAGCCCAAACTGCAGTGCGCGTGAGCCATTGCCGGACACAGAGGAATCGATAATGCCGGTGGAGCTGTCGGGCGTCTTCGGAATTCCCGGCATATTGAAGACATTGAAGAAGTCGATATTCAATCGGAAGAATAGTCGCTCCGTTACCGGAATCACTTTGAACAGTGAAGCGTTCTGATACCAGTTATTCAGTCCGAGGAAGTTCTGATTTTTCCAGGGATTCAAACCGTCGTCAAACGTGGTCCGCTGCAGGCTCCCGTTCTTCATGGGTACAAAAACGGTGTTGCTGTCGTAGAAGGGGAAGTTCGGATCACTGGAGTTGCCGCCGTTAGCAGGCGTGGTGATCAGCGGTGTGTGCGAGGGTTTGTAGTTCGCCGGTACACCCATGACACCGTTGGGACGGCCTTGCGCGTCGGTGCTGTTGATGCGATTCGCCGGAATATATCCGTTGTAGTAGAGATAGCCGTCGAAACAGACGCCGCTACGGCAGTCCTGAATCGGGTACTTGGTGCCATAAATCTCCACCTTATTCGGGAATGCCCAATCCGTGGCCGGCAACTGCCACCAACTGCTGGAGATCCCGCCTTGTCCGGCGATTTGCCAGCCGCCAACCACACGGTCCAGAACGCCTCCGGCGTTGGAAAGGAATCGCTTGCCCTTTCCGAACGGGAGATCCGCTATCCAGTTCCATTTGGTGCTGTGCTTCGGAATTTCGGTGTCGCGGCGATAGAAAAGCAAACGAGCGCGCGCATTGTTGTCTTGCGGAACCGCGCCGGGAAGGTAGATGTTCGACGGAGTCAAATTGTCATCCTCCCAACCGCTGCCGCCAGCCTTCAAAGTATTGCTGAGGACGTAGTAGATCTGATACCCGAAGCCTTTGGAATACCGGCGCTGCAGCTCTACCTGAAAATTCTGGGAGTTGGACCAGCCAGTCTTCTGGTACTCTTCGATGTTGCCAAAAACGGTGGTCTCGAAGCCCCGGGTCGCCGTGCCCGAGAAAGTTCCGGTCGGACGAGCTACGCCCTGGGTGGTAAACCAGACGTAATCGGAAGGCGATTGGTTGTAGGAGTAGTACATGTCGAGCCGGGAACCGTGCGTGCCGACGTAACCGAATCGCAACAGCGTATTCTCCAGCACCTCGCGCTCAAAGGTCATGTTCCATTCATGGGCCCTGGAGGTAGGCTGGTCCGGATTGAAATAACTGGTTAGAAACGAGCCGCGGCTAACTCCACCGGGCTTGCTGATGTCGAGCACATCCTTGCTGTTGACGCCGGCGATCACCTGCGGAACCGAGCGCAAGCCATAATTTGGAAGCTGGTCAGGAGCCTGCGCCGAGTCTGAAAGCGAAGCCGTAAAACGCGCCGTTGTGGGCGGGTTCTGGCGCATGCGAGCGTTGAAATCACGCAGGGGCATGGGATAGCCGTAGATACCGTATCCGCCGCGAACTACAAAAGGACGGTGCCCCTCGGTAATTTTATAAGCGAAGCCTAAGCGAGGGTTGAAGTCCCACTTATTCAGGTTGATCAGGTTTTTGGGAAGACCAACGTCCTCCGGCCGGACGAACTTCAATCCGAGATCGGTGTAAATCTTGGTAATGGCGGGCGTGGTGGCGTTCTCGCGGTACATGGTTTCGAAGTCCGCGCCGTTCACGAGGGCCTTCGTCTTGGGATCGAAGCCCGTCAGGATATTGTTGTTTTCGCGGATAGGTCCATAGATCTCCCAACGAACGCCCAAGTTCAAAGTGAGCCGCGAGTTTACCTTGAAATTGTCCTGGAAATAAGTGGACAACTCGGTGTCATGCAAGTCGTACCACTTCCGGACGAACTGTGCGGAGTAACTGCCGGCGACTCCCAGGAAGAGGTTGGCCGCATCATGCCCGGTGAAAGGCACGGCTCCATAGGTAGAACCGGAGGTGGGATCGTAAAGCGCCGTGGCCCGGCTGCTGAACGCGTGCGCGCCTTGCACCTGCTGCTGATCCGGCAGGACGTTCATTTTTTCGTAGCGAAAGCGCCCGCCGAACATGAATTCATGGCGGCCGTGCATTTTGGTCAGGTTTTCGTCCAGGTTATATACATGGATGATGCTGTTGCGCCGGTTGGCAGCGGTGATATATTCCATGCCCAGTCCGGTACTGGTGATGTTGGCGAAGCCGTATTCGTCAAACGGATTCGGGAGCCCCAGCTTGGTGGCCCATTTCTGATCGTCCCCCACGTTGACAAAATTCAAGTCCTCCACGCCGACCGTGAACGACATTTCGCTGAATAAGGTGGGGCTGAAGGTGCGAGTCCAGTTCACTACGCCGGTGTCGTCGCGGATGGGACGGAAGGTGCCATTGGCCGCAAAGTCCAGAGTGGTCGGAGAGTTGTTATTCCCCGACTGCGCATAGGTATCGCGGACGCCGTGGGAATAGCGAAAGAAGAGCTGATCCTTATCCGACAAGCGATGGTCGATCCGCGTAGTGGCAGTCCATTCCAAGCGGTTGTTGGCGGCCTGATAGACATAGTTGTCGGCAATCAGCGGATTCACCAGCGGCTCGGTGGGGAGCGGCGTCACGCTGTAAAGATACTTGGCGAGCGGGCTCATGCGCGCGATCGGAATCTGATTGTTGATGAAAGGCTGCCTGCTCCAGTTGGCATCCGTGCTCATCGGGTCGTAGAGCGTGAAGCGGCGGCCGGCGCTGTCCACCAGGCCGCTGAAATCGCCCTGCCGCATGGCCGCGGTAGGAACTCGCGCGCGCTTGGTGGTAGCGCTGAGGCTGCGGAATGCTTCATACGCCGTGAAGAAGAAGGTCCGATTCTTTCCGTTGTAGACCTTGGGGATAATGATCGGAGCTCCGCCCGAGGCGCCGAACTCGTTTCTTACCAGGTGGGGCGGGCGGCTCCACTTATCCTGGCGAGCGCGGGCGACACCGAAGCCCAGGTTATTGTTCCGTACTATTTCAAAGAGAGATCCGTGGAACTGATTGGTGCCGGCGCGGGTGGTCACCATGACAGTACCGGGCCTGTTCATCTTGGCGGACGAGTTGTTCGTCTCCACACGGAACTCTTCTATGGTGTCCATACCTGGTGGACGTCCGGCAATCTCTCCGACATCGCGATTGCCGAGCACCGCGCCATCCTGCAGAAACTCGACGCCCCACTTCAGCCCCCAGACGCGAGGAGAGGCCGAAGCACCCTCCACACCGGGAACCGTTTGGGTCACCAGCGACTGGAACATGCGGCCGCTGATGGGCAATTGGTCGAGGCGCGCGCGATCGGTGACTGACCCGAGCGTAGCGCTGGTAGTGGTCACCAGAGGAGCCACGTTGGATGCGACGACGACCTCAGTGGCTGTAGAGCCGATCCGAAGGGCAGCGTCTACTACGGCTGTCGCTCCGCTCTGCAGGAGGAATGAGCCTTTGTATTTCTCCATTCCAGCGGATTCAATGACAACTTCATACTGGCCGATCTGCACCGCGGGAAAGACATAGAGGCCGGCCTCATTCGTCGTGGTGGTGTACTGACGCGAGGTTTCCACGTGCACGACATCCACTTTTGCTCCCGGAACCGAACTGCCGGAAGCGTCGGTGACGGTGCCCTGAATTTTCCCGGTACCGGTCTGAGCGAGCGAGAGCTGCACGAAGACAAAAAGAGACGCCAACAGAACCCTGAATTTCATAATAGGGATAGTATACGTAATCGAGGCGCATGGCGCCACAAGCTATCGCGGTTGGCCTGGAAATTAAAACGTTTTGATCCGGATATTCCGTGATTCAATCTTCATCCCCGTGGTGGTCACGTGCAGCTGGATGCCGATTTTGCCGTCCATTTTCCGGCCGGCCTTATCGTCGTCGATCAAAATACTCATCACGCTGCCGTTGATTAATTGAATCAGGGTGTTGCCGCGCGCGATGATATGCAGGTCGTTCCAGTCGTCATTTTTGATGAGGCTTTTGAGCTGATCCGAATTGCCGGTGCTCCCGACTGCGCCTGATTTCTTTCCATCGGCTACATAGGCAATCTGGCCCCGCAAGGTCAGAAATCCACGGCCCCGCTCCTCATAAATCTGCCCGGTGTACTGTTGCTGGGCGTCGATATCCGCCTGATAGCCTTTCAGTACCCATTTATTCACTTCCGGCATTTCGACACTGCGATACTGAATGCCGCTATTGCCGCCGGTGAGTTTGTATTGGAGTTTTAGTTCGAAATCCGAAGGGGCGCCGCCCGTCCATATACAGAAGATATTTTGTTTTGGCTGGCGGTCTGCCTTGGTCTCGCCGACGATGGCGCCACCCTCGACGCGCCAGAACCCCGGATCGCAGTCCCAGTTTTTCAACGACTTGCCGTCGAAGATCTGCTGGAAGCCGGACTCTTCCAGCGGCGGCACCGCGGGACCACGCGGACGTGCGGGGGGCTGGGCGCACAATGCGGCGGCCAGCGTCAGGAGGAATGCGGCCCGGCTCGCGGGCACAGTGTGGATCGTTCGAAATAGCATGTGGACTCCCATTTCAGGATTGCCGTACTTTCACCCAACTGCGATCCGCGGCGGACTGCAGCACTGCCCCGGTCACGTAATCGGTGAGCAG
>DATLBY010000210.1:0-38794 GCA_035526665.1 Bryobacteraceae bacterium
GAAAGGTGGGCGTCAAGCTTGTATTCCCGATTTTTTTCCTGATCTTTCCTTCCGTGCTGCTGGTGACCCTCGGCCCGGCGATCCTCCAAATCATGAGCACATTACGGCCGATGATGGAAAAGTAAGCCGTTTCCTCCGTGCTTCGCCTGACAAGACACCCACTGAAAAAACTTTGAGATGTATCACGTCTGTAAACAACTAAGAAAACGTGTAAGTCAGACCGGTACGCCTGCAAGCGGTAGGGCAGATGGTTCTGAGTATTCTCTTCCATTCGAACAAATCGGGAATGGGACTGAGAAAGCGATAGCTTTGTGCAAAATACAACGGAAATTGCTCCTTGCTGGTATGCTCTGTCTGCCAAGCCCCGGCATGAAAAAGCCGTAGCACATCATCTGGAAACTCAGAAGCTGGAATCGTTTCTACCTCTCTCCAGCACATTCCGCAGGTGGTCCGATCGCAAGAAGGAAGTGGACTTGCCGCTTTTTTGCGGATACCTCTTCTGCCGCTTTGGATATAGGGATCGTCTCAGGGTCTTGAACACGCCCGGCGTCCTGTCGATCGTCGGATTCGCCAGACAGGACATGCCCATCGACGAAAGTGAAATCGAAATGGTGCGTCGCATTGTAGCGTCCGGCTATCGTGTCGGACCCTGGCCTTACCTCCACGCAGGTGATCGCGTACGAATCAAAGCGGGGGTTCTAACAGGGATTGAAGGCATACTGGTGCGCGAGAAGACCCAGGCGCGTGTCGTCGTCAATGTGGAGCTACTTCAGAGATCAGTTTCCGTCGAGATGGACCGCGATGTACTCAGTCATGCCTTGATCCCAAACGCCGCGTCAACTGCGGCCATGTCTTTTAGCTGATAGCACGAAGTTCAATGGCCGCCCTGAAAACGCGAAACCGGGCTGTGGTATTCCGTCTGAGCCAAGACGAGTATGAAGGGCTTAAAGCGGTCTGCTACGAAAAAGGCATGAACTTCTCTGAATTCGCGCGTTCGGAGCTGCTTGCGCTGGCCGAATGCGGAGACAGCTGGCAAATGTTTCAGACGCAGTTAAACGACATCAGTGGCCACCTTATGAAGCTCGATCTTGTGCTCCAAGAGATTTGCCGCGCAATGAATCAAACGACGGCCGCATGTCGGAGTGCCTGCTTGCCGGCGGCTCAGGAGGAAAGATGAAGTTTGGCTTGTTTCTATTGTTCACCTTCGTTGCCGCCGCACAGAGCGAGCGATCGCAGTCAGCGGATGCCCACTCCACGAATCTGCCTGCACAAAAGATAGGCGCTAACGACCTGATAGCAGTGTCGGTGTACGATTCGCCCGAGCTGACCAGAACGGTTCGAGCGGGGGCAGACGGGATGATTCGGATGCCGATGTTAAAACAGAAAATCAAAGTGCAAGGGCTGATGCCGTCTGAGATAGAGACGGCAATCGCGGAGGCGTTGAAGAAGGAAGACATCATCATCGATGCCTTTGTGACGGTCACGGTTGCCGAGTACCATAGCCGCCCGATCAGTATCATGGGCGCGGTTAGGAAGCCGATGACATTTCAGGCCGTCGGCCCTCTAACGCTGCTCGAAGCGCTGTCGCGCACCGAGGGATTGACGCCGGACGCTGGTCCGGAAATCTTTGTGACGCGCACTCAGCCCGGCCCTAACGGCGTTCCAACTCCCCTGGTGCAAAGGATCGAGTCGAGATCGCTGATGGACGCTTCAAACTCTGCGGCCAACATCCAGCTTATCGGGGGCGAGGAGATCCGTGTCCCGGAGCAGAGGAAGGTATTCGTCGTGGGTAACGTCCGGAAGCCCGGCGCTTTCGCCGTTCAGGATGGAATAAGCACGGTCTTGAAGTCCCTGGCGCTAGCTGAAGGGCTCACGCCGTATGCCGGCAAGCAGGCATTTATATACCGGCGTGAGGGGGGGGGTATGTCCAATAGCGAGATCCCAGTCGAGCTTCGGAAAATCATGAACCGGCAGGCCCCAGACGTTACACTTGCGGCGAACGACATCCTCTACATACCGGACTCGTCGGGGCCAAAAGTGGCTCTCGAAAAGATCCTGACCCTCGGATCGGCGGCGGTTCCGGCGCTCATTTATACCGGGATCAGATAAGTCAAAATATCCCCCGGACACTTCATCATGGATTCGAATCAGGTCGTAGGAAGCGTAGTTGCGAACCAGAGAAACACGAGAAATGTGCCAGCTCCTACCGATCTATATTGGTCGCAACCGCTTCCGGTCGAGGCCGAAGCGGCGCATCCCGTCGTACCGCTTTCTCATTATCTCTGGCTGCTGCGCCGGCATAGGTGGCGCATTCTGGCGTTTGTTGCCTTCTCGGTCATCGCGACCCTAATCATCTCCAAACGTCTCAAGCCGATCTACGAATCGACCGCAACGCTCGATATCGATCGCCGCATACCAGCCGCAATCATTGGCCAGGAGTCGAACCAGACCGCTACTTACGACGCTGATCAGTTCCTGGCGACGCAGGTGAAGCTGGTCCAGTCAGACTCAGTGCTTCGCCCCGTGATGAATAAATTTAATCTCCAGAATGAGGCCGAGAAAGAGAGAACCACCGGCGCCGAGGTAACGCCGGCCGACAGAGCCGAGGAGCCGGTAATCTTAAAAAACCTCCGGGTTGCGCGGCCCCCCACCACGTATCTTCTGCTGGTGAGTTATCGTTCCGAGCAGCCGCGCCTGGCCGCCGACGTCGCCAACGCCATCGCCCAATCCTACATCCAGCATACCTATAACAACCGTTTCAAATCGTCGGCGAGTCTGGCCGCCTTTATGGAGCAGCAGCTGGACGGACTTCGCGCCAAGATGGAGCGTTCAGGAGGCGCCCTGGTTGAGTTCGAGCGTGAATTGAATGTAATCAATCCCGAGGAGAAAACCAACATCCTTTCAGCGCGTCTCTTGCAGTTGAATACCGAGTACACCAACGCGGAAGCCGACCGTATTCGTAAGGAAGCTGCATTCCAGTCAGTGAAGACCGATTCTCTAGAAGCTGCTCACGTATCGAGCCAGGGTGACTCTCTTAAGAAGATTTCCGAGCGACTGCAGGACGCAAAGCAAAAACTTGCCAACGTGCGCACGCATTTTGGCGCCACCCACCCCGAATTTAAAAAGGCGGCGGCTCAGGTTAGCGAAATCGAATCGCAGTTGGCTCAGACTAAGCTCGACATCGGCCAGCGGATCGAGATCGAGTACAAACAGGCCGCCCGTGGGGAGGCTATGTTCAGACAAACGGTAGACGAGACTAAGGCGCAATACGATAAGCTCAATTCCCGATCCTTCGAGTACCAGTCTCTAAAGCGTGAAGCAGAAGCCGACAAGAAACTGTATGAAGAACTGGTGCGCAAGATCAGAGAAGCCGGAATCAACGCCGGTTTCCAAAGTAGCTCCATTCGCATTGCCGACCTTGCACGGCCAACTTCGAAAGCCGTATTTCCAAATATTAAGCTAAACCTGGTGCTGGCGGCGTTCCTATCGGTTCTGCTGGCTATGTGCGCCGCCGTGACCTCCGACGCGCTGAACAACACGGTTCGGCAACCTGAGGAGGTCGCGCAGAGCATGGACACACAAGTAATGGGAACGCTTCCGGCCACGAAATCGCAGCGGCCGCAGCTTCTCTCCGCCCGGTCCAATGGCCGCAATATCGTTCCCATCACGCGCGAAGCCAGTCTGAGCAGCTTTGATGAGGCCATCCGTACTCTGCGGAACGCCATTCTGCTGACGGACTTCGACCGCCGGCTCCGGTCGATTATGGTCACCAGCGCGGGACCCGCGGAAGGGAAGTCGACGATTGCCTCGCATCTAGCCACAGCGCACGCGCAGCAGGGCCGCAAGACTTTGCTGATAGATGCCGATTTACGGCGGCCCAGCGTCCATCATAATTTCGGCATTGAACCAAAGCTTGGCCTGTCGAATGTGCTGGCCGGAGAGGTTGGATGGCGCGAGAGCGTCGTGCGCCATGAGCAGGTACCATTTCTGGACCTGCTGCTGGGAGGGCCCGCCTCGCGCCGTGCCGCCGATCAGATCGGAGCCGGGTTGATGGACGTAGTGGATGAAGCGTCAAAAGACTATGACCTGATCATCGTCGACTCGCCGCCGTTTCTCGGTTTCCCGGAACCGCTGCAGATGGCATCCATAGTGGATGGTGTGCTGGTAATCGCCGTTTCCGGCCAGACTAATCGCCGGGCTCTGGCGTCCACCGTCAGTTCGCTCAAACGTCTGCGCACGAACCTCCTGGGCGTAGTTCTGAATCGCATGGAAGAGGATAGCGGCAGCGGCTATTACCACAACTATTACTATCCGAAGAACTACACATACCACCAGGCTGGCGCGGCCGATTGAACCGGAAGGGTCTGGATGGCTGGGAATGACGAGTGACTAAAATGAACCCACTAGATTGGTCGAACGCAAACATAATGATTACGGGCGGTACAGGCTCGTTCGGCAGAAAATTCGCGGAAATAGTACTGCGCGAGTACCATCCCAAAAAACTGATTGTCTTCAGCCGGGATGAACTCAAGCAGGAAGAAATGCAACTGCACGGGTTCCGCGACCCGAGCTTAAGGTTTTTTCTTGGTGACGTGCGGGATCGGGACCGTCTGCGCCGCGCCATGAACGGGGTGGACATCGTGGTGCACGCTGCGGCGCTCAAGCAGGTGCCGGCCTGTGAGTACAATCCGATCGAAGCGGTGCTGACCAATGTCATGGGCGCGCGCAATGTGATCGATGCCGCGCTCGACTGCAATGTAGGCGCAGTAATGGCTTTGAGCAGCGATAAAGCCGTGAGTCCGGTAAACCTGTATGGCGCAACCAAACTCGTGGCCGAGAAGCTTTTCACTCAGGCAAACGCGTACAGCGGCGGAGGGCGCACCCGGTTCGCGTCTGTACGCTACGGCAACGTTTTGGGAAGCCGCGGTAGCGTGGTGCCGCTGTTCATACGACAACGCGCCAGTGGCAAGATCACCGTCACCGAACCTCGAATGACGCGTTTCTGGATCACTCTTGAGCAGGGAGTCCGTTTCGTAATCCAATCTATTGAGCGCATGCATGGCGGCGAGGTTTTTGTTCCCAAGCTGCCGAGCGCCAGTATTCTCGAACTGGTGAAAGGGCTCGCTCCGGAATGTTCCGTCCAGGAGATAGGCATCCGCCCAGGCGAAAAGTTGCACGAGTGCCTGGTGTCGGAGGACGAAGCGCGTAACACCCGGGAGATGGATGACTTTTATGTGATTCAGCCCGCCCATAAATGGTGGGCAGGCGCCAACTGGGCGGATGGCCGGGCGCTGGCGGACGGCTTCCGCTACACCAGCGACAACAATCCGGTGCGCCTAAACAACGCTCAAATTCAGGCACTGGTGGCATCCGTAGAGGGTTATCAGAGCACTCCAGCTCCAGTCCCCCCAATGAATGGCGCCGTGATGACTTCCGCTCTGGCGGGCACGCTCAGATGAAGCCTATCCTCATCACCGGTGCGGGAGGGTTGCTGGGAGCGAACCTTGTGGTGGATTGCGCGCGACTGGGGCTTCCAGTGTCAGGGATCGACCGGAGCGTATGCGATCTAACCGATGCCGCCATGACGACGCGCGTGATACGGGAGATTGAACCTTCGCACATCATTCACACAGCTGCGCTTACGCATGTGGACTGGTGTGAAAATCATCCCGAAGAAACCTGGCACTCCAATGTCGATGCCAGCCGCACGCTCGCTCAAATTGCGCAGACGATTGGCGCGGGCATCGTTTATATCTCCACCGATTCTGTTTTCGATGGCGCCCGCGGATTTTATGGCGAAGCCGACGACCCGCGTCCCTTAAATGTATACGCGAAGAGCAAGTTGGCAGGCGAACGAGCCGTGCTCGCGGAGGCGCCGGATGCGCTCATCGTGCGAACCGTAATTTACGGCTGGAATCTGCGGGCGAAACGCTCTTTCGCCGAGTGGATACTTTCGCATCTGACGGCCGGATCGGAAGTTCCGGGCTTTGACGACGCGGTATTCTCGCCGATTTTGGTGAACGATCTGGGCCGCCTCTTGCTGGCTCTTCTGGAGCGGAGGGCGTCAGGCGTCTGCCACGTGGCGGCAGGCGAGGCCTGGACGAAATTTGAGTTTGCCCGCGCCGTTGCGAAGACGTTCGGATTTAATCCCGCGCAGGTCCGCCGGGCATCGCTGCGATCGGCTGCCATGATCGCGCCGCGACCTTTGAACACCTCGCTAGACACCTCATACGCTTCGCGGCTCCTGGGCACGGCGTTGCCCCGCGTGTGGGAGGGGCTCGCCAGATTTCGCGAGGCCGCACAGGGGGAATATGCCTGCGTTTGAAATCGGTTGGGGCGCCGCGGCTCGCCAGATGGGCGGCGATGCCCCCACTTATTTTATAGCCGATATTTCCGCCAATCACGACGGCAGCCTGGACCGCGCCAGGGAGCTGATCCGCCTGGCCGCCGAAAGTGGCGCCGGCGCCGCCAAGTTCCAGAATTTCCGGGCGCCAAAAATTGTCAGCGACCGTGGCTTCGCCGCCATGCGGCAACAGTTATCCCACCAGGCCGGCTGGAAAAAATCGATTGTACAGGTCTATCAGGATGCCTCGCTTCCCTGGGAATGGAGCGAATCGCTGAAGGCAGAATGCAGCAGCGCCGGCATCGATTACTTTTCGACGCCATATGATTTGGATGCCGTGGACATGCTCGACAGCTATGTAGAGCTGTTCAAGATCGGCTCGGGCGATATTACCTGGCGGGAAATGGTCGAAAAAGTTGCCTCCAAACGCAAACCCGTCCTTTTGGCAACCGGCGCCTCTGATTTGAGCGATGTGCAGCGCGCCGCCGAATGGATCTTGGCGATCAATCCGCGCGTGTGCATTATGCAGTGCAATACCAACTACACCGGGAGTATTGAGAATTTCAAGCACATCCACCTGAACGTGCTGCGGACGTATCGCGCGCTGTTTCCCGATGCCGTCCTGGGGCTTTCGTGTCATACACCGGGTCACGCGACCGTGCTCGGCGCGGTAGCGCTAGGGGCCCGCGTGGTGGAAAAGCATTTTACCGACGACACGAGCCGCGATGGTCCGGATCATCCGTTTTCCATGACGCCGGCGGCATGGCGCGAGATGGTCGACCGCACGCGTGAGCTCGAATACGCGCTGGGCACTCCGAATAAGAACGTTTGCGGAAACGAACAGGACACCGTCGTCCTTCAGCGGCGCTGTCTGCGGGCGGCGCGAGACTTGCCGGCCGGCGCGGTCGTCCAGCGGGATGACATAGAAATACTGCGCCCTGCCACGCCCGGGTGTATCCTGCCTTACCAACTGGACCGCATCATTGGAACCGTAGTGTGCAACCCTATCATCGCCGGTGAGGGTCTGCGGTGGAGCATGCTTTCTCAAATGGAGGCCCATGCAGTCTAGCACGGCAACCCTTGAGATTGCGCGCGGTGCTCCTCTTGATGAGTCCGCATTGGATGCACTTTTCGACGAGTTGTTCCCGATCTGCCGGAGCATTACGGGTGAGGGACTGCGCCGCAGCCTGGCGGTCTTCGGACGCTATATGCCGCTGAGAATAGAGGGCGTCCCGAGTGGTTCACAGGTATTCGATTGGACAGTGCCGCCAGAATGGCGCATCCGTGCCGCCCAGTTGACGGGTCCGGATGGACGCGTAGTAGCGGACCTGAAAGAATCCAATCTATCGGTAATCAACTACTCAGCGCCAGTTGACGCCTGGCTCACGCTTGCCGAACTGCGGAAATATATCCATACAGTCCCACCGGTCCCTTCGGCTATCCCCTACGTCACCAGTTACTACAAGCGGCGCTGGGGCTTTTGTCTTCCTTACGTCCGGCTGCAGACGCTGCCGGAAGGTATGTACCACGCCTGGATCGACAGCGAATTTGTTCCTGGCGCGGTCGAATTCGGCCAATGCGTTCTTGCCGGCGAGACCGAAGCGGAGATTGTGCTCACTTCGTATCTGTGTCACCCATCGCTCGCGAATAACGAGCTCAGCGGCCCGCTGGCTCTGCTGGCTCTTTACGACCGCCTATCCCGCTGGCCGCGGCGCCGTTTCACCTACCGCTTCATCCTGAATCCGGAAACTATCGGCAGCCTGTGTTACCTCAGCCGCTACGGAACCCACTTGCGGCAAAAAATGGCCGGGGGCCTTGTCCTTACCTGTCTCGGCGGCCCATCGGGAAAGCTCAGCTATCAATCGACAAGGCGAGGAAACAGCCTGCTGGACCGGACGATGGCGAACATCGCGAGCGAGGGCGGCATCCCGCTCGAAATCCGATCGTTCGACCCCACAGACGGCTCCGATGAGCGCCAGTACTGCTCGCCCGGTTTCAACCTGCCGATGGGCCAGATCGCGCGCACCGTCTACGGCCGCTATCCGGAATACCATACGTCTCTCGATAACAAGGAATTCATGGATATCGCGACCGTCGCCCGTAGTGCGGCATACATTGAGAAAATTTTAAAGTGCGCTGAGATTTCCTGGACCTATCGAAATCTCGCGCCCTATGGCGAGCCGCAACTAGGCAAGCGCGATCTCTTTCCAAGTTTCAATTCACCCGCTACCCGAAATCAGTCGAGTGACGCTCTTTCCGACGAGCGCCGCTTCCTCAAACGCAGCATGATGATCCTGAACTATTCCGACGGTGAGAACAGCATGATCGATATCGCCGGGCGCTGCGAATGTCAAGTCGGGGAGTTGGAGCCGGTTCTCGAAAAGCTCGAGCAGGTGGGTCTGCTCGCAATCCAACCACTGCGCAATCCATACCAGGGAGTAACCGATGATTTGCACTGAAGAACCAGTAAGAGCTCACTACGACGCTGTTTCCTCAACCTATCACCGCCAGTACGAGCGGGACGGGCTTCATGATCTCTCACGAGAATATCCGGCCAATTACTTCCGGCTGCAGCTTCTCTTGAACACTTTTGTCTCGAATAACCTGAAGCGCGTCATCGAAGTTGGTGTTGGCGAGGGTACTCCGCTCGCGACTCTTGGCAACGCCGGCTTCGATATCTGGGGGTTCGATCTTTCACCCGCCATGGTGCAACGCTCCCAGGAGCGGATGCGGGAGAGCGGCATGAATCCTGACCACATCATTCAGGGCGACATCCAGGATCCAGTTACATACGCCAGCATCCTTACACACGGCCGCTTTGACGCCTTAATGGCAATGGGCGTGATGCCGCACATTGCAAACGATGACATGGTTCTCGAAAATATGGCCACCCTTGTCCGTCCGGGCGGCCGCGTATTCATCGAGTTCCGCAATAGCCTGTTTTCACTGTTTACGTTTAACCGTCATACTGCGGATTTCATTCTGGACGATCTACTCCGGAACGTTGGTCCGGCGCTAAAAGATGCCGTAGCCAAGGACTTGAAATCCCGGCTTCGAATGGATGCTCCGGCAGCGCGGCTGTCCGTCGAAGGAAGCGAGGCGCCCGGGTATGACGCAATTACATCCAGATTCCATAATCCCTTCGAAGCTCTCGAACTGTTCCGGCGCCATGGCTTCAAAGACATGAGGCTGCTGTGGTATCACTACCATCCCGCAATGCCTTACCTGGAAAGCGTGGATCCCCGGCTCTTTAGAGAAGAAGCCATGCGCCTGGAGCATGAGTGCTCCGGCTGGCGGGGCCTTTTCCTGTGTTCGGCATTCGTCGTAGAGGCCGTCAAGCAAGAGCAGCCCGCAAACGCAGCCTGAAATGCGCATTCTGTACTTCAGCAGAAATTGGACACCGCACGACCAGCGATTCCTCCACGCTATTGTGGACGGCGGGCACGAGGCCTGGCTGCTGCGCTGGGAAAATGCCGGACGCCTGCTGCCGGAAGGCGAACTTCCTGCGAAGGTTCAGGAGGCACTCTGGGGAGAGCCTTCTTTGTCGAACCTTCATGTCGTGCTGGACCGCCTGCGGCCCGATCTTCTCCATGCCGGACCCGTGGATACATGTGGCTATCTTGCGGCGCTCTCCGGCTTTCACCCGTTCATCCTGATGTCGTGGGGCTCTGACATCCTGTGGGACGCCGCGAGGTATCCCGAATCGAGGGACAGAGCACGGGTCGCCTTGTCCGCCGCCGACTGGCTGATATGTGACTGCCGCGAAGTACGCCATCGGGCGGCCGAAATTGCGGAATATCCAGAGGAGCGGACAGTTACGTTTCCCTGGGGAATCGATATCGACCGGTTTGAGAAAAGCAGTTCGTCGCAGCCGCTTCCCCAACATTCCGGTTGGGAGTTGGCCGGGGTCGTGCTCTCGATGCGCTCCTGGGAACCGATTTACGGCGTAGATGTCGCGATTGACGCCTTCGCTCTGGCCAGTCAGTCAGTGCCGTCGGCCAGGCTGGTATTGGCTGGAGATGGGTCACAGGCCCCCGCTGTGAAGTCTAGAGTCCTGCATCACGGGCTCATGTCGCGAACTCACCTTCCCGGCCGGATCGGCCCATCGGAGCTACCCGCCTACTACTCTGCGGCGGACGTCTATCTGAGCTGTTCGTATTCTGACGGTTCCTCGGTCTCGCTCCTGGAAGCATTGGCGGCAGGCCTGCCAGCCGTGGTGACGGATATCCCGGGGAACCGCGAGTGGATCGAACCGGAAGTAAATGGCTGGCTTTGTCCAGCGGGCGATAAGGATGCCTTTGCCTGCGCGCTAGCGGCCGCGCTCAACCTGCCATCGGACAAGCGAAGCCAGATGGTGGAGCGTAACCGGGCCCTCGCCCGTTCGCGAGCTGACTGGCGTCTGCACGCCGGCGCCCTGCAACAAACCTATCAAAGAGCAGCAGACAGCTATGTCCCCAGCATCTGACACTCAAATTTCGCCCTGGCTTGCGGATCGCCACCTGGCCTACCACCGCCGCCAGTTTGCGGAGCCCTATCGCAGCACAATACATCTCCGTCACTTTGTGCAGCGTATCCTTGGAGCCCGGGTGGAGAAAACCTGTTCCGCTCTCGATGCCGGTTGTGGCGCGGGCGCCAATATTTTCCACCTCAGCCGCGTTTTAACCCAAACCCGCTGGACCGGGGTCGATATCGCGGGCGATCTCTTCAGCGCTCACGGCGCACTCAGCGCGGAGCACGGCGGGCTGCGCAATCCCGTGGATCTAATCGCCGGCGATTTTTACCACTTGCCTAGGCTTCTTCCGCCTGGCTCTTTTGACCTCGCGTTTTCTATTCAGACCATAAGCTGGCTCGATGGATATACGGGATTCCTTCCTCAATTCCTGGCCATGCTGAAGCCGGGGGGTGTGGCCTTCGTCACTAGCCTCTTTACCGATTTCCATGTGGACGCGCGAATCCAGATTACCGAATACGAGGAAGACGGCTTACCGCGAATGCCAATGTTTTACAACATATACGCATGGAATCGCTTCCGCGATTACTGCCTGGCGTTGGGCGCCGAAAAAGTGACCGCGGAGGATTTTGAAATCGATACCGAGCTTCGTCCCCCAGCCAGTCTCCACATGGGGACTTTTACCGAGCGGCTGGACGGCGGCAGGCTCCTGCAACGAAGCGGGCCGCTGCTGATGCCATGGAAAGCAATTGCCATTCAAATGCCGGGGGAACTCTAATTGCCGGACGGTCTTGGGCGTTTTCTCATCGTCGGTTGCGGCTCCATCGGCAAGCGCCATCTCTGCAATCTGCAGCGTCTCGGCGTCACCGATATTGTCGTCTTCGACGAGCGCGAGGACAGGCGCAGGGAAGCCGCAGAGCGCTGGAATGTCGCGACGGTGGACAATATTGAGTCGGGACTCGAAGGCAGCGGCATTGCGCTCATATGCACGCCCACTCACCTGCACGCCGGCGCCGCCCTGTCTGCCGCCCGGGCCGGCTGCCATCTGTTCATTGAAAAACCGCTCGCCCACCGTCTCGAAGATATCGATCTACTGCTGGAAGAAATCACCTGCCGCCGCCTCCACACGCTGGTTGGTTGCAATTTCCGGTTTCATCCCGCCATGCGGGAGCTGAAACGTCTGATGACCGAGGGAATAGCCGGGCGCCCCGTCTCCGCTCGCGCGCAATTCGGACAATACCTTCCCGACTGGCATCCATGGGAGGACTATCGCCAAGGCTACAGCGCACGCCGAGAGATGGGAGGCGGCGTTGTGCTCGACCGGGTTCACGAACTGGACTACATGCGCTGGCTGATGGGCAGCGTCACGGAGGTGTGCGCCCTTACCGGCCGCCTCAGCAGCCTCGAAATTGACTCGGAAGACACAGCTGAGATCCTGCTGTATTTCCAATCGGGAGCCATCGGTTCCGTGCATGTCGATTACGTCCGACGCAACCCGGAATGCCGGCTCGAGATTATCGGGGAGGAGGGTACGCTCGAGTGGTCGTATCGAAACCATTCCGCCTCCTGGTATGTTGGCCGCGATCGTGTGAGGCATCATATCGAGTGGCCGAATTATGACCCAAACGATATGTACCTGGACCAGATGCGGCACTTTCTGGCGGTCCTGGAAGGGCGCGAGCGCGCCGCCCACGATGTCTGCGACGCCCGCAATGTCCTCGAAATCGCGTTAGCCGCGAAACAGTCTTCCGCCGGCCGAATGTTTGTTGCCTTGGAGCCTCATGCATAAACCCCGCATCGTCGCAATCGTTCAGGCTCGTATGGGTTCGCTCCGCCTCCCAGGCAAGGTCTTGCGCGATATCCATGGCGAGCCGATGCTCAATCGCGTTCTGAGTCGCGTCAAGCGAGCCGTTCGGCTGGATGACCTGGTAGTCGCCACCACCAGCCTGAAGGAAGACGACGATATAGCCGACCTAGTATCGTCGAGGGGCTTTTTGACCTTCCGCGGCGCTAAAGAGGATGTTCTCGATCGTTACTATAGGGCGGCGAGGCTTTCCGGCGCCGAACTGATTGTCCGCATTACGGCTGATTGTCCGCTAATAGCTCCGGAGCTGATCGACCGGGCGATTGAAGAGATGCTTTCGTCCCAGGCGGATTATGTCAGCAATTCACGCCCGCATAGCAGCTACCCCGAAGGTCTGGACGTCGAGATTATACGCTTCGAAGCCTTGCAGCGGGCGTGGCGCGAGGCGACTCTGACTTCCGAGCGGGAACATGTGACGCCTTACATATGGAAAGGCGGGCATGGCTTTTCTAGTCTTTTGCTGACCTGCCCGGAACCCTTGCCGAGAGTGCGTCTCACAGTCGACGAACCAGCTGACCTCGAATTCATGAACGAGTTGTACGCCAGGATAGATGCAGGCGCCATGCCATGGGCCACGCTACTGCGCTGGATCCTGGACAATCGCACCCACTTACCCGCCAACCTTTCGATTGCACGCGATGCGGGTTACCAGCGCTCGCTTTCAAATGACTTGCCGATTTCGCTGCCCGCCGCATCCTCGTCCGGATCGCCTCGAACTGTTGCGATCGTGCAGGCCCGGCTGAATTCCACCCGGCTCCCGCGGAAGACCATAGTCCCAATCTGCGGAAAGCCACTCCTGGAGCACGTTTTCGAGCGCATTAGAGCCTGCCGGCTGATTCACGAAGTGACGTTGGCGACCACCAATGATCGATCGGACCGCCAGCTCATCCACTTGGCTTCTCGCAACGGCATCGCCGCGTATGCCGGCAGCGGCGACGATGTGCTGGACCGTTTCTACCAGGCCGCCCGCCGTTTCCATGCGGAAACCATAGTCCGGGTGACGGCGGATGATCCGTTTAAGGATCCGGAGATTGTCGATGAGGTCATCGGAACGTTCCTCGGCCGTGGGCCACTCGATTACTGCAGCAACACCATTGAGCCTAGCTATCCCGAGGGGCTCGACATCGAGGTTTTCTCCTTCCATGCGTTGGAGCGCGCCTGGCGCGAGGCTACCCTGGCGTCCGATCGCGAACACGTCACGCCGTATATCTGGCGACATCCGGAGATGTTCCGTCTCGCCAGCGTGAAGCTTGGACGCAATCTCTCGCACCTGCGCTGGACTCTGGATTACGAAGAAGACCTGAAGTTCACCCAGGAAGTGTATGCGCGCCTCTACCGCGGGCAAATCTTCGGAATGGAAGCGATCCTTGCGCTGATTGAAAATGAACCCTGGCTTTCCGGCATCAATGCCGGGTTCCTGCGGAATGCCGGATACCACCTTTCACTAGAATGCGAAGCCAAATAGAAACCGGCACAGAGCGAATCGGCGGTCTCGAATATCAATATGTCCGCGAGGTGCTCGACTCACAGTTCCGGTCGTCCGCCGGTTCACTAATGAATACCAGACTGGAACGGGCGTTCGCTGAACGTTTCGAATGCCAATACGCGATTGCCTTTGTGAACGGAACCGCGACCTTACACACCGCGCTCGCCGCGGCCGGAATCGGTCCTGGCGACGAGGTAATTGTGCCGCCTTTGACCATGGCCAGCACGTCGTTCGCGGTTCTACAATGCGGAGCGGTTCCGGTTTTCGCCGACATCGACCCAACCACCTGGACGCTCGATCCACGGTCGGTCGAGCAGCGCCTCACTTCCCGAACGAAGGGCATAATCCCTGTTTCGATTTACGGCCTCTCCCCCGATATGTACCCCCTGATGGAACTTTGCCGGCGCTACGGCCTGTTCTGCCTGGAGGACGACGCTCAGTGTTTTCTCGGCTACTACCGCGATCGCGTCGTTGGGAGTATCGGCCATGCCTCGAGTTTCAGCTTCCAGAGTTCTAAGCACATGACGAGCGGCGAGGGCGGAATGATAATCACCAACGATGGCGAGTTAGCCGATCGTATCCGCCGCTTCAACAGCCTGGGATACGCAGCCGTCGGCGGGAAAAAAGGAAAAATTACCAAAACGGACATCCAGGATCCGGCATATGAACGTCACGCTTCGATGGGCTACAACTACCGCATGCCGGAGTTGTGCGCGGCAGTGGCCCTGGCCCAATTGGAGCGGCTGGATGAGCTTGTGCAGGCGCGCCGCCGCGCGGCAGCCCTACTGCTCGAAGCCATGGATGGGTGTTCCTGGCTTATTCCCCAAAGGACGCCAGCCGATACGGTCCACGCCTGCTGGACATTGGCGGCGCGTATTGACCCGGAAGCTGGAATCACCTGGCATGCCTTCCGCGACCGCTTTCGTGAACTGGGCGGCGATGGCGTCTATGCGGCTTGGCAGCTTACCTACCTGGAGCCCGCCTTCGGCGGGCAGTATCCGCGCGGGCTATGTCCCGTAGCAGAGTCCATCCAACCATTTCTGTTGCAGTTCAAGACCAACTACTGGGAACCCGATACCGCAGCGAGACAGGCAGAAATTCTGCGGAACGCCATCGGCTCATTCCGTTGATCTTTCTTTAGCGATGTTTGAACTCAACCATTACGACGCGGTCCAACACGCGCAGCCTGTGGCGCTGCCGGCTGACGAGCGCTTTAATCCTGCGCGGATCACGCACCGCTCCCTGCTTTATTGGTGCGAGCACTGCGTGGAGTGCGCCGCGCCCGCCTGCTATCAGACTTGCGATCTTTACCAGCCACGCCGGGATGGACACTGCCGGCGTTTCCAATACGGCATCTACCTGGGTCCAGCCGGTGCCGAGATCACTTTCAAGAAATGGGCAAAGCTCGAAACCACCGGCAGTGTCCGGATGTTCCCATGCGCCGGCGCAGCCCGGGCGGAGCGATGGATCGCGCGTGCCGGCGGAATTCTGGGCGGGAGCAGGCCCGTACAGGCTCTGTTCACGCGCTGGCATCGGGCAGCAAAGCCGGCGGCGATCTTGCCGTCTGGATTCCTGGTTGAAGTGTACAACCCCGAAAACGCTGCCATTTTGCAACTGATCATGCGCAGTATTACGCCGTCCCAAACACCGCCATTTCTCGCCCGTCTGACGCTTCCGCCGGGTTACTCGTCCCACTATTTCGAAGCCGCAAGTTTCCGGGAAATCACAGAAGCCGGACCTTTTCTGATTAGCCTGGTACCTGCACCCGAGACCTGCCCAAAGCTTATTTTCCGCACCGCCGATTTCGTCATCGCGCCGGACCTCGGCTCCGTTCACAAACCCGTGAAATGCATGGTGTGGGACCTCGATGGGACGCTGTGGAATGGCATTCTGGCGGAAAACGGGGCCGTTCAGCTGCGGCCCGAAATACCGGAAATCGTACAGGCGTTAGATCAACGCGGAATCCTGCAAAGCATCGCCAGCAAAAACAATCACGCCAATGCCTGGGCGAAGCTGGAAGAATTCGGTCTGAGCGAATACTTCCTTTTTCCGCAGATCCACTGGGGTCCCAAGAGCGAGTCGATCCGGACGATTGCCCAGTCGCTCAATCTCGGTCTGGACGCCTTTGCTTTCATAGACGACAGTTCCTTCGAGCGTGCCGAAGTAGACGCCGCGCTGCCGGAAGTCTCGACTCTTGACGGGGCGCGGATCGCGGGGCTGCTCCAGAATCCGCGATTTCAGGGTAACCCCACCAAGGACGCCCGCAACCGCCGCCGGTATTACATCGAAGAAACAGTCCGCCAGCGTGAAAGGTCGAAGGCTGGGAGCGACTACCTGCGCTTCCTGGGCTCCTGCGAGATACGGCTTGACATCGCCGGATATGAGCCTGCGGATTTCGAGCGCGTGGCCGAGCTGTTGCAGCGCACCAACCAGCTTAATTTTGCCGGCCGCCATTACACGCGCGAAGATGTCGCCGCACTCGTGGCCGACGTCCGCTGGTCGAAATACGTTCTGCGTTGCAGCGACAAGTACGGCGACTATGGCGCCGTGGGTTTCAGTGTTGTTGGCTGGGAGCAAAACCACATTGCCGTGGACGATTTCATGTTGTCGTGCCGTGTGCAAAGCAAATTTATCGAGCAGGCTTTCTTCGCCATGCTGCGCCGGCAAATGAGGGAGCCCGCTACTCTGCGCGTGAACTACCGCGCCACTGGACGCAACCGCCCTGCGTACGAAGTCCTGACAGCAATCGGATTTGAGGATGCGGCTGACGGAATGTTTCTGAAGGCAACCGCCGCGCTCGATTGCGCATTTATCCAATCGCAATGGAGGGCCCCGCGGCCGGCGGTGGCCGCTTAATGGGATTACGAGGCCGGCTGCGCGGCACAGCCATTCAATTAGCTAACGCCCTGCGGCTGGATGATCTAATGCTGGCGGGTCTCGCGCGCGCCGGCGCGTTCCTGCACGCCGTCAACTTTCATGGTACGCCGGCTGCTGGCGGAGAGACTTTCATCCGCCAAATGGAATGGCTTCGAAGCCGATTCACGGTGCTGAATCCGATGGCGCTGGGTTCGTTCTGGGACAGCCCCGGGTCAATTCACAAACCTGCCGCTTTGCTTACCTTCGATGACGGTCTAGGCAGCAACTTCTCTGTGGCGGCTCCCATTTTGGAGTCGCTGGGTCTGCGCGGGCTCTTCTTCGTCAATCCGGGATTTGCCCAACTCCGCGGCCCGGCGGCGAAAGGTTTCTTTCTGGACCGCCTCGCCGCCCGCCGGAACCGGCCCCTGTCTACTGAAGAGTGGACCCCAATGACGCCGGATCAGATTGCGGAACTGGCCCGCCGCGGCCACGCCATCGGCAACCACACCTTCTCGCATGCCGACCTTTCCGCCGGCGACACCGGGAGCCTACTCCATGAGATCGTGTATAGCCGTGACGTCCTCTCGCAGTGGACGGGCCGCGCGGTCGAATGCTTCGCCTGGACCTATAAATGGAACGCCATCTCTCGCGCAGCCTGGGACATGGCGCGGTCGCACCACCGGTTCTGCTTCGCACCCTGCTCCGGGTTGACTTCGCTCGCCCCCGGCCGCCCGGACTTGATGTGGCGTACCAATGTCGAGTGCGGCTACTCCGAATCGGAGTACCGTTTCGTATACAGCGGGCTGGCTGCGATCCCCGCATGGCCAAAGCGACGCCGGCTGGAACGTGAACTCCATCTGTCCGCGGCTGCATTCGGCCCGGAAAGGGAGGAGCGCGGGTGGCTAGCGTAGCAAGCGCCGTCCAGCCGGCCCAGAACGCTTGGCGTGGGGCTGCTGAGTTTGCGGGCTACGGCGGGTCGGTCCTGCTCCTGCAAGCTCTGCGCTTCGGCGTTAACATTCTGTGCGCGCGCCTCGCAGGCCCATCCGATTGGGGACTCTGGACGCTGCTCAATACCGTGCTCGCCTACAGCTACATCGCCGATTTTGGGGTCGTGAACGGAATGAATCGCGATGTCGCTCTGTTCCGTGGGCGCGGCGACACCGCCCAGGTTGCCAGAATCGAGAACACATCGAAATCGCTGGTCCTGTGTACCTCCGTTCTGTGCGCCCTGGTTGCCGCCGGATTCGCCTTCCACACACAAGATTCTCAACGCCGCACTGTTCTTCTGATCTTCGCCGTGCTCCTGTTGTTCTACAAACTATTCAATTTCGCGCAGGTCTATTCCATGGCGCATGACGATTTCACCCGTGTGACAAAAGCAAACTTCTGGCTGGCAGCGGTGACCGTCCCGTGCGTTCTGTTGGTATTTGTGTGGGGGCTGCCGGGATTCTTGTGGGCGCAGGTTCTCAGCTTCGCCGTTGGCGGTTACCTGTACATTGCACCTCTTGCCAGCAATTTCCATTGGGGACTCGATCGCGCTGAACTCGCGCGGCTCGCCATAGGCGGAATCCCGATCGCGGCAGTCGGCTTTGCCGCCACGTTCATCGGCTCCATCGATCGATGGCTAGTGGCAGGGTTCCTCGGTGTCCATTCCGTCGGCCACTATTCGCTCGTGATAATGGCCTGGTCGACCATCGGCCTCGTGCCGCAAATCATCGCCAGCCGAATGTATCCGCGGCTGGCGGAAGAATGGGGACGAACGGCGGATCTTCGCCTTGTCGCGAGACTTCTCAAACAATCCACTTGGGTTGGGCTCGCGCTTACTGCACCTCTGGTTCTGGCCGTGGAGATCGTGGCGCCTCAGATCGTGATGCGCTTCCTTCCGGCGTATAACGGGGGCATCGCTGCTATGCGCATCGCGGCGCTTGGATTTCTGTTTCAAGCGGTCACCTGCTGCTATTCGAATATCTTCAATGTTGTCGCCAAGCAGCAATACTTGCTCGCAGTCCAGGCCTTGGCGGCGATCTCCACGATCGCTGTTACCGCTAGCCTGCTCGCCTTGGGTTGGGGCCTGGAAGGAGCGGCGGTAGGCGCCACGTTTGGATCCTGCATCTACTGCGGCGGTGCGATCGCCGCGGTGCGCCTGTTGATAAGAGCTTGAACTCATGTCGATCGATCTTTACATCATCGGGTCTCCACTTCAGGCGCTGAATGCCGTCGAAGCTCGTGCAGTCTTTCCAGTCGAGCACGCCATAGCTGTTCTGGTCGAATCGGTTTCCAGCGCCAGCAACGCGCAGATCCGCTCCATCCTGGAATCTGAAAACTGGAGAGGAATCCGCACAGTAGCGATCCACGCGGGCCGGTTCCGAAAGCGCTACTGCAATGTCGAGGGAATTGTTGCATCCCTAGGCATGATCCACATCGGACGGCTGTTTATAGGATTTTACGACGATATTTTCTTGCATTTCACCCACTCGCTGGCGCACAGCCAGCTATTCCTACTGGACGATGGCGTCGCCACCATCAGCCTGAACTACGCCCGCATCCGGAATTGCAATGACATCCTTCCAGTTCCGGCGTGGAAGCAGATCGCCCGTAAGTATTTTCTGCAGGTAGTGGACGGCATGCGGGCAGGTCCGATCGATACAGTGCGCTATTTCACAATCTACGAAGGTCTCACCCAGGACAGCCGCAACCTGGTACAAACCCATACCATGGAGCGGCTGCGCTCCAGGCGTGCCATGACATCCCAAAACGACGAAGTCTGGCTCCTGGGCCTGGGATCTGAGCGTATCTTCAAGCATCAGGAGTTGTACGTAGCGGCCATAGAGCGCATCGTCCGGAGCTGGTCACCGGCGCCGGTACGTTACCTGCCGCACCGCTTTGAGTCCCCGCGCCAGTTGGAGTTGATCCGCCGCCGGACCGGAGCTGAGATCCTGCAGACTGGAATGCCGGTGGAGCTTTACCTGGCCGAGTCTCACACCGTTCCCGCGGCGGTTTGCAGTCTGGTTTCGAGCGCGCTTTACACCGTGGGAGTGTTGTTTCCAAACACCATTCAGATCGTTTCTTATCGGATGAAGTTTCAACAGATTCGAAGGCGGTATCACCGCCAGTTCGGATTGATCTATCACTATTACGAGAGGACGCCCTTCATTCAGGTCCTTGATGTAGACGCACCGCTCGTACGGCCGGGGAACGTGCAGGCGGCATGATTTACGAACCATATTTCTCGGTTCCATTGCTGGCCCTGATTGCGCTCACGGCGCTGTTTGCCAGCGACCGGCTAATTCAGCTGACCGCGGTTCTTTGTGTATTTCCGGTTGCCTCGGTGCTCGATCTCACCTTTGGTGAAGGACTCTATAGCATTCCGCCGTGCCTGCTGGTTGCTTTGCTTCTGCTGCCGTGCGCGCTCGCTCATGGCCATTCGTGGGGACAGAGCGGACGCCTCGAGATGATTGTGCGCATGTACTTGCCTTTGATAGGGTTCACGGTATTTGCGGTTTTGACCAGTGTCTTTGTGCCGCTTCTGTTCGAGGGCATGTACCAGGCCGCCCTGTCCATGGATACTTCCGGCATCGTCCCCCTGGAATGGGGACGTATGAATGTTACACAAAGTGTTTACCTGGTTGTGCTGGTAGTCTTTGCCATCCTTGTTTCGTGCGAGCTAACAGGCCGCCGGGATGCCGTTCGCCATGCCGTAAATGCCTTCATCCTCTGCGGCTATTTGGCCGCGCTGATCGCTGCTTATCAATTGGTCAGCGATCGTTTCGGATGGTACTTTCCCGTGAAAATGCTATATTCCCGGCCAGAAGCGCGCAGTCTCGAATTGACTGTGCGGCAGTTTCAGGTCGGCGGTCTTACCATCCGGCAAATTTCTGGCAGCTTCAGCGAACCTTCCACACTAGCCCAATTTATGCTGGGCGCCGTTTTTGGGGCCGGCTACTGGTGGCTGCGCGGTGGCGCTCCGCGGCGCGTGAAAGGCCTGGCGATCGTGAGCCTGGCGACTTTGCTGGCTACGGTTTCCAGCACGGCTTATGTAGGGCTTGCGCTGTCCGGTGTCCTTTTGCTCACCTATCTCGCAATGAGCGGACGCCTGCGCGGGGCCGTCGTCGCCTTCGTCGTTATTGCCGCACTTGCGGCTGCTATGTTGTGGGCGGTCGGCGAACAAGAACTGGCTGGTTTCCGGACATTAGCCGGCAACGTATTAGATCTGGTCTTGTTCGCAAAACGCGACTCGATCTCATTCCACGTGCGCTGGTTGGTGGATTCAGTGGCGCTCGACGGTTTTGTGGGCACATATGGCCTTGGACTTGGATGGGGCAGCACACGCGGATCCAGCCTCTTGATTCACCTCCTGGGCAATACCGGCGTCATCGGCATTTTCTTTTTGACATGGTTCGCCTGGAATATCCGCCGGCGGCTGCGCGGCGGCGTGCCACCGGTAACGGGCTTTACTGTGGCCGCGCTTTGCGGAAATTTGCTGGGTGGAGCCTTATCTGTTCCCGATATCAACTCGGTTACTCTCTGGCTTCTGGTTGGGCTCGCGGTTGCCGCCTCTCTGACTCCGGCCGCGGCTCCGGCCAGCGCGCTGCGGCGCCGCCTCACGCTGCCCAAGGCGATGACCACAGTGGGAGCCGCACCGGCCCGCTATCGCTTTCTACATCCGATTACACATTCCGAACAGCAGTAAAGTCTCTCAATCCACAAACAGGAAATTTTCATGAACCTGGACCAAAAAACCATTCTTATTACCGGGGGCGCCGGTTGCATCGGCAGCAACCTCACTCGCGCCTTACTCGGCCGCGCCAGGCAGATTGTAGTGCTCGACGATTTGTCTTCGTCGGAGCGATGGAACGTGCCCGAGGACCCTCGCGTGAAATTCGTGCAGGGCGATGCCGGCCATGACGACGTTCTGGCGCAGGTCTTCTCCTACGGGCCGGACGTAGTCTTTCACCTGGCCGCGCTCTTTGCTAACCAGAACTCGATCGAGCATCCGCGCGAAGATTTGCGGGTAAATGGCCTAGGCACCCTCAAAATTCTCCAGTACGCCCATCTGGCGCGTGTCCAGCGATTCGTATTCGCGTCATCCGGCTGTTCCGTATACGGAGCCGAAGCGCCTTTGCCGGTGACCGAAGATTTCGTCTCGCTGGAACTGGATACGCCTTATCAGATAACAAAGCTGCTGGGCGAGCTCTACTGTAACTATTTCCATCACTACATGCGGGTACCGGTCGTACGGGCGCGTTTCTTCAATGTGTTTGGCCCGGGAGAGATACCTGGGCGCTACCGCAACGTCATTCCCAATTTCGTATATCGAGCGCTCCTCGGCAAAGTCCTGACGATTACGGGTACGGGCGAAGAGACGCGAGACTTCACCTATGTGGACGATATCGTCGCAGGCGTGCTGGCGTGTGCGGAAAACGAAAGGGCCGTAGGGCAAGCATTCAATCTGGCGTCGGGCCGGGAAACCCGGATCATAGATCTGGCCAACTTGATCAACGCGGAGACCGGCAACAAAGCCAGGATAGAGTTCACGGAGAGCCGCGACTGGGACCGGATCACGCGGCGCTGCGCTTCCGTGGAAAAGGCGCGGAGCCTGCTTGATTATCATCCGCAGACCGGCATGAGCGAAGGACTGCGGAATGTGATCGCATGGACACGCGGAAATCTGGGTCGCGTGGAGCAGGCGATGCAGATCTCGTCCCGGACCGGATCGCCGGATCTGGTCGCGGCGCGGCCGGCTGAAGCCCTCCAAATTTCTGCATGAACACCAAGCTGGTCCTCAACTACAGCAGCAAATCGGTGGAGCGCATCGAAACTCCGGCGCCCGCGGCTGGAGCACGCAGTCTGCTGGTTCAGACCGTATACTCCGCCATCAGCGTTGGCACCGAATCGATGATGGTTCGCCTTGCCCGCAAGAGCCTGCTGGCGAAAGCCCAAAGCCGGCCCGACTTGGTTTGGAAAGTTCTCGACAAATTGAAAACCGATGGCATCGTTGAGACATACCGCCAATCGGCTGCGCGTCTGGCCGACTGCATTCCCCTTGGGTATAGCTCCGTAGGCCGCGTGCTGGAAGTGGGGAGGGCGGTAGGCGATCTGAAAACGGGGGATCTGGTAGCATGTGCCGGACAGAGCCTGGCTTCACACGCCGAAATCGTACGTATTCCGCGAACCATGTGCGCTCCGGTCCCGCCAGGTGTGGATGCGGCCCACGCATCATTTGCTGGAATTGCGGCCGTGATTATCAATGCCATCCGGCTTGCAAAGCCCGAGATGGGAAGCGTTATAGGAATCGTTGGACTCGGACTGCTGGGACAGATGGGGGCGCGCATTCTCTCCGCTGCGGGTGTGCGGGTGTTCGGTTGCGACCCGAATCCCGCCTGCCGCGCGCGGCTGACCGGTGTGCGCAACGTGGAAACGTTTCCGGATGCCGCCGCGATGAGTCTGGCCATGCGTTCGGCCACCCGTGAGCAGGGCGCGGACGCGATTCTGTTGTGCGCCGCGCAGGAAAGCGACCGGTCCTTGCTGGCGACAGTGGCTGATGGCTGCCGCCTGCGTGGCAATATCGTCGCGGTGGGCGTAATGCCGCTGGTGGTACCGCGCAAAAGCTTCTACGAGCGCGAGCTCTCGTTAACTGTGAGCCGGTCCTTCGGGCCAGGAGTGTACGAACGGGAATATGAGGCGGGGAGCGACTATCCTTATGCACACGTGCGCTGGACGGTAGCCCGCAACCTCGCCTATTTCCTTAACCTGCTTGCGGCGGGATGTGTGGATCTGACGGATTTCATCGACACCAGACTGGAATTTCCTGCCGATGAGGACCGCTACGCCGACTTGGTCACTGGAAAGATAAAGTCTTTCGGAGCCGTTTTCCGCTACAGCAAAATCGAGCCAAAGCCGTCATATTCCCGCCCAAGCGTCATGAGCGTACCTAGGAGCGGCCGGTTACGAGTCGGTGTGATCGGCGCGGGAACATTTGCCCGCAGCACTCTGTTGCCTGAACTCGCTGCCATTCCTTCCGTCTCTTTGGCAGTCATTTGTTCGGGTGCGCCCGAGCAGGCCGCCCTTCTAGAAAAGCAGCACGGATTTGACCGCTGTTCGGCGCATGCCGAAGAGGTGCTGGCAGCCGTGGATATCGATGCCGTTGTGATCGCGAACCGGCACAACGATCACGCCCGGTTAACAGCAGACGCGCTCCGGCACGGGAAGCACGTCTTTGTCGAGAAACCCCTGGCCCTCACCATGGACGATCTGCATTCGGTTGCGGCGGCCCTCGAAAAATCCAGTGGATCTCTTATGGTGGGCTTCAACCGCCGGTTCGCGCCCGATTATACGCGCTTGCGGGAATGGTTCCGTTCCCGCACCGGACCGGCAACCATTCTTTACAGGATCAACGCCGGCTGGATGCCGCAGGATCACTGGATCATGGATATTAGCCAGGGCGGACGCTTCCTGGGCGAGCTATGCCACTACGTGGACCTGGCAATGGACTTGGCGGGTTCCCCGCTGAAACAGGTCTACGGCTCGGTGACGGACGGTGCGGCTTCAGGCGACATGAGCGTTCTACTGCAGTTCGAAGCCCCGGTCCAGGCTACCTTGACATACAGCAGTAGCGGCCATCGCAAGCTCGGACGCGAACGGCTGGAGGTCTTCCGGGGCGAAGGCGCCGCCATTCTGGACAACTATAAATCTCTTGAATTCATTTCCTCGTCGGGCAGGCAGAAATGGCGTCACACCGGCGCTCTACGTGGCCACCGTGAGGAACTGCGTGCGTGGGCCTCCCATTTATTGAGCCACGGCTGCGCCCCGGCCGCGGCCGATACGTTTCTTGCCGGCACAGAAGCCAACCTGCTCGCTCTGGAGTCCGCTGTGAGCGGACTACCCATGACCGTATTCCGGTACGGGGTCCAGTCCCAATCTGTTGGAGAACTGATATGCGCATCGGACTGATCACTAATTACTATCCACCTGAGGTAGGCTCCAATAGCTATCTCTATCAATCGCTCGCGCACTATTTAGGCGCGCGAGGCCACAAAGTCTTCGTGATCACGGGCCAGCCTCGCTATCACGTGCCCGATGGCTCCGCGGAACCTGCCGCCGTGACGCAGGAAGTCTGCAACGTTACCGTGCTGCGCGCCAAAGTGCTGCACATTCTGTCTGGCGGAATCCCGGCTCGCGTGGTCAATGAGGCGGCTCTTCCCCTAGCGTTCCTGCGACAAGTTCGTCAGGCGCTTCCGCTGGATGTCATTTGCATGTACTCGCCGCCGCTTACCCTTGGGCTGCTGGGAATCGCGGCCCGCGCTCTCTGGCGGGTTCCCTTCGTCTTCAATGTGCAGGACATGCTGCCGCAGGCGGCGGTAGATATGGGCGCCTTACGCAATCCGGTATTGATCGCGGCTCTGCGCGGCATCGAGCGGCAGATCTATCGATGTGCAGCGGCCGTTCTAGTCCACTCGGAGGGGAATCGGCAGATGATTCATCGCTTCCACTCGACCCTCAGGACTCGCATTCAGCCGGTCTACAACTGGGTGGATTTCGATCAGTTCGATTCATTAATGCCCCTGCCATCGCAAGTGGCCGCCTTCATTGAAGGCAAAACGGTGTTCAGCTATGGCGGAGCGCTCGGTCTTCAGCATGACATCTCGACGATTTTGGAGGCGGCAAACCGCCTCCGCCACAAGGAGGATATCGTTTTCGTAATCGCCGGAGACGGGGTCCGGCGGGACCAATGGAGTGAAATGGTGCGTAGCCGCAACCTCGCACGGGTGCGTGTTGAGCCGCTGATGCCGCAGCGACAGTTCAACAGCCTCCTGCTCCGGTCGCGCGCATCCTTCCTCGCCTTAAGCCCGATGCTGAAAACGCCGGTAGTGCCTGGAAAGCTGCAGACGATCATGGCTGCCGGAGTGCCCGCTTTGTGCGTGGTGAACCCCGAGAGCGATGCGGTGCAGATGGTAGAGAAGGCCGGCTGCGGATACTGCGTAAAGCCGGGGCAGGTGGAGGAGCTGACGCGTTACATAGAGGTCCTCGCCGCGCGGCCTTCTGAAGCGGAACAAATGGGCGCGCGCGGCCGTGCGTTTGCGCGAAAGTACTTTGCCAAGGAAAATTGCATGGCAGCGTTCGAACAGGAACTCCTGCTGGCGGCCGGCCGCGCGTGCGGGGAAGGCGCGCCCGCACTGGCGGCAGAAACCGAAAACGCATGAGAATTCTGATCGACGCCGCCAATTGCCGGGTTGGAGGAGGCGCTGCGGCGCAGCATCTGCTACGGGCCCTTGACAGTAGGGAGACCGCCATCGAAATGATTGCTCTGGTGCCTGCAGTGGAGGCTTTCGATCTTCGGCTACAACGAATCCGGCTAATACGCCTCCCGGTGGAAACATCGCTCCTTTGGTGGAAATGGGAACGCGCGCGGGCTCAAGCTGCGGCTGAAACCGGTCGTGTGGATATTTATCACGCCTTGACCTGCCAGGCTCCCCCAAAAGGGATCCGCGCAGACGCTGTAATCACTAGTTTTACGAACAGCAATCCCTACACGCGACGGAGAGCAGGCTGGCGCCTGAGAGACCGCATCCGGCTTGCCATTCTGCGTAGAAGGTTCCGCGCCAACCTGCAGCGCGCCACTCATGTAGTCGCGCATACGGCAGCAGCGAAGGCGCTGCTCGCGGACGTAGTCCCGGCTTGCGGCAAACCGGTAATGGTGCACCGGCTGGGAGTCGAAACGTTATCGGATTTCCAGTACGACGCCCGGCTGATGCCGGGTTCCTGCATTTTATGTCCTTCCTCTTACCTGCCGCATAAAAACCTGGAGCGGCTTCTTCGGGCGTACGACCTTTGCTGCCGCAGCGTGGATGCGCCGCCGCTTATTGTTGCAGGGTTTGTGATCGAACCATATCACTCGCGGCTCGAGCGGATCCGGCGCTCGCTCCATTCCGCCGCTTTCATTCAACTGCTGGGCGAGCAGAGCGGAGCCGGAATGGCGGATCTTTACCGGCGGGCTGTGGCAGTCGCGGTTCCGTCCTATGAAGAGACGTTCTCGCTTCCGGTGATGGAGGCGCTCGCCGCAAGAATCCCAGTGCTGTGTTCGGATCCCGGAGGTTCCTACTGGCTGCCTTACAGGGAATTCGAGCCCGGATTGATTTATTGGGACTGTTTCAGTATTGAATCTATCGCCGGCGGCCTCAGCCGCATCATTCGCTCCGAGGACGAGCGCCGGCGCGTCTCGGCGATCTTACGCTCGAACCAGGCGCACCGAAGCTGGAATGATTACGCACATGAACTACTACAATGCTACCTAGACCTGATTCCGCAAACACAGACTGTGTGACGCCCTACCGCGGCTGGGTTGGTTCGCGGCAGCCCGGCTGGTCCGCTCAGGTATTGAGTTTTCTCGAGCTCGATGTAAGAAGCGGGGCACGCGTTTTCATCAAGCCAAATTTTACCTGGAAGAAACACGTTCCAGGAATCACCACATCGCCTGACTTCCTGCGGGAATTGGTCCATGAGCTAACCGGACGCGGAGCCACCATCACCATCGGCGAAAGCAACGGCGGCAAAAACCTGTTCACGGCGGAGGAAGCCTTTCAAGCACACGGCGTATACGATCTGGAACGGACATATGGTGTGCGGGTGATGAATTTGTCCGTCGCTCCCAGGCGGCGCGTGCGCATCGATTCCCGGTGCGAAGTCGAGTTTTCGGCGCCGCTCCTCGATGAGTTCGACTTGGTTCTTTCGACGCCGGTGCCAAAAGTGCACGCCATGACGGGTGTCAGCCTGGCGATCAAGAACCTCTGGGGCTGCTTGCCGGATCCGATGCGTCTGCGGCATCACTGGAATATGAACCAAATCCTATGCACCCTGGTCAAACAGTTGCCGAGGACCGCCGCCATTTGCGATGGTACGTATTTTTTGAATGACTTCGGTCCCATGGATGGAACTGCGATTCCCCGCAACCTGGTGATCGGCGCCGACAATCTCCTTGCTGCCTCGCTGCTCTGCTGCCGTCTGATGAACGTCGATCCGCAACAGGCGCCGCTGCTTCGCGTCGCAATGGAAAACAAGCTAGGGCCGTCGAGATGGCATGAGATTCTGCTGAATAACTCCCTGGAGAAGTTTCTGAGCACTGTGAACTATGAAGTTAAGGGCATACCGCTGACGTACATCACCAAGGCAGCCTTCCGCAGTAGAGTCTTGACGGCGCTTCTGTACGACTCGGTTCCGGGCGGGCTTCTCCACCAGTGCCTGCGGCGGCTGCGAAGACTCGAGCTCTTCCGTTTTCTGATTTATCGCAACACAAAATTTGTTGAATAAAGGGCCCCAGGCAATCCCATGAGTGTTCTGGCAATTCCCGCTATTTCCATTTCCACGCCTGTGCACAAAGAGCGCAGCTTGGCGGCTTGGATGTTTGTCCTCGTGGATGCGATGGCGCTGGAAGTGGCGCTTCTGCTGGGTGTTGTCCTCAGACAAGTCATTCCATTGCATCCCGTCGCAATCACCCCTGACCAGTACAAAGGCGTTGCCTTCGGACTTTTAATCATCCCCCTGGCGTATTACTTCGTGGGATTGTATCCCGGATACGGTATGAGCGAAGTCCAGAGATTGAAAAAACGGGTCGGCGCCACTGTGCTCGCGTTCGTCCTTCTGCTGGGGTGGGACTATATTTTTCAGGAGAGGATGTGGTCACGTGGAATCCTGCTGGCGACACTGGTTTTTGCCCTGGTGTTTCCGCCAGTGGCGGTGAGCTACATTCGCCACTGGCTAACGAAGCTCGGCTGGTGCGGGGCGCCGGTTCTCATACTGGGCGCGAGCCGCACGGGAGCGCTGGTTGCCAGGACGCTGCGCGAACAGCCATCTTTGGGCTTTGTTCCGGTTGCATTCTTTGACGATGATCCGTCTAAATGGCATTCAGATATTGAGGGATTGAAGGTGCTCGGACCGCTAGCCGGGGCGTTGAGTTTTCCGGCGCGTGTCCGCATCGTCGTGCTTGCGATGCCCGGAGTGGATCGTGAGCGGCTGACGGCGCTTGTTCATGGGCTCTCGTTCCCGCACATCATCGTCATCCCGGACTGGTTTGGAATACAGAGTCTGTGGATTGAAGCGCGCGATCTGGGCGGCGTGCTCGGCCTCGAGATTAACAAGAATCTGCTGCTGGGCCAAAACCGGATGCTCAAGCATACGCTCGATTATGCGCTCGCTATTCCTCTCGCGCTCGTTTGTTTTCCGCTTATCCTCTTCCTGGCGGGTCTCATACGGCTCGTAAGCCCGGGCTCGCCATTTTACAGCCAGACGAGGGAGGGAGCCGGCGGCCGACGCATCCAGATCTGGAAACTTCGGACCATGCATCGGAACGCGGAACAACTGCTCGATCAGTATCTCGAAGAACACCCGTGCGAACGTGCGCATTGGGAACGGCACTTCAAACTGACGAAAGATCCGAGGATATTGCCGTGGATTGGGAGGTTCCTGAGGCGTACCAGCCTGGATGAGTTGCCTCAACTCTGGAATGTCCTGAAAAGGGACATGAGCCTTGTTGGTCCCCGGCCCTTCCCGTACTACCACCAGGAAAGCTTCCGGCCCGTCTTCCGTAATCTGCGATGTAGCGTTCTTCCGGGATTAACAGGGTTATGGCAGGTTTCGGCGCGTGGCGATGGCGATTTGGAGAAGCAGGAACTATTCGATACCTACTATATCCGGAATTGGTCTTTGTGGCTGGACCTGTACATATTGGGCCGGACAGTCGAGGCCGTGCTATTCGCCAAAGGCGCTTACTGAAGCTCGGTGCGGCTGCTACGCCGGCCGAAATCGGAACGGCCGCTCTTTCCGTCCTTCCCGCCAAAAACCAAAGGCCGATCATTTCTGACCGGCCCTCATTAACTGCTTTATTTCTATGGTGCGGAGAGGGGGACTTGAACCCCCACGAGATTGCTCCCGCTAGCACCTCAAGCTAGTGCGTCTGCCAATTCCGCCACCTCCGCAAAACTGTGGCTACTACTTTTTCGGTGCTGCCGGAGTTGCTGCCGGCGCAGTCTGACCCGGCTTAGGAATATACACCGGCAAGGTCTGGCTAGGCCCGCCGCCTTCTGGCGTCAAGGTCACCGATGGAGCTCCCGGAACCAACGGATCGCCCGGCTGGCCCACCCGAATCGGTGTCGGCTGATCGGACTTTTGACCCGCAGCCCCAACCGGGGTCGGCGTTCCAGCTGCCGGCGTACTGGCTGCCGGAGGAGGAGCGGTTGTCTTCGCAGGAGTCTTGGCAGCTGTGGACGACTTCTTGTCCAACACGGAAGCACCGGCCACACCACCCGCATGCTTTGACGCTAAAACCGCCAAAGTCAGAGACGTCACCATGAACAGACCCGCCGCAATCGTCGTTGCTTTCGATAGCACGGTAGCCGCGCCGCGAGGTCCAAAGGCCGTCTGCGAACCCATTCCACCGAACGCGCCCGCCAGATCGGCCGCCTTTCCGCTTTGTAGCAGCACTACGATCACTAAAAATACGCACACGATAATGTGCAGCGTTGTAAAGAGATATACCATCGGAACCTTTATTCAGTATAGTGTGCCGCGTGCCGAAGCCGCAACGCTACTTGTAGGCTGCGATCCCCGTGACGCGCTCCCCAATCACCAGTGCATGCACATGATCGGTCCCTTCATAGGTCTTGACAGTTTCTAAGTTGCACATATGACGCATGATCGGGTATTCGTCAGTGATCCCGTTGGCGCCCAGCAGGTCTCTGGCAATGCGAGCACAATCGAGCGCAATCGCGACATTATTTCGCTTCAACATCGAAATGTGGGCTGGCTCAATGCGTCCCTGATCCTTCAAACGCCCGACGTGCAGGGCCAGTAGTTGCGCCTTCGTGATCTCCGTAATCATCTCCGCCAGTTTCTCCTGCACCAGTTGATGGCTGGCGATCGGCTTGTCGTCAAACTGCTTGCGCATCACAGTATATAGCCGCGCGGTCTCATAGCAGTCCATCGCCGCTCCGATTGTGCCCCACCCAATCCCGTAACGCGCCTGGCTCAAACAAGCCAACGCCGATTTCAAACCCTTGGCGCCGGGCAGGGCATTGGAGTCTGGAATCCGGCACTCCGCGAAGCTGAGGCTGGAGGTGACGGAGGCGCGCATTGACAACTTTCCATGAATGTCCGATGTCTCGAATCCTCGCGTTCCTCTCTCGACCAGGAACCCCTGAATGCCTCCCTCGGTACGGGCCCATACGACCGCCACGTCGGCCGCCGACCCGTTCGTGATCCAGGTTTTTTCGCCGGTAATTACCCAGTCGCCGCCATCCTTCCTGGCCTTGGTCAGCATGCCGGCGGGGTTCGACCCGAATCCTGGCTCGGTCAGTCCGAAGCACCCGACGGCCTCACCGGACCGCAGCTTGGGTAGCCAGGCCTGCTTCTGCTCCTCGGATCCAAATGTATAAATCGGGTACATCACCAGCGCCCCTTGCACTGACGCGAAGCTGCGGATGCCGGAGTCGCCGCGTTCCAATTCCTGCATGATTAAGCCGTACTCTACGCTGCTCATGCCGGCGCAGCTGTAACCGTCGATAGTGGCTCCCAGGAAACCAAGTTCGCCCATCGCGCGGATTAACTCTTTCGGGAAGATTCCCTCGCGGTAGCAATCTCGGATCACGGGTAGGACTCTCTCGTCCGTGAATCGCCTCGCTGTCTGGCGAACCAGCAGTTCCTGCGCGCTGAACTGCGTGTCTACAAGCAGATAATCGACGCCCCGAAATGCCATGCCTCTATCCTAAGCCCAGCCGCGCTAGGATAGACTACATATAGTAGTGATACGCCTGCTCGTAATTTTACTGATCCTTCCACTCGCAGCGTCCGCGGATAAGGGAGCTGAATTCTTTGAGATGCGGGTTCGCCCGCTGCTTGCGAAGAACTGCTTTGCCTGCCACGCCGCCTCGAAGATGGGGGGGCTCGACATGCGCGCCCGCGAAGGACTCATGAAAGGCGGCAACTCCGGACCGGCTTTGATTCCCGGCGATCCCGACAACAGCCTGCTACTGCGCGCGGTTCGTTACCAGGATGAGCGAATTAAGATGCCGCCACAGAGCCGTCTGGCCGAAGACGAGATTGCAGCGCTTGCGACCTGGGTGAAAACAGGCGCCGAATGGCCCGCCACGCCGGCAACGGTGGAGCCGAAGACAGCGGGGTATGTGATCACGCCCGATCAGCGGGCCTTTTGGTCATTCCAGCCTGTTCGCAAGCCGGAACTGCCGTTCGTAAAAAACGCAAAGTGGATTCGGTCTCCGATCGATCGCTTCATCCTGGCAAAGCTCGAGGCTAAAGGATTATCTCCTGTGGCGCCCGCCGATAAGCGCGATCTGCTCCGCCGGGCCAGTTACGACTTGATTGGGCTTCCTCCCACGCCGGAAGAGATGGAGTCGTTTCTAAACGACAAATCCCCGAAGGCATTCGCGAAGGTCGTCGACCGGCTGCTCGCCTCTCCGCACTATGGGGAACGTTGGGGCCGCCACTGGCTGGATGTGGCGCGTTATTCCGATGACAAGCTGGCGCCGCAGGCGAACATGCCGTATCCGAATGCGTTCCGCTTCCGCGACTGGGTGATTCAGGCGTTTAACGACGATATGCCTTACGATGTTTTCGTAAAGGCGCAGATCGCCGGCGACCTGCTGCCGAATCCTGATAAGACCGTCGCCGGATTGGGATTGTATGCGCTGAGTCCCGAGTTTCAAGATGACCGGGTAGACGTGACCACGCGCGGCTTCCTCGGACTCACCGTCGCCTGCGCGCAATGCCACGACCACAAGTTCGATCCGATTCCCACGAAGGACTACTACTCTCTTCTTGGCGTTTTCGAAAATACGAAGCTGGGCGAATTCCCGCTGGCGCCCGAGCCGGCGGTGGCGGATTATAAGGCGCGCAAAAAGAAAGTCGACGATCAGGAAGCCGTCATAAAAGATTTTGTAACGAATCAAGCGGATCAACTGGCGCAAATTCTAGCGGGCCGCACGTCCGATTATTTGGTGGCAGCGTGTCGGGTTAGGTCCACCAAGGTCGCCCATGAGGACATTGCGAAGACCGAGTCGCTGGACGCGGAAACTCTTAAGCGATGGATCGCGTATCTGAAAAAAACCGAACGAGAGCACCCCTTTCTGAACGCGATGCCGCAGGAGGACTGTGAAGCGCTAAGCTCGTTCGGCGCCGATTTCCAGAAGCGCGCTCTCGAAGTTTTCACGGAAAAGAAGTCAGTGGATGAGCAGAACGTCATACGGCTGGGCGGCTCCACGGAGAGGAAAGACCTTAGTAGTGCCAATCTGCTCTCGCTGGAGCGGGACAAGTATTTCCTGTGGCGGGACCTTTTCAGCAACACCGGGCTCTATCATTACGGCGAAGCCGACATCGAACGCTTCCTTTACGGCGAATGGAAGACGCACCTGGGGGCACTGCAGGCCGAGCTGAAGAAACGCAAAACCGAGCTGCCTGAACAATATCCGTTTCTTCAAATTGTTCAGGACGTGGAGAAGCCGGTGAATCCGCATGTATTCATCCGCGGTGACCGGAACAATCTCGGAGATGAGGTGCCGCGGCATTTCCTTTCCATCCTCAGCCCCGCCGATCCGAAGCCGTTCACCAAAGGCGCGGGACGGCTGGAGTTGGCCGAGGCGATCGCGAATCCAGCCAATCCCCTTACCTCGCGCGTGATGGCGAACCGGATATGGCAATCGCATTTCGGTGAAGGCATTGTCCGGACAGCAAGTAATTTCGGCCAGCTGGGGGAGCGTCCCAGTAATCCCGAACTGTTAGATTACCTGGCCGGGCGCCTGATGGAAAATAAGTGGTCAATCAAGGCGATGCACCGGGAGATCATGCTTTCTTCCGTATATGGGCTAAGCGTGGCCGGATCTCCCAAGGAGACCGTGGCGGATCCTGGAAACCGGCTTCTGTGGCGCGCCAACCGGCGGCGGCTGGATGCGGAGTCTCTGCGCGATGCCGCGCTGTTTGTTGCGGGCAAACTGGATCTTACCGTGGGCGGCAAGCCCATTCCCCTCAACGATGAGAATCGCCGGCGGACAGTTTATGGTTTCGTCAGCCGCAAGGATCTCTCGCCGATGCTGGCGCTCTTCGATTTTCCCAACCCGAACTCCACCAGTGAACAACGAGTCACCACGAACGTACCGCTGCAGGGCCTTTTCTTTCTCAACAGCTCGCTGATGCTGTCGCAATCGGAAGATCTGGCCCGTCGGATCGCCTCTGACGATGCGCAGGTAGCCATTCGCAAAGCCTACCGGCTTCTATTCAGCCGCGACCCATCCGCGCAGGAGATTGAGCTCGGAGTGAAGTTTATCCACGAAAGCAATGAAAAGCCCTGGCCAAAATACCTGCAGGTGCTTCTCAGCTCCCCAGAATTTCTTTTTGTGAGTTGAAAAATGACCAGACGGCAAATGCTTCAGACCATGGGAACCGGCCTCGGCGCGGTGGGCCTCTCACAGCTTCTTGCGAGTACCAGCTCGCCTGGGATTCCGACCCACTTTGCGCCGCGCGCCAAGCACGTCATTTTTCTCTTTCTGAACGGCGGTCCCTCGCAGGTGGACACCTTCGATCCGAAGCCGATGCTCACAAAGTTCCACGGCAAGCCGATGCCGCAGGCAAATTTTAAGACGGAGCGCAAAACCGGCAACCTGCTGGCCTCGCCTTTCCAGTTCAAGCATTACGGCCAAAGCGGTATCGAGGTCAGCGATATCTTTTCCAAAGTGGGCGAGTGCATCGACGACGTCTGCGTCATCCGCTCCATGCATACCGACCGCCCGAACCATGAGCCGTCGCTGTTCATGATGAATACCGGAGCGACTCTGCCGGGACGGCCCTCAATGGGCTCATGGCTTACCTATGGACTGGGGAGCGAGAATCACAACCTGCCGGGATATCTGGTTCTCTGTCCCGGCTTCCCGGTGATTGGACCGCAACTCTGGAGCTCGGCTTTCCTTCCGGCCACGCACCAGGGAACCCATATCGCAAACAAAGATGTGGAAGCCTCGAAGCTGATCCCCTACATTCACAATTCGAGCTATAAAAATGAAGACCAGCGGCGGCAACTCGATCTTCTGGGCCGGCTGCAACAGGTTTCGTCGCCAGTGGCCGGCGATCCGCAGGTCGAGGCCAGCATCCAGTCGATGGAGACGGCGTTCCGCATGCAAACCGAGGCGCCGGAGATATTCGACATCACGAAAGAGAAGCCGGAATTGCGCGCGCGTTATGGCGACAGCGATTTTGGGCGTGGTTGCCTGATGGCGGTGCGGCTCATCGAAAAAGGTGTCCGGATGGTTCAGGTCTATTACGGCAACGATCAGCCCTGGGACAATCATGACGACATCATGATTCACCGCAAGCTGGCGCATAACGCGGACGCTCCCATTGCGGCGTTGCTGCAGGATCTAAAGGCCCGGGGTCTGCTGAAGGAAACCCTGGTCATCGTCAGCGGAGAATTTGGACGAACTCCGGTGATGGAAGTCAGCGGCCTGGTGAAAGTGCAGAATGGGCGTGACCACAATAACCACGGCTTCAGCACGCTGCTGGCGGGAGGCGGCGTGAAGGGCGGGATCACCTATGGAGCCACCGACGACTTTGGCTTCAAAGCCGTGGACAAGCCGGTGCACCCTCACGATCTGCACGCCACCATTCTTCATCTCTTTGGCTACGATCACACACGTCTCACCTACCGGTATAGCGGGCGCGACTTCCGCCTCACCGATGTGGAAGGGACGGTCATTCGCGACGTCCTGGCGTAACAGCCCCGGATCCCTCGGGTTTGCTAAACTCACCTCAGCCTGTGATTATCGCCGTCCGCTAACTTCTCCCGTTCCCGCAACCCATCGCCCGTAGTGTGCCTGCACGCTACTTCTTCCAGTCGATAGAGGAATCAGGAATGCAGAAGAACTGGTACGAAACGTTTTTTCATGGCGTTGCCCTGGATATGTGGCGCAACGCCGTCACCCCGGAACAGACCAGAATGGACGCCGATTTTCTGGAGCAGGAGTTGGCCCTCACCTCCGGCGCGAGAGTGCTGGATGTGCCCTGCGGTAACGGGCGTCACTCCCTCGAACTCGCCGGCCGGAGTTACCAATTGACGGGAGTGGATTTTGCCCCGGAGTTCATCGAGGAGGCGCGCGGCAAAGATCCCAACATCGAGTGGAGGCTCGGGGATATGCGCGCTCTGCCTTCCGACGGACAGTTCGATGCAGCCTTTTGTTTTGGCAATAGCTTCGGCTATCTCGACAGGCTGGGCAACCGTGCGTTCATTGCGGCGCTCGCAGGCGCATTGAAGCTTGGCGGACGGGTTGCGCTGGAAACCGGAATTGTTGCGGAATCGCTGCTTCCCTCGCTGCAGAGGAGCCGCTGGTTTCAGGTAGGCGGCATTATCATGCTCAGCTCCAATACATATGAGCCGTACCAGAGCCGGCTAGACATTGAATATACGTTCATCCGCAACGGGACGGTGGATACCCGCCGCATCTCGCAGCACGTTTACACGGTTGCTGAAATCCGCGAGCTGTTTGAGGACGCGGGTTTGCGGACTCTTGCCCTATATGGCGGGGTAGACCGCCAGACGTACCAGCTAGGCTCGCAACGGCTCATCATCCTGGCGCAGAAGCAGTAAGCCGGGGAGTCAGTCGAGGAAGATCTTCGCCGGAGCCTGGAAGAAGCGGCTGAGCTGCTTTGCCTGGCCGCGCGTGATGGGCCTCTTGCCGGCCAAAACTTCACGGGCGATGTGCGGATTGCCGAAAATATCGGCCACATCGCCCAATTCCAATCCCCGCCCCGTCATGAGCCGCTGCAGCGTCTCGTGAGGACGCGCCGTCGCGCCGCCGGCCGCATCCTCGTCCTCATCTTCCGAGTCGATTGAGGCTTCATACGCCTCAATCACAAAAACGACCAGCGCCAGCAGCCGCTCCTCTTCATCCGTTAACGAATCGGCCTTCTCCATAAGGCGTTCGGCGACACCTAGCAGCCGTTCATGCTCCTCCGGTGAGTCGATGATCCCGGGCCGCGCCTCGGCCAGCAACTGTGCATACCGTTCGTCGTTCATACTTCTAAACAACGTACCGCACGCCCGCTGCCGCTTCACTATAATGTGCACATGGGCGCCTCAGTCAATCCATACGCCGCCTACCTCGGCGATGCTGAACCCATGGCTGTTTTGTCGGATACTGTCCGGAAACTGGTAGAGTTGACCGCCGGGCTTAGCAAGGATCAATTGGCGGGACATCCGCTGGAAGGCAAGTGGTCCATTCACGAAAGCATTGCTCATCTGGCGGACGTGGAGATGGTGATGGGGGCGCGCTGCCGCTGGATTCTCTTCGAGCCGGAGCCGCGGCTTATCGGCTTCGATCAGGATGCCTGGGTGATGGGATGGGCTCGCGAACAGGAGCCAATCGATTCGACACTGGAACGCTTCCGTGTCCTGCGAGAAGCCAATCTTCGACTGTTTCATGTTGCAAGTCCGGAGGACCTGCGCCGGACCGGCATTCACGCCGAGCGCGGCAGCCAGACCGTCCTGGACTATATTGCGCTCCTCGCGGGCCACGACATCAATCACCTGCAGCAGATCGGCCAGCTGCGATCGCTGATCGTCGGCTAATTTGAGAATGCCGGGGAGTTACTCGCGCCGCACCCTCTTATTCGGAACTGCGGCCTGGGGTTTGGAGGCCGCTGCGCCGCCGCGCCGCGAGGTCTTCTTTGCATCACCCGCGGAAGGGATTGCAGTCATGGGCTTCGCGTTTTACGTAGCCCCGCGTGGCGGCGATATGCTCTCGATGGAGGAGCGTTGGTCCCGGTCTGACACAGTGGATGCCGCCTATATCCGCCGTTCCCAGGATCACGGGCGGACCTGGACCGCTCCCTTGGAGAGGAGGATTCGCGAGGCACGGCCGGGAGGCATGCTCCGGCGCCACCCGCACGGCGGCTATTTCGACGCCAAGGGCCGCTATGTCGATTTTTGGACCGAGGGCGTGCTTGCCGGCGACGACCCGCTGGAGGGGCTGAGGCAATGGAATATTTACTTCCGTATTTCCCGGGATAGCGGCCGAACGTTTGGTCCCGTATCCCAGATCATTCACACCGGGAGCGAATATGACGGCACGCATCCGCTGCCCGGTGTGTGGACGGGCAAGAATTGTGTGATGCTCGGGGAGCGAACCTGCATACCCATCTCCTCGCGCGAGGGTAACATCCTGCTTCCTGTCCAGATTACGCCGCTGGGACCGGACGACAAACTCTACAATCCGCGCGGCGCCTACACCTATACGGAAGCAGCTGTTTTGCATGGCCGCTGGCAAGGCGGCGGTCTCCAATGGGAAATGTCGGATCTGATCCGCGGCGATCCGGCGCGTTCCACGCGTGGCATGGACGAACCGACGATTGCATTCCTCCAGGACGGCCGTTTGTTGATGGTGCTTCGGGGTTCCAATGACCGCCAACCGGAACTGCCCAGCTACCGCTGGTTCTCCGTGTCTTCCGATGGAGGCCGCCGCTGGGCCGCGCCCCAGCCCTGGACCTACCAGGACGGCGAGCCCTTTTTCAGTCCCAGCGCCTGTTCGCAACTCGTCCGCCACTCTTCGGGACGCCTCTTCTGGCTGGGTAACATTACACCCGCGAACCCGCGTGGCAACCGGCCGCGCTATCCCTTCGTAATCGGAGAGGTGGACGGCCTAACCGGTCTGCTGTTGCGCCGGAGCGTGCGGGTAATCGACACGCTACGGCCGGGTGAGGATCCGATTCTTTCCTTATCGAACTTCTATGCCCGCGAGGACCGTATCAGCC
>DATLBY010000211.1:0-7156 GCA_035526665.1 Bryobacteraceae bacterium
CGCATCCGGATCGGTCTAATCGGCTGTGGCGGCCGGGGGCGCTATGTCGCAAAGAACATGCGCGACTCACCCGGAGTCGAGTTTGCCGCCGTCTGCGATGTGCATGAACCTACTTTGGCAGCAGCGCGCTCCTGGGCCGGGCCTGACGCCGCATCTTTGCGGGATTTTCGCAAGTTGCTGGAGCGGAAAGATCTGGATGCGGTCCAAATCTCTACTCCGGATCACTGGCACGCGCTCATGACCGTGATGGCGTGTGAGGCGGGTAAGGACGTCTACGTGGAGAAGCCGCTGGCGCACAATATTCGCGAAGGCCGCGCCATGGTGGAGGCTGCGCGCAAATACAATCGAATCGTGCAGGCGGGGACGCAACAGCGGTCGGCCACTCATTTCCCGGAAGTCGCGCGCATCATTCAAAGCGGGCAACTCGGTAAAGTTCATTTCGTGCGTGTCTGGAATTTCACCAACATGCTGCCGAACGGCATCGGCAAAGCGCCGGACTCTGAGCCTCCGGCCGGCCTCGATTGGGACATGTATCTGGGACCTGCGCCCAAGGTGCCGTTCAATCCGAAGCGGTTCCAAGCCACCTTTCGATGGTTTTGGGATTACGCCGGCGGCACCATCACGGATTTCGGGACCCATCGATTCGATACCGTGCACCAGATCATGGGCGTGGATAAACCGCGGACAGTGGCTGCGAGCGGTGGCCGGTTCCAACTGGATGACGCCGGGCAAATGCCGGACGTGCTCCAGGTGACCTACGAATACCCCGGCTTCGTCATGAGCTATGAAGCCTGCAATATCAGCGCGCATGGTCTGGGAGGGCGCACGCCGGGAATGAAGTATTACAACGCCCGCGGAGCGGAAGACCGTCCTCACGGAATGGCATTTTATGGCTCGAATGGTGCCCTCTTTGCCGATCGCATCGGCTTTGAAATCTATCCGGATAACGATTTCATCGCGCGGCGTCACGAGAACACGACCGACGCGACGGCTCTGCATACCAGAAAATTCGTGGATAGCCTGCGGACGCGCAAAGCCTCCAACGCGGATGTGGAGGTGGGGCACCGCTCTACAATCGTGGCGCACCTTGGCAATATTGCCTATAAGACCGGCCAAAAGCTGCACTGGGATGCGGAGAAAGAGGACTTTGTCAATGTTCCTGAAGCCAGCAGCCTTTTATCCCGCCAGGCACGCAAGCCGTGGGATCTGATCCAGCCGGCAGCCGTGGGCATGAGAAAATAAGAAGAAAATGATTGAAATAATTCGTCAGGGCGTCTCCGCCGGCCGGGCGCGAGTGGCGCTTTTTGATTTCGATGGCACTCTCTCCACCATCCGGTCCGGCTGGATGGACGTAATGGTTCCGATGATGGTAGAGCTTCTGGCGGAAACCAAATCGGGCGAAAGCGAAGAGCAGCTCCAAACGGTGGTGGAGGAGTTTGTCGGCCGCCTCACCGGCAAACAGACCATGTACCAGATGCTGGAGCTGGCCGAAAATATCGAGAAGCGGGGCGGCAAGCCTCTTGAAGCTCTCGAATATAAAAAGATGTACCTCGACCGGCTCTGGGTGAAGATTGAAAGCCGCATTGACGACCTGAAGCAGGGGCGTGTCTCACCGGAAAAATACCTGGTCCCCGGATCGCGGCGGTTGCTCGAGGGTCTGAAAGCGCGGGGCATCAAGATGTATCTTGCCAGCGGCACCGATCATGCCTACATGGCGGAGGAGGCCCGGCTGCTGGATGTCACGCAGTACTTTGAGGGAGTTTTCGGAGCGCTCGATGACTACAAGAGCTTTTCGAAAGCAATTTTGATTCAGCGCATCATCGCCTCCGCGGAATTCAGCGGCGATCAGTTCCTGGGATTCGGCGACGGCTATGTGGAGATCGAGAACGTGAAGCAGGTGGGCGGCGTAGCGGTAGGCGTCGCCAGCGCGGAACCGGATTGCGCTGAGGTGGACGAGTGGAAACGGCAAAGGCTCGTAGGCGTCGGCGCCGACTTCATTGTTCCCAATTTTCTGAATCACGATCAGCTGTTTGATACTCTCTTCCCCGCGACAAAGAGTACGCCGGTGGTGACCGGGTAGCCGAATGCCGTCCCGGTACGAGATTTTCGACCGCTCGCGACTTCACATCAAGCCCCTTGCCGATCGGGTCCATGATTTGCACGTGGATCATTGGATGCGGCTGGAGGATACTGCGCCGCCATTCGAGGATCCGGCCCTTCCGGTCCTGGCGCAGCGTCTCTCAGCGGCGCGCGAAAACAAGGCGGCCTGCGTATTGATGATGGGGGCTCACGTTCTGCGAGCCGGCGTCAATCGTCATATCATCGACTTGCTGGAGCGCGGCTTCATCGATCACATTGCCGTCAATGGCGCCGCCGCCATCCACGATTACGAACTCGCGCGCATCGGAGCGACCACGGAGAGTGTCGCAAAGTATATCCGGTCAGGCGAATTTGGCCTGTGGCGCGAGACCGGGGAGCTGAATGACTGGATTACCGAAGCGGCCGCTACCAACCTGGGGATGGGCGAGAACATCGGCCGGCGCATCGAGAGCTCCAACTACCCATATCGCGAGCTGAGTGTGTTCGCTGCCGCCTACCGCGCCGGCGTGCCCCTGACCGTTCATGTGGGCATTGGTTATGACATTCTGCACCAGCACCCGAATTGTATTGGGGCTGCGGTCGGCACCGCCAGCTACCGCGACTTTTTAATCTTCGCGCGTACCGTGGAACGGCTGGAGGGCGGCGTTCTCCTGTCATTTGGATCGGCAGTCATGGCGCCCGAAGTGTACCTCAAAGCGCTTTCGATGGCACGGAACGTCGCGCACCAGCAGCAGCGGGAAATCCGGCGGTTTACGACGGCCGTTTTCGATCTGGTCCCGATCGCCGGCGGCGTGCAGGAGGAGCTTCCCAAGTCCGATCCGGGCTACTATTTCCGGCCCCACAAAACGATGCTCGTCAGGACAGTTGCCGATGGCGGCGAAAGCATCTATATCTGCGGCAATCATCGAGCCACATTCCCCGCATTGCGCCGGGAATTGCTGCGATGAACGCGCGGGAAATTCTCCACGGCCTGGGACAAATGAGCGCTCTGGTTGTGGGCGACATCTGTCTTGACCGTTGGTGCACCTACGATCCCGCGTTGAGCCAACCGTCTCGCGAAACGGGCATTCCGCGCACGGCGGTGACGTCCACCGTGGTCACGGCCGGAGCGGGCGGGACGGTTGCAAATAACCTGGTTGCCCTGGGAACTGGGCGCGTTACTATTCTCGGCGCAGTGGGCGATGACGGTTCGGGCATGGAGCTCTTGCGTGCCTTAGCGCGGAACCGAATCTCTGTCGAGTTGACTGTAAAAGCGCCTAACTTCAACACATTTACCTATACCAAACTGATTAACGCGCGGACAGGAATGGAAGACTTACCGCGTGTGGATTTTGTCTACAATGCCCCCTTGCCGGCCGATGTCGAGGCGCAGCTGATTCACAGCCTGGACTCCTTTGTGAATGCCTTCGATGTCATCCTCGTCTCCGATCAGGCCGAGACGGAGACATGCGGAGTGGTGACACCCCTGATGCGCCAGTGCTTACAGAAGCTGGCTGCCGGACACCCCGAGAAGGTGATTTGGGTGGATTCCCGCATGCGCCCGGAACACTTTCGCGGCGTCATCGTGAAGCCCAACCGCGACGAGGCGGAGCAGGCGTGCTTGCGCCGTTTCGGCCGCGTGGACCTGGGGCTTCTTCACCAGGAGATCGGCGGGGAATTCCTGCTGGTGACCGAAGGTCAGGACGGCGTGGCAGTGGTGAACTCCGCCGGCGAGACCCGGGTACCCACGCGGCCTGTCGCCGCGCCCGTAGATATCTGCGGTGCAGGGGACAGCTTCTCGGCGGGCGCCGCCCTGGCCTATGCAATCACACGTTCGCCCGTAGATGCCGCCCGCTTCGGCAATATCGTGGCGTCCATAACCATCATGAAAAAAGGAACGGGCACCGCTTCGCCGGAAGAGGTCCTCGCGGCGGAAGCCTCCTGGCCGGTATGACGGTGCTGGCGATTGACATCGGTGGAACCAAGTTCTCCATGGCAGTATTCGACGGCGACCGGATGGTGGAGCGCGAATCGCGCGCTACCGAACGTGAAGGCGGCCGCGATTGGATGCTCTCTCAGATTAGCGGGATAGCGGGCGCTTGGCAGAAACGGTTTCCATTGCAATGCTGTGGGATCGGATTCGGTGGACCGGTAGATTACCCGGCGCAGCGCATAGCCCTCTCGACTCACGTCGGCGGATGGAGCGATACGCCGCTCCCCCAGGTGATCGCCGGACAGCTTGGCATTCCCGCTTGGATGGACAACGACGCGAATTTGGGCGCTCTGGGCGAAGCATTGTACGGCGCGGGCCAGGGATTCGATCCACTTTTTTACATAACTCTATCCACGGGTATAGGCGGCGGAATCATCAGTAAGGGCTACATATACCGGGGCGCCGACTCGTATGCCGGAGAGATCGGACACTTGACGATCCGGCCGGACGGGCCGGAGTGTCTTTGCGGCTCCAGGGGCTGTTTCGAGCGAATGTGTTGTGGTCTATGGCTGGAACGGGATCATGGCCGTACCGCCCGGGATCTGATGGGCATCCCCTCTTTTGTCGAACGCTATGTGGTGGACCTCGCGCTAGGAATCAAATGCTCGATCATGCTGCTCAACCCTGCCAGAATAGTAATCGGCGGCGGCATTGCCAAGGCCGGAGACAGGCTCTTTACCCCGCTGAAGGCCGAATTACGCCGGCAGATCACTAGCTGGTCGCGGGCCAGGCTCGATGTAGTGCCGGCGAAACTGGGAGACGACAGTGTGTTGTACGGAGCTCTAGCCCTGGCGCGGCAAGGAAATTTATGACCTTTGCGGAAGAATACAAAAAAGAACTGATCGCGACAATGGATGAGATCGACCTGACGCAGGTGGAACAGGCGATTGAGTTGTTCAAGGAGGCCCGCGCCCAGGGCCGTCACATTTTCGTGTGCGGCAACGGCGGCAGCGCGTCCACCGCATCGCACTTTACCTGCGACATGGTGAAGGGCGCCAGCTTCAATCGCCAGACCCGCTTCCGAATCATGGCGCTGACCGACTCGCTCCCAACAATGACGGCCTATTCCAACGACGTCAGCTACGACTCGGTCTTTGTGGAGCAGCTAAAGAACTTCGCCCAATCCGGCGACCTGGTGATGGGCATTAGCGGATCGGGCAACTCTCCCAACGTACTGCGCGCCATGGAGTACGCCAATTCGATTGGGTGCAAGACGATCGCTCTCACTGGCCGGGATGGGGGCAAACTGGGGCCGCTGGCACATTTGAATATCCAGGTGGCTGTGCCGCACATGGGACGGATCGAGGATGCGCACATGATCGTGTGCCACATGATCGGCTACTACTTCATGGATACGGAAAGCTGAAATAAGTGAGCACCCAGCGCACCATGCGGGGCGGCCGCGCGGTTCGCGGCAGTCTTCCTAAGGGTGATAATGGACGCGCCCTCTGCCGCTGGTGCAGTCTGGAAGTTCCCAAGGGCAGATTGACGTTCTGCTCCGAATGGTGCGTGCACGAATGGAAGCTGCGCAGCGATTCGGGGTATTTGCGGGAGAAAGTGCTGGCGCGCGACCGCGGCCGGTGTGCTCAGTGCGGGCTCGACTGTGTTTCGGAATGGCATCGCATCAAGAGGATGCCCTGGCGCCGCCGTACGCTGGCGCTCGCCGAATGGGGCCTGAAGCCGAAGCAGCGCTCCAGTTTATGGGATGCCGACCATATCCTACCGGTGGCCGAGGGGGGCGGGGAATGCGACCTGGCGAATCTGCGCACGCTGTGCCTGCGCTGCCATCGCTCGGCTACCTTGGACTTGCGCAGGCGCCTGGCGGGCCGGCGTCCCGCTGCTGAACTTCCCACCTAGCGACTTTTATATTCCTCGCTACGTCACGACTTCATCTCGGGCTTGCATTTTGGTGTAACACGCTGCATACTACACCTGTGACGCTGTACCTTGGAGCGTGACTCCTCATGATTCCGTTCCGGCTTACCTTTATCCCCGGGATTCCCGTGCACGAGCAGGTGGCGTTTGCCGCGAAAAAGGCCATGATCTCAGGCCAACTTCGTCCCCGAGATGCGTTTCCCTCCGTACGCGTTCTCAGCCAGGCCATGAAGATTCACGCCAATACCGCGCAGAAGGTAGTCGCGCAATTGACAGCGGAGGGCCTCCTGGAAGTCCGGCCCGGAATCGGTACCGTGGTGGTCCGCCCCCCTCCCTCGACTCGCGTGGAGCGCAGCCGCTTACTGGGGCGTGAGCTGGAGCAGTTGACGGTGGAAGCGAAACGGCTGCATCTCACGCTTGCGGATCTGCACGCAGCTATCGACGAACACTGGCGCCGGTTGGAAATCACGGAGGAAAAACGATGAGCAGCCTGCTCCGAACTGAACAACTCACCAAAGTATTCCCTCGTGTGGAAGCGCTCCACAATCTGACAATCGATGTGCCGGAGGGCTCTGTCTTCACTCTGATGGGTGCGAACGGAGCCGGCAAGACTACGGCCATCAAGACGGTGTTGAATATTCACTCACCCACGTCGGGCCGGGCCGAAGTTGTCGGCACGGATTCGCGCTCGCTGGCCGCGCATCAGTTCGCCCAAATCGGTTATGTCTCTGAAAATCAGCAGATACCCGGCTGGATGACCGTCGGCTACTTCCTCTCGTACGCCCGGAACTTTTACCCGCGCTGGCGGGACAAGGACGCCGCCGAACTGGTACGGGTATACGAGTTGCCGCTGGATCGCACGCTGAACGCGCTGTCGCGGGGAATGCGGCTGAAAGCAATGTTGGCTGCCGCTCTAGCGTTCCGCCCTCGGCTGATTGTGCTGGATGAGCCGTTCAGCGGCCTCGACGTGTTGGTCCGTGAGCAGCTCGTCGAAAGCATACTCGCGAGGACGCCCGAGGCGACGGTATTTCTGGCTTCTCACGATTTAGCCGAGATTGAAAGTTTTGCCACCCACATTGCTTATCTGAACGCCGGCAGATTAGCTTTTGTGAATGAGATAGGCACGCTGCTCGACCGCTTCCGCGAGATTGAGATCACGCTGGATGTGGCTCGGGATCTGCCTACTGAGTTGCCATCGAACTGGTTGCT
>DATLBY010000212.1:0-6136 GCA_035526665.1 Bryobacteraceae bacterium
CTGCGCAAGAGCCCGGAACGCGGCACCGGTAAGACGCTCGAAGTGCCCGGCATCAGTGATTCGGAAAGCTTCGGCTTTGGTGTCCGCGTGATAGCTAATGGCTCCTGGGGCTTCGCCGCGTCGCCTATCGTGACGGCGGGAGAGATCGCCCGCGTAACAGGAGAGGCCGTGATCGTTGCGCGCGCGAATGCCGCCATCCAGACCCGGCCCGTTATTTTGGCGCCGGTGAAAGCCTACCGCGACACCTGGACGTCCAGCTTTGAGCGCAATCCGTTCGATGTTCCCAATGCGGAGAAGCTGGAATTGCTGCGCGAGGCCGCCGGTGAGATAAAGAAAGGCAAGCGCGTCTTTTCGGGCGCTGGAATGCTTACTTTTCACTCGGAAGATAAATATTTCGCATCTTCGGAAGGCTCCTCCATCCAGCAGCTCATCATCCAGACGTTCGCGGTGGTGAACGCGACCGCCGTCAATGTGGCGGGTGGTATATCCAGAAGCCGCAATTACATCCCGCCGCCGCTCGCCACCGGATATGAGTTTGTCCCGCAGATGAACCTGAAGGAGAATGCGCAGCGAATCCGCGAAGAAGTAGTCGAGCACCTGGATGCTCCGTCCGTAAAGCCAGGACGTAAGGATCTGGTGCTGATGCCCAGCCACCTGTTCCTGACCATTCACGAAAGCATCGGCCATTCCACGGAGCTCGATCGCGCCCTCGGCTACGAAGCCAACTACGCCGGCACCAGTTTCCTCACGCCAGACAAACTCGGGAAAGAGCGCGTCGGCAGCGGCATTGTGAACTTCTATGGTGACCGCCTCACGGAGAAGGCCCTCGCCACAGTCGGCTATGACGACGATGGAGTAAAGTCGAAGCGGTTCCCCATCATCGAAAAGGGGCTATTCACCGGCTATCAGACGACGCGCGATCAGGCTCATCTGGTCGGCGAGAAGGAGTCGCGCGGCTGTTCCTTCGCCGAGTCGTGGTCGCACGTCCCCTTTCAGCGAATGCCGAATGTGTCGCTGGAACCGGGGCCGCCCGAGACCACCCTCGATAACCTGATCGGCGGCATCGATGACGGCGTCCTGATTGAAGGCCGCGGCAGTTATTCCATCGATCAGCAGCGCTACAATTTTCAGTTCGGCGGCGACGCTTTCTGGGAAATCAAAGGCGGCAGGAAGGCCGGAATGGTGTCGCGTGTTGCCTACCAGGCCAAGACCACGGAATTCTGGCAAGCCTGCGACGCCATCACCGGCCGCAGCTACTGGCAGCTCTATGGCAGCGCCCGTGATGCTAAAGGAGAGCCGATGCAGGTCAACTCCATCAGCCACGGCTGCTCGCCCGCTCGCTTCCGCCAGATCAACGTGATTGAGACGGACTGATGCTGACACGCGAACAGGCGCACGCAATCGCACAGAAGGTCATCGCCTTCTCTACCTTCCCGGAATGCGCTGTCTCCCTCCGCGACTCCGAGCAGGCCTTCGTCCGTTTCGCAAATAACGGGATCACCCAGGCCGGGCTCAGCCGCGACCGTTCCCTTGTGATCAGTTCCACCCGCGACCAGAAGACAGGGTCGTCTGAGACCAGCCTCTTCGACGATGCCTCCTTGCGGGCTGCCGTGGCGCGATCCGAGGAGCTGGCCGGCATTTCGTCAGCCAACCAAGAATACGTGGAGCCGCTGGGACCGCAGGAGTATACGTCTAAAGACAACTGGGACGATGCAACGGGCGCCGCGAAATCCCCGGTTCTCATTGCGCAGGTGCGCGCTGCCGTTGACGCAGCCGCGCCCAAAAAGCTTTCGGCCGCGGGACTATTTTTACGCACCGCCGGCGTCCAGGCCATCGCGAACAAGCGTGGCAATTTCGGCTACTCACGCGCCACCGATGCCCGCCTCAGCACCACGGTTCGCGCGCCTGACGGGAGCAGTTCAGGCTGGGCCGGGCAGCCTTCGGTCAGGATCGCGGAGATCAGCGGCAAGATCCTGGGCGCGCGCGCGGCGGAAAAATGCCTCGCCTGGAAGAAGCCCGTCCGTCTCGAACCGGGTAAGTACACGGTGGTGCTGGAGCCCACCGCCGTCAGCGATTTAGTCCAACTGCTCGGACCCACCTTCTCGGCCAGGATGGCTGAAGAGGGCCGATCGGTTTTCAGCCGGAAAGGCGGCGGGTCACGCGTGGGCGAGAAGCTCTTTCCCGACTTCGTGACACTGCGGTCTGACCCGTTCGATCCCCGCTATCCAGCCGCTCCATGGGCCGAGGGAGGTCTTCCTGCCAAGCCGCTCTCGTGGGTGGAAAATGGAGTGGTGCGGCGCCTGGCCTATGACCGCTATTGGGCCTCCAAGGCGGCGCAACCACCGACCATTTCATTTTCATCGCTGATTCTCGAAGGCGGTTCCGGCAGTCTCGATGACTTGATCAAAGCAACCGAACGCGGCCTGCTGGTGACGCGCTTCTGGTACATCCGCACAGTCAATCCACAGACTGCCCAGTTGACCGGACTGACGCGCGATGGACTGTTCCTGATCGAGAAGGGACAGGTCACACAGCCTGTCATCAACCTACGGTTCAATGAGAGTCCGGTTCGTCTGCTGCAGAACGCCCGGCAGATCGGCGCGGCGGTTCGCTGTCGCGGCGGGGAGGGCGAAGGGATGATCGCCCCTCCCGTCCTCGCGGATAACTTCACCTTCACCAGTGTCTCCGATGCGATCTAACGTGCGCCCGCTGATCCTCGGCCCCGCCCTGCTCTTGGCCGGCTGTGGCGGACCTGCAGTTTGGTATGCCATCCCGGAGCAACGGCCCTCGCCGGCCGCCGACGTTGCGCCGCTGCCCAAAGCCTTCCTGCAGATGGCCGACGAAAACGCGCCCGCTCAATTCGTGCGAGACATCCGGACGCAAGGAGGCGCCACCTGGCGCTGGACCGGCAAGGAGCCGGCGCTGCGTCTTTCAACTCCCGGCACGCACCCTTGGAAGTTTGTGGCCGACCTCGGAATCTCTGATGTCACTTTCCAACAGACTGGTCCGGTCACCATCCGCGTGACGGTGAACGGGCGCCTGCTGGATGTTTTTCACTTCGACACTCCGGGTAGCCGCCACATCGAGAAGGCTGTCCCGGCCGGCTGGTTGAGCGCCACCAGCGACAACATACTCACCCTCGCGATCGACAAGGAATGGGTATCGCCCGACGACGGAGCCCGCTTGGGATTCACCCTGCAGTCGGCCGGGTTTATCAGGTAAATGCGGCAGGCGGCGTACATCCTATTTGGGGCCGCTCTCACGCTCGCGTCAGCCTACGGGCTCGGCAGCCTCCTGCTGTGGAGGCTCGCGATCCGGCTCTACCGCGAAGAGGAACTGGTGGTCCGCTTCGTGTGCGGTTCCGCTCTGCTGAGCACTATCGTGTTTGCCATCTGTGCCGCCGGCGGCGCGCGCAAAGGAGTGTTTCTCGCGTTGGGCAGCCTTGTTTTACTGCTCTGCTGGCGTACCCATAGCTGGAGGCGGAGCGGCGATTCCCTGCCCCCGGCGCCCTGCCGCTGGAAATGCCTCTTCTGGTGTGCGTACAGCGTGTTTGGCTTCCTGTACTTCAGCAATGCGATGGCTCCCGAGTTCAGCCCGGATGGCGTCACCTATCACCTGGGTCTGGTGGCGCGCTACCTCAGGGAGCACGGCTTCCATCGCATCGCCACCAACATGTACGCGAACCTGTCGCAGGGAACCGAAATGCTGTTCCTGTTCGCCTTCTCCATCGGACGGCACTCGGCGGCCGCGCTGGTCCACTGCGGGTTTCTTATGACGTTGCCGCTCGCCATGTGGAGCTATGCCCGGCGCTTCGGATTTCCCGCGGCCGGCGTGGTTGGTGCCATTTTCGCATTCGCCAGCCCGATCGTCGGAATTGACGGCATCAGCGCGTATAACGATGTGGCGGTCGCCTGCGTCCTGTTCACACTCTTTCTGGTGATCCAGATCTGGATCGCCGAAAAGCAGCGCGGCCTGCTCATTGTGATTGGACTGCTCGCCGGCTTCGCCTTCGCCATCAAGTATACGGCGGCGCTCGCCATTGTCTATGCGTGTGCCATGGTGCTGTGGCACGCCAGACGCCCGCGGCCGGCGCTGATAGTAGCCGGATGCGCCGCCCTGATGTTCGCACCGTGGATGGTCAAGAATTACGTTCTGGCCGGCAACCCGGTGTCCCCGTTCCTCAATACCGTCTTCCCGAATCCCTACGTGCATCCCGATTTCGAGCGCGATTACCGCGCGCAGATGCGGCATTTCAATGACGTAAAGGATCGTGAGATTCCGCTCGAAACCACCATTCACGGGCTGCGTCTGGGAGGCCTGGTAGGACCCCTCTTTCTGCTCGTGCCCCTCTCTCTTCTGGCTTTGCGATGGCCGGCAGGCCGGCAGCTCCTGCTGGCTGCTGCCGTCTTTACCCTCAGCTACGCCGGGAACATCGGCACGCGCTTCCTGATTCCATCTCTGCCCTTCTGGTCGCTTGCCATGGCGCTCGCCTTCCGGAATGCGCCGGCCGCCGCCGTGAGCCTGGCCATTGCGCACATGCTCGCTTCCTGGCCCTCGAATATCCCTCTATATGCCGACGCGAGCGCCTGGCGGCTGGAGCGAATCCCCACCAAGGCAGCTTTGCGCCTGGTCCCCGAGGAGCGATTTCTACTCTCGAAAACACGCGGCTACCTGACCGCGAGAATGATTGACGGAGTAGTGCCTCCCGGTGGAAAGGTGTTTACCTTCGGGCAGAATGTCGCCGAGGCGTACACCTCGCGCGACATCCTGGTCGGCTTCCAGTCCGCCTTCAACGCGAGTCTGCGCGATGCATTGTTGATCTCCCTGATCGAGGATTATCAGTCGCTATGGCCGCGCGAGTTCCATTTTACTCCCCGGCCACTGCGCCATCTTCGCGTCACTCAGACAGCCGCGCGCGGACTGGAGAGCTGGAGTGTGATGGAGTTTCGCATCCTCTCCGCGGGCACGGATATTCCACGTGATGGGGCGTGGCGCGTGCGGGCGAACCCCAACCCGTGGGATGTACAGAAAGCCTTCGACAACAGCTATGTAACCCGCTGGAGCGCGCATCACTCGCTCTATCCCGGCATGTTCATCGAGGTCGATCTCGGCCGGGCCGTGCCGATGGATCTGGTCCGTTTGGAATGTTCCCGCGATCAATACCAGGTACGCCTGAAACTCGAAGGGGCCGGCGAGGATGGGCAGTGGCGCGCGTTGGGCGAAGCTCCCGCCGACGGCCCGCTGCATAGCCAGAGTGGTCTGCGCCGCGCCGCCACCGCGGAATTGAAGCGCGCGGGTGTGAACTACATTGAGATTGAGGACTCCGATTTCGGAGCGGACGATTTCCATACGAACGCGCGCCAGTGGGGTTTGAAATTGCTCGACGAAAAGGGCGGCGCCAGGATTTATCACATTGAGTAAAACCTTGCATCTCTATCTCGGCATAGACGGCGGACAGTCCAGCACCACGGCGATGATCGGCGATGAGACCGGCCGCGTGATCGGCCTCGGTAGCGGGGGGCCTTGCAATCACGTCGGTGCGGCGGAAGGCCGGCCGAAATTTGTTCGCGCCATCCGGGGCTGCATCGCCACAGCCTGTCTGCAAGCCGGCCTCGATTCCGAAAGCGTCGAATTTCAAGCTGCCTGTCTCGGCTTCAGCGGCGGGCCAGCGGACAAGAAATCGATCCTGGACGAAATCCTCGGGGCGCAGAATCGCATCCTCACCACCGATGCCGCCATCGCTCTCACAGGCGCTACCGGCGGGCAGCCGGGAATCATCATCATCGCGGGCACCGGCTCCATTTCCCTCGGCCGGAACGCGAAGGGCCAGACCGCGCGGGCGGGCGGCTGGGGCTACATCTACGGCGATGAGGGCGGCGGTTTCGATATTGCCAGACAGGCCGTACGCGCTGTTCTCCGCCACGAGGAGGGCTGGGGACCCGCGACCGTACTGCGCGACATCCTGCTATCGGAAACAGCCACCCAGAATGCCAATGACATGATGCACGCGCTATACACGGCGGAGCATCCCAGGCCGCGGATTGCCGGATATTCCAAGTTGGTGGATGCCGCCGCCAGCGAGGGCGACATGGTGGCGCGCAATATCATTCTGAATGCGGCGCAGCAGCTCGCCACC